>CAUZJQ010000173.1:0-8691 GCA_963580095.1 Lentisphaeria bacterium | reverse complement strand
CTGCACGGCCCGGCGCACTACTGTACCGTCGGCCCGTCTGTCCGGCATCGTCACTTGTTTGTCTTTAAGCAGGTCGTCAATATCGGCCGCCACCCGCTCATGGACGATTTCCGTCGCGGCATCTTTATTGCCAATTTTCCCCAGTATCTGCAGTTTAAGCGGCGCCGGATCCGTTTCGCCATCGATCTGCAGACAGTCCTCAGGCTCTTTACCGGCACTGCGG
Source organism: Lentisphaeria bacterium (assembly GCA_963580095.1). GTDB lineage: Bacteria > Verrucomicrobiota > Lentisphaeria > JABSQK01 > CAJWLW01 > CAJWLW01. The sequence continues at coordinate 8,468 of CAUZJQ010000173.1, read as the reverse complement.
GAGGCATTGTATCGGATCCTGTCCGCCGGCATCGCAAAGGACCGGCTCATGTCACCATCCGCCATCTCTTCCGGCTCGCGGAACAGATGGTTGACGGCCTCAATGAGCAACGGCTCGGAGCGGTAGTTCTGCAGCAGCGTGTACCGGCAGTCCCCGACGACCTGCTTCTTCGCATGGAAATAGGTAAAGATATCGGCGTTGCGAAAGGCGTAGATCGCCTGTTTGGGGTCGCCGACCAGGAAGAGCGGCTTGCTGCCGTCGATGAAAATGCGGGAGAAGATTTTGAATTGCACCGGGTCCGTGTCCTGGAATTCATCGATCACCCCGACTTCGAACTTGTCACGCAGCAGTTCGGCCAGGGCTTCGGCGCCGGGGGTCTGCTCGGGATCCAGCGCGTCGCGCAGATCGAGCAGCATGTCATCATAGGTCCGCACGTTCTGCTCAGCCTTCAGGGCGCGGAAGCGTTTGCGGCCGCCGTCGATCAGGTCGCGCTTGAACTTCGTCATGGCGCGAGACAGCTGCTGGCGTACTTCGTCACAGAGGCCAGCGAAGCGGGCGACCTCCGGTGGCAGCTGCCAGTGTACTTCTTCCTTGGATTTAACCTTGTCGACATTTTTGGAATTGAGGAAGGCGAGTGTCTTTGTCAGCTTTGCGGTGGCGGGAAAGGATTCGGGCGTCGCCTCGGCGTTCGTCTGCAATAGATAGAGATGGCCTTTCAGGGCTATCCCGTCTTTTTCAAACTTCTCGCTATGCTCGACTACGAAGTCGATGGCAGCGGTCACGGATTCCTGCAGTGACGCCAGCAGGGGCCTGAGCTGCGAATGGACATCCGCATCTGTCATACCGTCGGAGAACTGCCATTTGCCGCGGCTCGCCTTGACGTTATTGTCGTCGAGCCAGGATGTAAATGTCGTTGACGCATCAATGACTGCCTGCAGTGATGCCGGCGTCTCGCATCCGACTCCACGTTTCGTATCCTTCTCGAATCCAGCGGTCGAGAACCGCTCCAGAAATACCACGAGGTCAGCCGAATCGGTGCCGGCTGCCAATTCCGTGTTGAAGCGCCCCCAATCAGCGGCGAATTCCCCGGCTGTCTGGGCTCCGCTGAACTCGGTCTCGAGGGCAGCGGTGATCGTCTCGGCAATGGCATCGCCTTTAGCGTCCAGCTCGTTCTGCAGTGTTTCGAGCGCCCCGATCAGATCACACGGGGCTTGGGCCGCGGTTGGCTCGATCTTCTGGTCCGGCTTGCCCACCGCCCCCTTCACCAGGGAACCGATCGTGTCGAAATTCACGTCCTTGGAAACCTCGGCCGCCGCCAGCAGTCGTGGCATGGTATAGACTTGGGTGCGGAACTCGTCCTCGACAACCTGTGTCATCAGTCCTTCGGAGTTTGTCGCCAGCTCCGTATCAAACGGCAGTCCGCATTCGAAGGCGGCCTCGCCAAGGACGCGCGCGCAGAAGCCATGGAGCGTGAAGATGGCGGCCTGGTCGAAGTCACGCACCGCGGCACGCAGGCGCTGCAGTTGCTCCGCCTCGTCGCCGGCGCCGGCGAGAATGTCGGTGACCCGTGGAAAATCGTTGTCCGCTGCCTCCAGCGTCACGCCATCGAGGTGGCCGCGGGCTTTCACCAGGATACTCCGCAAGCGGTCGCGCAGCTCCTTGGTCGCCGCCTCGGTAAAGGTGACGACGAGAATGCGGTCGACAGTGATGCCCTCGAGGACGACCAGGCGCAGGAACAGCGTCTGGATCTGAAACGTCTTGCCGGTCCCGGCACTGGCTTCGACCAGCCTGACCCCGGTGAGCGGGCAGTCGATGACTGCCTCGTTGAAGGGGCGGTGGGCTGCCGCAGAAGCATGCGTTGTATTGTCAGGTGCAGTCATCGCTGGCCATCCTTCCTGAGGGGGTCGAAGACGAGCCAGGCGACCTCGTCGAAAGCGGCCAAGTTGACCTCATCAGCGGCGAGGTTGACGTCAAAGGCCGCGATGGCCTCATCGGTGTTATCGGCCTCATCGGCTGCGGCCATGGCGGCGAAGCGTTCGGTAACCCAGCCGTCGAGTGGGCCGGTACCCCAGCAGAAGCGGAAGGCGGTATCGAGGACACCGTCGTAGGCCACGGAATTAAAAGACCCCAGCCAGGCGGCGTTGGCCTTTTCGAGACCATCACCAGCCCCATTCGCCTTGACATAGGCCCATGATGCGGATGGCACCAGCATCAGGGGCTGCCGCAATCCACGCAGGTACAGCGTCAGCAGCGTGTTGAGACGTGTCTGTGCGATATCCGGAGACAGAGATGCCGGCTCGTACAGATTAGTTGTCTTCGACTTCTTCTTTCCCTTGCCAAGGAAAACGGTCCGGCAGTTGTTGCCTTTGGCGCACAGCAGAAGATGGCGGACCCAGGCGTCGAACCGGTCCGTGGCGCGGAGCGATCCGAAGCGGCCGCGGAAGTGTATGTCGTCATGCAGTTCCAGGCCCCCGGTCAGGGTGCAGCTGTTGTCGGGCAACGATGAGCTGAGGCGGCGGCGTTCGGTCGGCGGTGTCTCCAGGAAATCGCGCACTGTCCGACCCGAGGCCGTCACCTCGCGGTCGAGGTAGCTGCCGACATCCTGCCACTGCTTTTTGAACCAATTCCGGCCGCTCACACCATGCGGCAACAGGCCCTGCGCCATGAGCTGCTTGTGAACGTCCTCGGTGGTGGGCGGCGGCATTCCGAGCTGCTTGCCCAGGATCGCCTGGTTGATCTGGTATTTCTCGAGGACGGGAGGATCGAACGACTCGCTGCCCCGCAGCTGTGCCGTGTCCTCGCGCAGGTAAATATTGAGGCGGTTGCGCAGCAGATATTCGACGGGGTTGCGGTAGAACCGGATCAACGCCTCGATCGAAACAGTCCGCAGCGGGCTGTCCTCTTCGAGTTCCGGCAGCAGTTCGACCTCGCTGGCGGCGTGCACCTGCGCAAAGAGGGCATAGCGACGCGGCTCGGTGCGGCGTGCCTGCTGCAGCGCCAGGGCGGCAGTACAGGTGCCCGTGGAATACGAGAACAACCTGCCCGGTGGTGGTGATTCAGCATCGTTGGAAGGGGTTTCGAAGTAAGCCGAGTTGAACCCCTGCAAACGCTGGTCGGTAGTCTGCGGCAGCGACTCCGCGAGGGCGGTGGCACCGGCGGCGTTGAGGTGGTCGCCGACATAGTCCCGCAGCTCACTCACCAGGACCGACGGCGGCAGCTGCGTATTCTCCTGGATGTCACGTCCCAAATAGCTGATATACAGCTTCTGTCGCGCCGCCAGCAGTGCCTCGAGGAACATGTAGCGGTCGTCGAAGCGGCGGGAGCGGTCGCCCTGCCGGCGCTGGCCCGGGCCGGACGTGAGGTCGAAACCGGCGGCGCGGTCCGATCGCGGGAACTCGCCGTCGCTCATGCCGAGCAGGCACACGACGTCGGCGGGCACACTGCGCATCGGCAGCATCGAGCAAAAGGTAACCTTGCCGCGGCAGAAGCCGCCGCCGACGAACTCGCCCTCCAGCGCGGTGCGGACATATTGCAACGCGACACGGATGCCAAAGGTGCTGGTGGCATCGACCGCCGCCGCGGTGGCGGCCAGTTTTTCCAGGCCCCGCCGAATCAGGTAGATTTCGAGATAGCTCTCGTTGTCGCCGGCGAAGAATTCGTCCAGCACCGCCGCCAGCTTCACCGACCACGCCTCGGCGGTGCAGGTGCCGCCGAGGGTTTCACGCAGATTTGCCAGGCTCCCGATCAGGTGCGCCAATCGGCCGACATGGCTGGCGGCACCGCCTTCTACTTCACCGAACGGTGCGATGGTGTCGGCGAACAAGTCGCCTTGATCATCGTCCATGGCATAGCCCAGCAGCATGCGGTCGAGCCCGAACTCCCAGGTCCCGACATGGCCGTCCGGCAGTGGTGTACCCTCCCCTTCGCTGGGTTCGGCCGGGGCCAGAACGCTTTCCCGGTGGCCTGCCGAGAGTCCCCAGCGAATGCCGGATTCGTCGACCCAGGAGCGCAGCTTCTCGATGGAGCCGGTATCGATGTCGAAGGCCCGGGCGATCGGTGCGACCGCCAGCAGATCCATGATCGCCGGAGCATCGAAACGCGCCTGCGGCAGACGCAACAGTTGCAGGAAGGCGTTCACCACCAGGCTCTCCCCGGTCGCGGTACGGTCGGCGATCGAATAGGGGATGTACGAATCCGCACCCTTTGCCTTGCGGTCGAAGACCGACTCGATATACGGCAGGTACCGGCTGATATCGGGTGCCATGACCAGCACCTGGCGCGGCTTGAGGCGGCTGACCTCGCGCGGTTGGCCGTCGGCATCCGCGGCGGTTTCATGAGCCGCGTCAAAAAAGCGCAGCAGCCAGTCGCGCAGCACCTCCACCTCGCGCTGTTCACTGTGACAGGAATTGATTACGATGCTGTCGTCGTCATCGGCAATCCGGCTCCAGTCCTCTGTCAGCGGCGGCGCTTCCTCGGAGTCCGGCGGCTGGTCGGCGGCGCGACGGTAATAGATGTCGCGCTGTATCGCCATGAGCAGCCCCGGCCCGGCCGGTGGCGTCATCCACGTCTGGTCGTCGAGATTGACGTGTCCCGCACCGCCCACTTCGTCGTTGATCCGGCGGAGGAATTCCTGGCCCACTACACCGAGTGAGGTCAGCAAGGGGTTGCCCGTCTCGATGAACGGTGACGGGTCGGCAATGCCCTTGTCGCGAAGGTCCTGCGCCTCGCGCTCGGCCTGACGCGGGCGGCGGTCTTCGAACCAGTAGGTCGAGCACGGCGCCAGCACGAAGAGATGGACGGGCACAGCACGTGACAACGCCTCGATGAACTGCAGCTGCAGCGGCGGCAAGGCGCCCACGCAGAAAAGAAACAGCCGATGGATGCCTCTGTCACGGAGGTTGGCAGAATTCGCCGTGAACGACGCGAGCTGCTCGTGCCGCGGCCGGGCCTCGCCTGCTCCATCGCGGACGCGTTGCCACAGCGCCGCCTGCCACTGCTGCTCATCACCCAGCTCCGGCGGCGGCCCGCCCGGCAGGCGCAGCCCCGGACATCTGCCGTCCCACGCCGCCAGCCAGCTCGGGCGGTACAACTGGTAGCGGTCATAAAGGTTCGCCAGCTGCTCGGCCAGCTGGTATCGCTTGAGCTCGCCGAGCCCGTCGTCCGGGGAGAAATAGTTTAGCAGCGGCTTGAACTCTTCGTCGGCACCGGCCGAGTCGATGGATCCCAGGAGATCGAAAATTCGCCAGTGCAGCAGCTCCCGAGAAAATTGATCGGTCTCCGCTTCATCGAGCTCCTGCCAGCGGGGCGGCCGGCCGTCGGTGTGCAGCAGGACGAAATCGAGCAACGCATTAATGAAAGGAAAGCGCAGGTTGGCGACTATCGGCATGTGCGCCGTCAGCTGCTGCTGCAGCCACGCGCCCATTCCCAGGCTGCCGGCGACAACGATGTCCGGCTGCAACGGTGCCGGGCCGTCGACCGGCCGCACCGACAACTGCTGCGCCAGGGCCTCGGAGAGTTTCTCCAGGCGATTACCGGTGTATAAATGGAAGCTCATGATATCACGTCTGTCTCCGGGCCACGGTTGGGCGACGCCTGCCGCATCTCACAATCTTCAAACACGCATGCCCTCCGGCCGTTTTCAGAAGGTGCCACATCAGCAGCGTGTCGTCAAGTTCTGGACGAGTTGCCGGCACATTTAATGATCACGCAATCGGTCAATTTCCTACTTTTTTTGACTGGTCAGGAACGTATAAACAAGCAGTCCGTAAACATATAGAAAGCAAATGACCAGCAACAACCATAGGTACAGTAGCATTTTCATTCCCCATCCTTTTTCCGGTTCACATTGTCCCTTCCACAAGGGCTGGTCAAAGCGTGCACGCTCAGGGCACGTCGTCCTTGCCCTCGTCGTCGTCGTCCTTGCCCTCGTCGTCGTCGTCCTTGCCCTCGTCGTCGTCGTCCCGCAGGATCTCGAGTCTTCCTGCATGTCCCGAATGGCCGGCAACGGCCCCGAGCATCAATGCCTTCGCCTTCAGCCGTTGTTCTTCCGGCAAATCCGCCAGGCGCGGCCGGTTCCAGGGTAGCATTCGTATAAGCCGCTTGAACATCTGTGTTCTCCGGTTTTGGGGTGTTCGCAATCCTGGCAGTTACACTACCAGGCGCCGCTTCAGGCGCATCGACCTGGCGTCGGAGACCGTGTCGGCTTCCGCGTCGTCCGGCAATTCCAGCGCCTGGTTGAAGATCGATTCTTTCAGCGCCACCTCATCGAGTTCGTCCAGGGTTCTGCCGACCTCACACTCAACGAGTGGCCGGAGAACCCCTGAGTCGCGACGAAAAGCGCTGCGCACCGTCAGCCCCTCGGCGGGGTCTCTTCCGGCTGCAATCTCGATCAGTCGCGCCACATTCGAGGTCTCGCACGCCAGATTTTCGTTGAGCCGCGACATCACCAGCAGGGTGAATGCCACCTGCAGCGGTTCCGCTCCCGGAATGCCGATGGCCGCGGCGCCCATGGGCGGATCCTCACGCGTCTCGATTTCATGGAGGTGCCGGCAGGATTGACGGATTTTCTCCGTGTCTTTTGCGACGCGCTGCAGCGCTTCCTCCCGGCCGTCGTCGCGCCCGTAACGGGAGCAGGTGTCGTCCAGGGCACCCTGCCGATCAACGGCAGCCAGCGTCAGTTTTTTCGCTTCTGCGAGCCACTCGGAACGACGGTCGCTTGTCTTTGTTGCTTTCATCTTGGATTTCTCCTTTGCCTGTTTTTTTGAGTTAAAAATTCGAAGAACTGTCTCACTGCATTTGCCCGGCACGCCTCCTTCGTCATGATTTTGAATTGCCTCTTCTACCAATTCATTGCGCTTGCTCGGCGGATTCCCGGAAAAATGCGCCCTTTCCTGAAAAAAGTTTCGCGGACGGGCAGGATTGCGTCTCACACCATATCATCGACAGGCCCGACGCAGATTCCCGGAAAAATGCGCATTTTTCCTGAAAAAAGTTTCGCGGGCGGGCAGGATTGCGTCTACATCGTATTATTGCCGGGCCCGACGCGGATCCCGGAATTCTGTACTATTATTGCGAAGAAGTTTCGCGGTAGGCTGTCCGGGGCCGTTCAGGCCGGGCCGGTTCCCCGTTCACGCCGGGGCTGCGTTCGCGACACCTTGGGCTGAATCTCACACGACGGGTGCGGGACGGGGCGATTCAGCTCTGCAACGGCTTAGCCCCTGCATGAAGCGTTGCCAAACGCTTCCGGTGTTCGGCACGCGCCGCTTCGTCCGGTTGCGCCCGGGATGAGCAATAACCGATCGACAGTTGGCGGCGGCAGCGCGTCGTGAGATTTGCGTCGCTGCGGTGGACCGTGGCGACATGATGTACTGCAACATCGCCGGGTTGCAGACAAAGCGCGGCCTCGGGGTGGGACGCCAGGTCCGGCGGTTCGACCAATGCCATGCTGAACCCCATCACACCGGACGGCTGATGCGGCAGCACACCGAGACGATGCGAGCCTTGCTGGCAGATCAACGCGCCATTATCGACCGTCGATTCGTCGATCGCAATGGTTACGGTCAACACGTCGGGGGGCGTCCAGTACTGAAAGGCATTGTCCTGATGGGCCGGCACCACCGACCCGTCGCCCGCGGGCTTGCCGAAAAAAGCGACATTCGAGCAGGTGATGTTGGTATCGGCGAGGAGAGCGGTGGCGAGGTCCCGGAGTCGCAAGTCATCGGCGAGCTGCTGAAAGTACGGGGCGTGCCGGTTCATTCGAAAAATACTCTTGACCGGCCGGCTCGGAGTGTCTTCGAAATAGACGTCACCAGGCTCGAGTGTGGGTACAACATCGCGGATGAAGTCATCCACATGCTGGTCGAGGGCCGCGATTTCGTCAGTCGAAATGAGTTGCCGAACGATTACGAAACCGTCTTCATTGTATTGTTGCACAATGTGCTTAGTTGCCATCCACACTTGCCTCAGGGATCACGCAACATATTGAGAAATCCGCGACTTTTCCAGCGTTCGAAACAGTTCTACAGATGTATTTTCTTCGATGGAACCGAACGCCGGGTCGAGGCGCTCCTACGACTTATTCCTTGCCAGTTGCCACGTTATAACCTATAGTATTGGCTTACGCGATTCTTACCGGGGGCGAAACTGGTTTCGACTGGTCAGGTAACGCGTTGGTTGCACGTCGAGGATGATCGTTGGCCTCGTTAAATATCGATCAAAAAACATAATTGCCAACACGCAGTTAGAACTTGCTGCCTAATTAGAGCAGCACGTCTTCACCCTGACGCCTGATGAGGGATGAAGACGACTAAATCAGGCTGGCGTCGATCCGTGTTGACGGGGACCGTCGCGAGACTCATACCGACAACTAGTCCGGAAGCTGGCCCCGTCCGCTGGCAGGTGGAAGGACGATAAACACTGAAGGCAGACTAAACGTGTAGATGCTCTCGTAGTGCTTGGTTAGGACGGGG
>CAUZJQ010000172.1:0-8826 GCA_963580095.1 Lentisphaeria bacterium | reverse complement strand
CGCCCGTAGCAATGCTGCTGGTAGCCCATCACTGGGCGGCGGCAATGCCTTCAAAGGAAGCGATGGATAGCGACGCAGACAAACCAGCGGACGCGCCCACCGACGCAGTAAGGACCTGAATGTGGCGGGTCACCTCGTCAACTTCTCCAGCGCTTCTGTCAGGCGGTCGAGCTCGGCTTCGCTGTTGTAGATGTGAGTTGAAAAGCGCAGGGCGTTGTAACTGCGCGACTGTAGTGCGTCAGTAACGATCATAGTGGCCGGCAAGGCCTTGGCAACAATGTCTTGCTCACGCAAGGCTCGATAAATGTCGCCGGCATCTCGACCCTCGAAAGTCACCGCGAGGAGGGCCGAGCGCAGTTCGACAGCGGTGGGGCTGAGGATACGGGCACCAGGCAGCCCCTGCAGCCGCTGCGCCAGTCCGTCGCGTAGAGCCAGACAGCGCTGTTCAATTTTCTGCGGCGTCAACAGTCGGTGCATGTCGACTGCGAGACCGTGCCCAAGAATATGGGGCACGTTGCGGGTACCGCTCGAGCCTGAATAGCAGCCGAACCCCGACCGCAGCAGCGGCGGCCGCACACGGTCCTGCACGGCACGACGCACGTACAGCAGACCAGAACCCTTTGGTGCGAGCATCCACTTGTGGCTGCTCGAAGCATAGGTGTCGACCTGCAATGCGTGTACATCGACCTGCAGCATGCCGGGCGCCTGGGCACCATCGCATGCCAGAAGAATGCCGCGCTGCCGTGTCAATTCGGCGATCCGCGCCAGGGGCAGGCGGACGCCGGTCAACGTATCGACATGGCTGAAGCTGCATATTCGCGTGCGCTCGTTGAGATGTTCAGCGACACGGGCGACCAACTCATCCGCACTGGTCGCCGGGACCGGCATTTCCAGTTGAACGATCCTGGCCTGCGTCCGCTCCGCCAGGTACTGCCAGCAGATCATGCCGCCGGCATGCTCGTGGTCGGTCGTGAGGATTTCGTCGCCGGGTGCCAGATCGACGCCCGATGCGATCGCGTTCATGGCCTCGGTCGTGTTGCGAACGATCGCCAGTTCCTCCGGGTCGGCGCCGATCAGAGCCGCCGCCTCGTGCCGGACCACCTCGGTCAGTTGCCGCAGCGGCCCCCAGGTCTGGCCGACAGGGTCTCGTTCCAGCTCGCGCATGTAGTCGGCCACAGCATCGATCACCACGCGCGGCGTGGCGCCCAGACTGCCCGTATTGAAATGCAGCAGGTGCGCGGGTGTGAGGAACTCCTGACGCAAACGTTGCCAGTAATCCCCAGTTGTGGTGGTGGCAGCCAGATCGTTCGCCAGACCGTCAAGCCAGGCGGCCAGGGTTGCGTCGACACGCGGCACCAGCGGCAGGGCTGCAAGACCCGCGATGATCCCTTTGAGAAAAGTCCGGCGATGGAGATCGGTGCCCTTCATAATTCAGCGTGGTTCCATGGCTGCAATATGCACCGAATTCTCTGTCATGTCATCCATCGAACAACGCCATCGTGAAATACAGGCAGGAATGCGCTGGGCAACAAATCCACAACGCCCCAGGTCAGGTGAAATACTTCCAGCAGGCGAGCCCGATGAGGGAGAGCAGCAGCAGACACCAGACAGCGAAGGCTGCATAAGTCAACGGCGTATTGTCGGCAGTGCTGGAAAATTCGTCGAGCGGGTCAACATCCTGATCCTTATTGAACACGGGTGTCTCCTCCAAAGCCTCTTCGGTCTCGGGATCGAGGAATTCCAGCTCGGGATCTGCCTTCTTCTTCGGCCCCAGAACTGGTTTGAGGCCTGTCTGGCTACTAAGATTTCTACCGGTACCGGAGCCTTCTACTTGTTCGCCCCGTTTGATGGATTTCGGATTGATCCCTTGGTCACACTTCCTTCGAAGGAAATCTTCGCCGGCCTTGCCAATGGCATCGGCGAGCAAATCATTGGCCGCAGAGCTCATGGTCAACTTTTCGGCCGGCCCATCGTCCTCCGGGGTTTCCTTCGAAGCGGGTTTCTGCATCTCGGGTGCGTCTGAGACTCTGGCCGTGGAGCGGGCGATTGGGGCGACAATAGGCGCTATTCACCCTGGCCTTCTCCATTTTCATCATTTGGCCGTCCAAAAAGAAGAGTCGTTTTCTCGCCCACCGATTCTTTCGACGACGGCTTCGACTGGTCCTTCGCGGCTTCCTTGACGGCGCTGTCAAGAGCAACAGCGAGACCTGATTGTTTCTCAGATGCGGTGGTGGCGGCAGCGGCGTCCGCCTGCTTGCCGCTGAAGCGGATGACAGTGAGGTTAGCCTTACCGGTGGTACCATCGTCGTCGTAGGCCTTGCGGTACTCGTTGACCATCTCCTCGGTGAGATAAAGCAGACGGATCCCACCGTAATCGATGCGCTTGTCAGGCAATTGGTATAGTCGATGGCGTTGCACCACGAGCCGCCGCGCAGGATGTGCGGATCGCGCGGGTCCTCGACCGAATCAAGACACCATTCCCAAACGTTGCCGACCATACCGGCACAGCCGTACGGGCTGCTGTTTTTCTCCAGGCTCCCCACCGGCACGGTGCCATTGATTTCTGCATCTTCGGGCAGGTAACAGGCCCATCCGGGGGTCGGCTTTTCGTTGCCCCAGGGGTAATAGCGGCCTTCCTCGCCGCGCGCCGCCTTTTCCCATTCGATCTCCAACGGCAATGCGTAATATTCCTGGGTCTTACGGCGCAGCCAGCGGCAATACTCCTTGGCATCGTTGAAGCTCAGATGGCTGGCGGGACAGTCCTCGTCCTGCGAAACAAGCAGCAACGCCTCGATGTCCTCTTCCCCATACGGCCAGCCGCTATCCTCGAGAAACTCGAGGAACTCCTTCACGGTAACGGGATACTTCGAGCAGTAATAGGTTGCTTTGGTCTCGCCGTATTCGTTGTTGGGGCCATACACAAAGGGGCCCGGAGGCACGGGGCAGAAAGTTTTGCCGCAGGAATCAACGACCTCAGTGAGTTGTACCTGGCCAGTGGCCTGAACGATTTCGCCGCGCTCACGTAATTGCTTGACTATCGCCCACTTACGCTGCTTATAATCACTATCAAGGATCTAACCCAGAATCAACTGATCCTCGCACTCTCCCAATTGTTGTTGCAAGGTCAGCGGCATGTTTTCTATTCACCGGTAACGGTGAATGCGATATCTGACAAGCTGTTATCCTAACAGATCAACCGTGACGATGCCATGGTAATGTGCGGCCAGCCGCACAACATCAGAAACCTTTGATGTACGGCAATTTAGACGCCACTTCGTCGACGTGATCAGCGGCCTCCAGCAGAACTGCCGTGGCATTCCAGGTACCGGCGAGAAATGATTCGCGGGGTCCGTTCGGCATGCTGCCCTGGACGCTGCTGTCGCCGAAACGGATAGTGCAGTCGGACACGTCGATTTCGAAGTTCGGCGGTGGATCGGCCTCGGCAGCGACGAACAGTGCCTCGCAAGTGTCCGCATCCACCGTCATACAAGGCATACCCATGGCATTGCAGTTGCCAAAAAAAATCTCGGCGAAGGACTGGCCAATGACACCCTCGATTCCCCACTTACGCAGGGATTGCGGGGCGTGCTCGCGCGACGAACCGCAGCCGAAATTGCGGCCGACGATGAGAATCGCGGCGCCGTCGAAACGTTCCTGGTTGAACGGGTGGTCCGGGTCCTGTTTGCGGTCGTCTTCGAAGGCGTGTTCACCGAGTCCGTCAAACGTGACACAGCGCAGATACCGCGCCGGGATGATACGGTCGGTGTCAATATCGTCGCCTCGCAAAGGCACCGCGGTTCCACTAATTTTTTCGATGATTGTATCGTTCATGACTGGGCGGCACTCATAGTTGTACGGACATCGACGACTTCACCGGCAATCGCGGCAGCGGTGACCATGGCTGGGCTCATCAGCAAAGTACGACCGGTAGGGCTGCCCTGGCGACCTTTGAAGTTTCGGTTGCTGGACGAGGCGCAGACCTCGCGGTCCTGCAGCTTGTCCGGATTCATCGCCAGGCACATCGAGCAGCCGGCCTGGCGCCACTCGAAGCCGGCCTCCTGAAAGATCTCGTGCAAGCCCTCGGCCTCAGCCTGGCGCCGCACACTCATCGACCCCGGCACGACCAACGCTTTGACGCCCTTCGCCACCTTGTTACCCCTGGCCAGCTGTGAAGCGATGCGCAGGTCGGAAATACGACCGTTCGTGCAGGAGCCGACAAAGGTGACGTCGACCGGCGTGCCGTTGATCGACTGGCCGGCTTCAAAGCCCATATATTCCAGCGCTTCCTGGTACGATGCCGCTTCATCGGGATGCTCCTCGGGCACCGGCAGCCGGCCGCTTACCGGGACGGACTGGCCGGGGTTGATGCCCCAGGTCACCATCGGCTCGATGTCCTCGCCCTCGAGCTCGACGATGTCGTCGTAGCTGCTGTCCGGGTCGGAAGCGATTTGGCGCCAGTAATCGCTGGCAACGTCGAATCCCTCTGCCGGTGCAAACTCACGGTCGCGCAGGTATTCGAAGGTGGTGGCATCGGGGTTGATGTAGCCGAACCGGGCACCGCCTTCGATACTCATGTTGCACACCGTGAGGCGCTCTTCCATAGTCATCGCCTCAATCACGGGGCCGGCGTACTCGTATGCGTAGCCGACACCGCCCTTGACGCCGAGAGCGTGGATGATCGCGAGCACGACGTCCTTGGCATAGACGCCAGGCTGCAGCGCGCCGGTCACCTTGATCTGCCGCACCTCCGGCTTCGACATGGCCAGACACTGCGAGGCAAGCACATCACGGATCTGGCTGGTGCCGATGCCAAAGGCGATAGCCCCGAAAGCACCGTGCGTCGACGTATGGCTGTCGCCACAGGCAATCGTCATGCCGGGCTGCGTCAGGCCTTTCTCCGGGCCAATGACGTGGACGATACCCTGTTCACCGCTGATCAGGTCGTAAAACTCGATACCGTAATCGCGGCAGGAGGCGGTCAGGCTCTCGGTCATTTCCTCCGCCAGAGAATCGACGAACGGCCGCGCCTGGTCATCGGTCGGTACGATATGATCGATGGTAGCATACGTGCGACCGGGATAACGTACCGGCAAATCGAGGTCGCGCAGCATGGCAAACGCCTGCGGGCTGGTAACCTCGTGAATGAAGTGCAGCCCAATGAACAGTTGCGTCTGCCCGTTCGGCAGTTCACGCACGGCGTGGGCATCCCAGACTTTGTCCAAGAGCGTCCGGCCCATGGCTCTTTCCTCAAATCAAGAAGTTAAACGCCGCAGGCTGATGCTTGCGGATTACGCATCCGATGTCTGCCGCGCCGTAAGCTGTTCAAGCGTCCTGGATGGCACTCCAGAGGCGCTCAGGCGTCAGCGGCATGTCGAGATGAGTGATACCAAGGTGACTCATGGCGTCGACCGCGGCATTGACGACGGCCGGGGTCGAGCCGATGGTTGCCGCTTCGCCAATACCCTTGACGCCTAACGGATTGTTCGGCGACGGGGTCTCGGTACGGTTGGTCTCGAAATGCGGCAGCATCTGGGTGCGCGGCAAGGCATAGTCCATGAACGAACCGGTCAGGAGATTGCCGTCTTCGTCATAAATCGCTCCTTCGAACAGAGCCTGGCTGAGCCCCTGAACGAGACCGCCGTGGACCTGCCCGTCGACGATGAGCGGATTGATCACCGGGCCACAGTCGTCGACCGTCACGTAGCGCTCGATCGTCAGCACGCCGGTTTCCGGATCGATCTGGACAACACAGACGTGACAGCCGAACGGGAAAGTCTCGCCCTGCGGTCCGACGGTGAAAACTTCTTCGGAACTCAAGTCGCTGTCGATGTCGTCGGGCAGACTGCCGGCATTGGCAGTCTCGATTACCTGATCCCAAGAGATCGTGCGCTGCGGCACACCACTCACATGAAAACTGCCGTCCTCCAGGACAACGTCTTCGGCCGCGGCTTCGAGCAGGTGGGCAGCGATCTTGCCGGCCTTCTCCGCCACGCTCTTGGCGTTGTTGAACACCGCGACGCCGCCAACCGGCGCGCTGCGGCTGCCGAAGGTGCCGACGCCGTCGGGAACGACACCGGTGTCGCCATGCTTCACAGTAATTTTTTCGATCGGCACCTGCAGGGTATCCGCCGCCAGCTGCGACCAGGTCGTGACATGGCCCTGGCCATGCGGTGAACTGCCGGTCAGCACCGTCACCGAGCCGTCTTTCTCGACGGTGACGTTGGCGTACTCATGCGGCCCGAAGCCACAGATTTCGATGTACGTGGAAACGCCGATACCCATAAGCGGGCCGCCGGCTTTGCGTTGCTCTTCCTGGCGCTTGCGCAGGGCCTTGTAGTCGACCAGCTCGAGAGCCTTGTCCATGGCGCGCTCGTACTCGCCAGAGTCGTAACGCATGCCTGAAGGCGTGTCGTACGGGAACTGATCGGGCTGGATGAAATTCTTCCGCCTCACCTCGGTCGGATCGAGACCGAGCGTGTGCGCCAGCTTGTCAACCGTTCGTTCGACAATATGAATAGCTTCGGGCCTGCCGGCGCCGCGGTAAGCCTCGGTCGTCACCGTGTTGGTGAAAGCACCGATGATCTCGTAGCGCAGCGTCTGAACATCGTACGAGCCGGTAGACATCCACATCGCCAGCGGCGGAATCAGCGGCGTCATGCGCGTGTAACGAGCGCCGACGTCGGCGACTATCTTGAACTTGACGCCTTCGATACGGCCATCCTTGCTGGCAGCGAATGACATGTAGTCGACGTGGGCACGGCCATGCACCGTAGCGGTGTTATCTTCCTGGCGTGAGGCGACCCAGCGGATCGGTCGGCCGAGGGCTTTCGCCATGATCGGTGCGAGAACTTCTTCCTGATAAACGTTCGCCTTGGCGCCGAATCCACCACCGACATCCGGTGCAATGACCCGCAGCTTGTCGATATCGACACCAAGCAGCGGCGCCACTTCACCGCGCAACAGATGCGGTATCTGCGTGGTCGACCACATCGTGTATTCGGATGTCTCCTCGTCATACTTCGCGACTACGGCGCGCGGCTCGATGGCGCTGGGGATGAGGCGTTGGTTGTCGACGCGAACATCGACCACAACGTCGGCCTCGCTGAAAACTTTGTCGACGTCGCCGACGTCTTTGGTCGAGTAGAAGGCCTGGTTGCTGGTGTACGCCTCAGAGACAGTCGGTGCACCGCTGGCCAGAGATTCTTCGATACCGACAGCGGCCGGCAGATCGTCATACTCCACTTCAATCAGCTCGAGGGCAGCGAGGCCCGTGGCCAGGTCGTCAGCAACGACAAGCGCTATCGGGTCACCTACGTAGAGGACCTCACCGGAGGTCAGCGGAAAGCGTTCGGTCGTCTGGTATTCCGAAAAGAAAGCATCCATGTCGACGATCATCGGGATCGGCTTGTCGCAATGCGTGGCGACGTCCTCCGCGGTCCACACCGCGTGCACACCGGGCAGCGCGGCAGCTTCGCTGGTATCCATCGACTCGATCTTCGCGTGCCCCATCGGACTGCGCAGAATAACCATCTGCAGCGTGCCTTCGAGCATGATGTCGGAAACATAGTTACCCTGGCCCTTGACGAGGGCGGGATCTTCGCGCCGCTTGACTTCGGCCCCGATGAATTTGGGAATACCTGCGGTTGCCATGAGTTCTCCTGTGGCTGTCCGGATGAACGAAATTGTCCGTAGTTGTGAATATAAGGTTGTAATAAAGCCTGCAACAGAGTGATTACAAATAGATGCCGGCAGTACGGTATACGATCATTCCGGGGGCTGCATTGAAGTAGCGCGGAGGTCTCCGAGCAAGCGCCGTGGCGCTCGCCGCTGCTTCACTCACCGCGGCACATCTACACGGCCGAATTGCTCGAAGTAGTAAGCGAACTTGAGTGTATCGACGTTCGGCAGGACGCCGATAAGCAGACGCAACCCTTGCTCGCCAGTCACTTTGCCGAACAGCTCGCCGTCGTCGAATTCGTCATCGTCGTCTTCAGCGTTCCCGTCTGGGGCGGATCCGAGGTCATCGTCCGAGCGAAACGCACCGTTGACCCACATCGCGGTACTGTGGATGCGGCAGGCACCGTATTCGTCATCGTCGTCGACGAAGCTGATCGGCGATTCATCGATATGTACGAGCTCGAGCTCTGTCGGCTCCCAATGCTGCAAGGGCGTACACTCCCCGCCCTCGGACGCCGCCGGTCGGACGGTGACGTCAAGCGTGTACCAGCGTCGATTCTCGAAGTCCGCCTGATCGATCCGGTCGTACCCGACTATATCCTCATCATAATCGTTGCTGTCGCGCGGGTACTCGGGCACCGATGCCGCAACGATGCTGTTGGTCTCGATGGAGGCATTCTCCAAGACTCGGCCTTTGGCCTTGAACGGGCCGGCGATCAAGGTCTTGATTGCCTTGCCGATAAGGATGATACCAAACCAGATGGCAGCCAGGTTGAGTACGAACGCCAACGCCAGTCCCTGCCAGCCAAGGAACTCATAAAGTGCTACTGTGACGCCAATTGTCAGAAGCAGCAGGACAGCGAGGATGGCAAAAAATTGGGACATCTGTCCCTCCAGAATCTGCAGGAAAATTAGGGTTGATGACTGCCGATGTGATCAATGCTTGAGGCGAACCGCGCGGCGCCCGCGATCAACCGCATCGTGTCGCTCTTCTCGAGCACCAGCGTTCTCTTCGCTGCCGTCGATTTCGTCGATCAAATCGATCCGCCCGGATTCGACGACTTGGGGGTGTTTGCCGGCATCGCCTTGGCGAAAAAACTGTCGTTCCAGCTTGGCAGCAGAAGTGTTACGGCAGGCCGTGCTCGGACA
>CAUZJQ010000171.1:0-8938 GCA_963580095.1 Lentisphaeria bacterium | reverse complement strand
TGTCCGTTCCCTGCTAGAGAGCCAGGGGTACATCACCGACAAAAATATCGTCATGTCCACCTATCTGGCCATGGCGCTTCAGAAGCCGTTGCTGCTCGAGGGGCCCACCGGTGTGGGCAAGACAGAGGTTGCCAAAGTCATGGCGAAGGCGCTGGAGACGGATCTGATCCGGTTGCAGTGCTATGAAGGGCTCGATGCTAATGCCGCCCTGTATGAGTGGAACTATCAGCGGCAGTTCCTGCAGCTCAAGCTCGAGGAACACAGTTCCAGGTCCGTCGAGGAAAAGGAATCGACCATTTTCGGCGAGAGTTTCCTGCTCAAGCGGCCATTGCTCCAGGCGATCACCTGCGACAAGGCGCCCGTTCTGCTGATCGACGAACTCGATCGCTCAGACGAGGAGTTCGAGAGTTTCCTGCTCGAGATCCTCTCTGACTGGCAGATCACCGTTCCTGAGATGGGCACTGTTACTGCCACCCACATCCCGTCGGTTGTGATCACGAGCAACCGCACCCGTGAACTCTCCGATGCTGTCCGTCGCCGATGCCTTTATCTGTGGATTGACTATCCCTCGTTTGAGAAAGAACTGGCGATCGTCCGTGGCAAGGTGCAGGGGATCGACGAGAAACTGGCCGATCAGATCTGTCATTTCATGCATCGGCTGCGTGAACTGCAGCTGGAAAAGACGCCGGGTATTGCTGAGACCATTGACTGGGCCATGGCCCTCGTCGCGCTGCACCGGTCCAAGCTCGACCTCGACACCATCCGGGACACGCTTGGGCTCATCTGCAAGAACCGTGACGACATGGAACTGGTCGCCAACAAGTTTCTGCCGACCTTGGACGAGCTGGTTGCGGACTGACGATGAGCATACCTTGGTCCGTAAACAGGTTGCGGTGAATGCCTCACCGCGCTGGTGCGGGTGGCAGGTGATCGGGTCGGCAGGTAAAGCCACGAGCAAACTGCGGTTTCTGTTTTTTTTCGGCTATTGCTCGTTGCGCCTGCCCACAGCTATTTTATCGCTCCCGAATGTACGCCGACGCTGTGTCCATGAGCCACACGACGACGGCGATAACGACGATGATACAGCCGACCCCGTGCCGCTTCGCCTGTCCCTTGTATTGGATGAGAATCTCGCCTTTTACCACCGCCGCCCACAAGGCCGATAATAGTTGCCATTCGTACGTTGATGTCCCAACGGTAGATGGTAAAGGAAATGTAGGGCAGGGCGATCGGCGGTACGACTGCGAAGCGCACTATCTGCACCGCGGTCGCACCCGTAGCCTGGATCGCTTTGATCGGCCCCTCGTCAAGCATTCGACCAGTTCCGAATACTGCTTGGCCTGAGCGACGACGAAGTGGATCATCAGCGCCTTTATTACCGGCGAATGGCCCGACCCCTACCCAGACCGACAGCAATAATCGCCCAGATCAAAGCCTCCATCGAGCGGATGATATTGTGCACCGTGCGTAATGCCCCGTAAGAGACGAAACTGGGAGCGCGGCCGTATCGCAGTAACGCAAGCCGTACCTCGGCATTGTTTTCTTTCGTAAGACGGGATGTAGCCGAAGAAGTTCAAGGCTGCTACGTCTGCTCGCCTGGTTCCGAAAAATTCGACCACGGCGACATAGCTCGGTGGCGTTGAAATTTCGTATTTGTACGGGGTATTCGCCTCGAGATATGCCTGGAGCTCCTTCGAGAGATTTGCAATTACTTTGGCGTCGACCGACGGAACAAAGAAGAGCTTGACAGGATTCTCCCCGGTCGCGGGCGCAGCCGGCAATCAACGCGAACAGACAAATAACAGCGATGCATCGCTGCAGGTTAATGACGGCTCAATCGTTGGCGCGCGACAGAAAACGACCATCGCGCGTGTCAATTTTTACAAGTTCGTCGGCTTCGAGATATTCCGGCACCTGTATAGTGAAGCCGGTTTGGAGCGTGGCGTTCTTGGTGCGTGCCGTTGCCGATGCTGATTTCACCGCGGGATCGCATTCGACAATCTTCAGGTTGACCGTGTCGGGCAGTATCACCCCGCGTACGACGCCGTCGATGACCAGGGCTGTCAGTTCCATGTCCTCGACCATGAAATTGGCCTCCTCCGACAGTCTTTCTGTGTCCAGTTCGAACTGGCTGTAATCTTCGAGGTCCATGAAGGTGTAGCTGCCCTGTTCTCGAAAAATAAACTGCACCGCTTTTTTGTCGTAGATGACTTCCTTATAGTTGATGTCGCCCTTGACGCTTTGGTCCACTTTTGTACCGGTAACTATGCTGCGGGCCCGGAACTTGTACAGCGTTGCACCGCCGCGGGCAGACGGGGTCTTGACCTGGATGTTTTCTACAATGCATGGCTCGCCGTTGATGCTGATGGCGATGCCGCGTTTGAGGTCGCTGGCAGAGATCATGGTATTTGTCCGGATGAGCGTTCAGGGGCCTGTCGAACCGCAAGGTGTGCCGGCCCAGCGTAATGTCAAGCGCAACAGTGTGCCGCTTTCACAAATCGATGCGTTACGACGTTGTGCTGGACCGATGAATACAATACCTTTCCGTCACCTGTTTTTTTGAACTGAACGTATAGCCGAGTCGATATCAATGCGAAGTGTATCTGAAAACTGCCTGGGTGCGTTACTTGCAGTCGCTGTAGTCGCCGGCTGCATGGCGCCCTTGATAAGGAGGCCTGTTCAACCCATTTCGGAATTGAGACCAACGACGGCTATTCACACGGTCCAGGGGCCCGGTCATGTGTCGCCGCTCAATCACCAACCTGTCGTCGTCGCGGGAGTCGTGACCGCCGTGTTTCGGGCCGGGGTCTGGCTGCAGAGCATCACGCCCGATGACAGTCTGTTGACTTCGGAAGCGGTTTTTATTACAGCCGGAGGGGGCCGTGAGACCAGTCTCCAGCGGTTGCGGGTCGGCGACCGGTTACGTATCGCTGGCACGGTGCGGGAAATCATCAGCAGGTATAATGCCGGCGGCTTGCCGGTGACCTCGATCAGTGCCGATCGGATCGAGTATGTCACCGAGTCCGTAGTTTTGCCTGCACCGATCGTCATCGGCCGGCATGGCCGGGTACCGCCGCACCGGGTTGTCGATAACGACAGCAACGGACAACTCGATGACACGGCCGTCGCCGGGCAGTTTGATCCAGCAGAGGACGGCATCGATTTCTGGGAGAGCCTCGAAGGCATGCGCATCCAGGTCGAAAGTGCCGTTGCGCTCGGTGGAATCTGGCGCCGCCAGACTGTGGTTGTCGGCGATGGTGGTAGCGAAGCGTCGGGGCTTAATCGGCGTGGTGCCTTGGTCGCCAGCGATGACGACGCCAACCCGGAGCGGCTCGCGGTTGAGTTTTCGCGACAATCGAAGCCGCTGCCGGTGATAAGTGTCGGTTATCTGTTTACGGCGCCGCTGATCGGCGTACTTAATTATGACCGCGGCGCGTTCACCCTGATCGTGACCGATCCGGTACCGCCCGGCAGATTGCCCGAACTGCAGGCGGAAACAACAACACTGCGAGGGACGGCTGACTACCTGACCGTGGCCACCTTTAACGTACTGAACCTGCATCCTGGCTCCCGCTTCAAAGCAGGCGGAAGCCGTGTCGACAGTGTTGCCCGCGCAATCGCGGAGAATCTGGGTGGACCGGACATCGTGGCGTTGCAGGAGATACAGGACGACAGCGGCTCGACTAACGATGGTGTGGTCGAGGCGCGTCGTACCGCCCGGAGGTTACTCGCAGCGTTGCTGCCGCTGCGCTACGAGTACTGCGAGCTGCCGCCGACCGATCTGGGCGATGGCGGCCAGCCCGGTGGCAACATCCGAAGCGCTTTTCTCTATCGAACGGACCGCGTCCGCCTGATCTCGCGTGGTCAACCACAGACTGGGACTCAGGCAGGGATCCTGGAGGGGCCGCGGTTGTCGGTGAGTCCCGGTCTCGTAGGGACGCGTGAACAGGCCTTTCGCAAGTCTCGCAAGCCGCTTGTCGCGGAATTCGAGTTCAATGGCCAACGCCTGTTCCTGTTCAATTGTCACCTCAAATCGAAGCGCGGTGATTCACCTCCTTTTGGTCGGCATCAACCGCGAGTGCTGGAGAGCGAACGCATTCGTTTGGAACAGGTGCGTCTGATCAACGGGATGGTTCATGAGTTACTGACGCACCAGGCTGATGCCAATGTCATCGTGCTCGGCGACCTCAATGACTTCACCTATAGCGAGTCTCTGCAAGTTCTGTGCGGCGAGCAATTGACAAACCTGACCGGCAGCCTGCCGGCGCAAGACCGGTACAGCTATATCTATCAAGGCAACGCCGAGCTTCTCGACCATGTGCTGGTCAGTTCGGCGCTCCTGGGCAAGGCTGCGGATGTGGACATCGTCCACATGAACTGCGAGTTTCCCACCGCCACCCAGCTCAGCGATCATGACCCGGTGGTTGCCAGGTTGCATGTGCCGCCTCTATCGTCTGTGGACGATTAGCCGTGATGTGCCGACGGCCTGTGCTGCTTTTCAGGTCCGCTGCTTTTCCCTGTATCGGTGCTACTCGCTTTCGATCGGTACGGATTGACTACGCAGCCAGGCAAAGAACCCGAGCAGGATGATGCCGCCTTCGATACACCAGAAAATTACCAGTGCCTGAAACACGCCGCTGGTAAAGCCGTACGAGTGCAGCCCGACACCGAGTAGGTTGACGCCCCACCAGGAGAACGCCACGATCATGCCGCCGAATACGGCAAACGTGTGGAGACCGTATTCCCGAATGTAGCCGCCCATGCGCGCGTGCAGAATTATTAGATTCCACAGGACGATCATCAACGCGCCGTTCTCCTTGGGGTCCCAGCCCCAGAACCTGCCCCAGCTGTCATTCGCCCAGATGCCGCCGAGCACCGTGCCGGTGAACGAAAAGAGCAGGCCGAAACACACAACACCGTAGACCATGCGAGTCAAACTCTGGAAGAACTCCGGTTTTTGCCGTTTTAAGCCGAACAGTTTTGCCAGCACATAAACGTGGGCGATAGCAGCCGCCAACAGCCCGGCGGCGTATCCGATGGTGACGGTTGTGACATGCGTCGCCAGCCAGAAGTTGGTGTCGAGCACGGCCACCAGGCTCGGCATCGTGTCGACCGCTTCTTTAATCTCATACTTATTGGCTAGGAACATGCCGCCGATGCCAAGCAGCGATGCCAATGCCAGGGCTATACGCTGCCGGTTCATGTATTCCATGAGCAATGCTGCAAACACTGCAATCGCGCCGATGAAAAGGATTGTCTCGTAGAGCGTCGATACCGGTGGCCGGCTACGGATAATACAGCGCAGCACGATACCGGTGATGTGGAGGATGAGCGGTAGGGCTACCAGGACAATCGCGGCCCGTGTCAGTATCCGGCTGCTTCGGCTGTCGGCTGAGCTGAGCCAGGACAGAGCGATAGACAGAAAGCTCAGGACATACAGGCAGAGGCTGTAATAAAAGTACTTGCCTTTGTAGAATGCCACTTCGAGCCGGATTTTGCTGTACTCGCTCCTGGCCTCGGCGCGTTCGGTGACAAGGCCGTGAAACTTCTGCAATTGCTCCTTGAATCGATCCGGGGTTTCGACCGTTTTTGGCAGGTCGGCGAGTGCCTGGAGCAGTTGGAACTCGCTGGCCGGAAGCGGGCCTTGGAAGGCCTGGCGGATTAACTGCCCGGGCGTCTGCCATTCCAGGAGATCTGTGTCTGGGGGGGGGAGCAGGGCCAGCCCTATCGAGGTGTCTGCGTAGTGAAGAATCTGCGACAGACTTTCAACCACCGGGCTTGTGGATCCGGGCTCGCGAGACTGTCCTTCGAGGTAAATCTGTCGCAGTGCCGGCAGCATTTGCAGGGCGGCCGTGGTCATCAACGGGCCATCGGCATTCGGGGTGAGGTCCGTCGCCGACAGGGCCAACGGGATTCGCGCGAAATCGAAATAGTGCAACAGGAACTCGAAGTCGTTGACGTTGCTGGCCAGATTGATGGTCATGGTTTGCAGGCCGTTGCGTTGCTGTGCACCGATCTCGTTGTATTGCCCGGCGAGTTCGAACAACCGCTCGATACTCGGCTGCAGTTCCGTATACGAGTATCGCGATCGCTTTTTCTTGTGCGGCGCCAGACCAATCGCGACAATCACGCTGGAATTATCCACCGTAAAGGTCGGGTACGTCACCGCAGTGTCGGCTCGAAACAGGCAGTCGAGCAGCCATTCGATCGGGCTCAGCTTGATGGTTGCCTCGGCATGTGTCAGGCGCATGGTCCGTTTGCCGTGCAACTTCAGCATCTTGAAAGCGGCAAATGTGTCGAGTGGCTTGAGGCGGCCACCGTCCTGGATGGGGATCGTTTTCCACAGATCCACGACGTCATCCGGCCACGGTTGTGGCGCTGCGGGTAGAGCGTTGTCCGCCGTGTAGCTGTCTGCGGCTGAGACTTGCAGCGCGACAAGGAGTGCTGAGGCGAACACGAAGATTGTCTGTAGTCTTTTCATAATGCCGGCCGCCGCCGGTGCTCGCGTCGCAGATATAGCAACAGTTTCTGGGAGAAATGGATAAGCAGGCCGCCGGTGATGACGATGCAGGCGTACAACGGCCACTTGTCGGCAGGATTGCGTACCACGGCGAAAACCGAAAACAATCGAACACCGGGCCGCGCTTCCTGCGGTCCCCAGCTGGCCTGGAAAAATGTGTAGCCCTTGTAGCGCAAAGGCTCGTTCATTTCGATTTTGATCTGCTCCTGCGACTTGCCTTCGAGCTTGGTTACGTCGCTGAGGAAGACCTTCGCCATGTTCGTGCCCGGGTGTGTCTCCATCGTGAACTTGTCCAGCACAATCGTAAACGGTACGGTCCAGCGAGGGCGACGCAGAAGGATCGCCCAGTCGACGCCATCGACTTCAACGGTATACGGATGCGATTCCAGAGGCCATAGAATGCCTTCGTGCCGCTTGCCGCTCTCTTTCTCAAGGACCGTCACATAAGCACCGGCAACGTTTTGTTCCTCCTCCGGGTCACGCGGCAGAGTCATCAGGTAAAAGCCGTCGACCCCAATCATGCTGTGGCTGCCGAGCATCGGCTCGACGCGTGTGTTTTTTCCGTACCCGGAAATTGCCAGCTCGAACGGCAGGCGGTCTGAGTGAAATGTCCGTGTATCGCCGGGGGCCATGTCTGCGAAGTCGGACTCGGGAATGATGAGTGCATCCGCCCCCGCCGGTGCATCGACCATAACAATTTCGAGGACCCAGCCGGTGTAGCTTTCGAATTCGCTGGATGCCTCGCCCTCGTATAACCTCATATTGCCGCCGATCGAATAGCGATAGGTGACAAAAGCGCCGAGCAGCAAAAGAAGAATACCAGAATGCGCGATCAGCATCCCCGGTCGGCGCCAGCTTTTCGGCGACCGGATGATGGCGCCGCATACAAGATTGATAAAAAGCAGCACCATCAGGAGGTAAGCTCCGGGCAAAGGTACCGGCAGAATGCCGAAAAAAATGTGCACAAGAAACAAGGAGTTGAAGTACCGCTCCTGCACGGCGAACAGTCCGTGATCGACTTGCTCGAGTGTCCCGAGAAATGTCAGAATCAGCAGTAATGTGAGAATCACCGCGGCAACCCCGTAGGATGCCAAAAAGGCAAAAATCCGTAAGAACGGGTTCGATTGTCGCTCAGCTTCCGGCATCACTCTGACTCATGGGAATGGCGCATTTGCAGGGATTCTGCAAAGGCAACAAAGTTGTCGACCTGCGCCCGTGCAGCAGCTTGCGGGCCGATCATCTTGACGAAAAGCACTTGCCCCGGTAATGCGCACACGACTCCGGACATCAACGCACCAGACTGGGCTTCACCGCCCATCCCCTGATAGTCGCCGCTTACAGTTACGAGCGGGCTCGGCTGTCCGAGGACGGTCAAGCGCGGCAAGGCGGCGAGCTCGTCCTCGGTCAAAGGCGGTTTTCCCAATTGCCGGCACCAGCGGTTGATGTTCGCAGCCGTACCGCCGCCGTCGCCATCGAGAACAGTTACGTAGCACTCGACATCCGGGACCGTGCCGCAGGCGAAAGTAGCCAGACGCATGGTAGATGGATGATCGACAGGGCGCCAGGAAGCGGGTGTGCTCCAGCCAAGTTCCTGGTCCTTCCGCACGGCGGTTATTTTCTCTTCACCGGTGCTGTTTGGTGATGCCGGTGCAATGGAGGCACAGAAAATTGCGAAATTCTCCGCTTCGGCTTCGAGAAGCTTCCGCGGACCTGTCATCTTGACGAACTGCATATGTCCCTGGTTTTCCCCGATCAATCCGAACAGTCGATAGTCCTTTTTCGGTACTGTGTCACCCATGCCGCTGAAGGTGCCGTCGAGACTGACAAAAACGGCCTCCTGCCCAAGCAATGAAAGAGTCGGCAACTTGGCAATGTCGCTTTCAGAACTGGGCTCAAGGCCCAGTTGTCCGCGCCAGCGATTGACGTTGGCTGCCACGCCGCCGGCTGCTCCAGGCAAAATCGTGACGTAACATTCCGCCTCACCCTGGGGGCCGACACGGAAGTTGATCAGGCGCATGTTCGAGCTTGGTGCCGCCTTCCATCCCTCCGGGGTTTGCCACTGCAGGAAGGAATCCGTACGCGGCATACCCGAGGGCGTCAGCGCGTGACCGAATCGTTCGTTGCTGGTGGCTCCGGAGCGTATTGCCTTGCGGTGCGGTGAAACCGTCTGGGTCTGGATGATTTCTCGACGAACCTGTGGATCACCACAGCCGACGACTACGGCGGCAAGCAGAACCAGACAGACACGAGCGGAAGTGTAAGGTGGATGAATACGCATCACACTAGGTTATAGCGTGTCCGATCTGAGGCAAGTAGTGGAAGTGGAAAAAGCAGAACGGTTTTTGCGTCGGTCATTCCATATATCCTGCCAGCATTGCATGGCCGCTACATCGGTGTACAGTCGATCGAGGGGTGCTT
>CAUZJQ010000170.1:0-8944 GCA_963580095.1 Lentisphaeria bacterium | reverse complement strand
TGGGCATTGCTCACCGCCCACTCGTAGTAACGCTGGTAACCGGTCTTTTCCGCATCGATGAAGACGAAGTCGTACGGTCCATCCGGTGCCAGGGTCAACAGCATGTCGTGCGCATCACCGACATGGATTGTCACGCGATCGCTGACGCCGGCGAGCTCGAAATTCCGCTGCGCCACATCGGCATGTTTCGGCTCGAACTCGAGCGTTGTCAGGCTGCCCTCCGGCGGTAGTGCACGCGCGATCCACACGCCGCTGTACCCGCCCAATGTCCCGATCTCGAGGGCTTTTCGGGCACCGCAGGCACGCACCAGGAGATGCAGAAACTGTCCTTCCTCCGGCCGAATACTGATCGCGGGCAATCCCTGGGTTGGCGTTTCCTCATAGATACGGCGCAGGGCATCGTCCTGTTTTGCGAACAGCGCCGTGATGTACTCGCTGTGTTGATCGTCGTATATGGCCATCGCTTGGGAATTCTCGACTGGGGTGTTGTGGTTTCAGGCGCTGCTGAGAGCCAGTGCCATATCGGCGACCTGGCGCATAGCTGCCACGTCGTGCACACGGATGATGCGGGCGCCCGCACCAACGCCCAGAGCAACCGCGGCGGCCGTACCCCAGATCCGGGCGCCCGGATCGTCGATGCCCAGTGTTTTACCAATGAACGATTTGCGCGACGGCCCGAGCAGGATCGGACGACCGTAGCCGCCGAACTCGGCCAGTCGCCGCAGCAGCAGCAGGTTCTGCTCCGCGGTTTTACTGAAACCGATACCGGGGTCGAGACAGATATTGTCTGGAGCTACGCCTGCCGCCTTGAGATCTTCCAGAGCCCGGCCGAAGTACTCGGTCATCTCGCCGATCAGATCGTCATAATCGGTCTGCGACTGCATGGCCTGCGGCGTGCCGCGCATATGCATGACGACACAACCGGCACCTGTATCCGCGGCCACACATTTCATCACCGGATCACGATTGAAGCCGCTAATATCATTAATGATTACGGCGCCCGCAGCGATGCTGTCGCGAGCGACCTGCGATTTCCAGGTATCGATACTCACCGGTACGTCAGTCTCTTTGCGAAGCCCGCAAATGACCGGGTACACGCGGGCGAGTTCGTCTGCGGCGTTGACCGGTTCAGCACCGGGCCGTGTGGATTCTCCGCCGATATCGATGATGTCGGCGCCGGCGTCGATCATCGCCAGGGCATTGGCGATGGCCAGGTCCGGCACGACGTTGTCGCCGCCGTCTGAGAATGAATCCGGCGTCACATTGAGAACACCCATGATCAACACACGGCGGTCCAAATCGAATGAGTTGCTGCAACAGGTAAATTTCATAGGGCCGGGAAACCGTAGAATAGCAGTGATTCAGATCAGGAATAACTTGCCATTTGGACCATGAAAAGATATACCATAAGCTATGAATCTGCGGAATTTTTGAATCGACGGAAAACACCTGTCCAGCCTATGCGAAAAAAATTCATTCTCGACACCAACGTCCTGCTGTACGATCCCAACGCGATCAACGTCTTTGCCAATAACACAGTTATCATTCCGCTCGAGGTGATCGAGCAACTGGACACTTTCAAGCGAGACATCACTGAGCTCGGCAACAATGCCCGGGCGGTCATCCAGCAACTCGATCTGCACCGGCAGAATGCCAAGCTCGGCGAGGGCGTCCGCCTCGAAAACGGCAGCCTGCTGCGCGTCTTTGCCGGTGAATGCGAGAACATGCTGGCCAATACCGGGCTGGAACTCGACACCAGCGTTGACAACCGGATCCTCAACCTGGCCGTTTACCTCAACGAACACGACGCCGACACGCCGACGATCATCGTCACCAAGAGCATCAACCTGCGGCTCAAGGCCGATGCCCTCGGCATCTACGCCGAAGACTACGCCGAGCCAGACAAACATCGCCGGAAAATGGGTGTCGGATATCACGAATTCGAGCGGGCCCCCAAGGAGATCGACCAGTTTCTACGCACCGGACACTGCATTCTCGAGCAGGAAAACGGCGAGTTCGCTCCCAACGAATACGTCCTGTTCAAGGCCCCAAACGACGGCAAGGAACAGGCCTTGGGGCGAATTACGCAGGTATCGCCAACAAAAGTTTCCAGGCTGTCTGCAGCCAGTGCTGGGATTCTCGGAATCAAACCGCTCAATCTCGGGCAGTGTTTCGCACTCGATGCACTGCTCGACGAGAGCATCAACCTGGTCACGCTGCTCGGCAAGGCCGGCACCGGCAAGACGCTGCTTGCCGTCGCTGCCGGGCTTTTTCAGGTGGTGCAGAAAGACGTTTATCACCGCGTGACCGTCTCACGACCGACCATGCCGATGGGTCGAGATATCGGCTATCTCCCGGGTGACGTCCACGAGAAGATGCGGCCGTGGATGCAGCCGATCTTCGACGCCATCGAACTGATCCGTGAAATCGACCGGCGCAGCCGGCGGCGGTCGCTGCCACCGGACATCCTCGAGTCGGACGAAATCGGCGTGGAACCTTTGACGTATATCCGCGGCCGCAGCATTCCGCATCAGTTCATGATCATCGACGAAGCACAGAACCTGACGCCGCACGAGGTGAAGACCATCGTCACCCGCGTCGGCCGCGGCACCAAGGTAGTGCTCACCGGGGACCTGCACCAGATCGACAACCCGTACGTCGACGCATACTCCAATGGTTTTTCCTGTGTCATCGATCGGTTCGGCGACGAGAAGATCTCAGCGCACATCACGCTGACTAAAGGCGAACGCAGCGAACTGGCGGAGATCGCCGCCAACCTGCTCTGAACATTCTACTGGCCGCCAGCGCGGAAGGTCAGCATACGCCAGGCGGTGGTCGCGGCAATCCGCAGATCCAGCCAAAGCGACCAGTTGCGGATGTACCAGACATCCAGATCAACCCGGCAACGCATGTGCGCCATGTCGGAGCCACCGCGAAAGCCGTTGATCGCAGCCCACCCCGTGATCCCGGGTATAACGAGCAGACGCTGGCGATAGTACGGGATATGCTCCGGCAGCAGTTCGTCCTCACCCAGCATGTGCGGACGCGGGCCGACGACGGACATATCGCCTTTCAGAACGTTGATGAATTGCGGCAACTCATCGAGGTTGCTGGTGCGCAGAAAGCGTCCTATCCAGGTTACTCGATGGGCGCTGTCCTCCATGATCCGCGGTTTCTCCAGCTCATCCGGCGCGTACACCATCGTCCGGTATTTGTAACAGATGAACGGGCGGCCGTCCCTGCCGATGCGGATCTGCCGGAACACCGCGCGCCCCGGCGAGGTGGCACGGATCAGAATAACGAAAAGCAGGTGCAGCCACCACAGGATGGTCACCAGTGCAAAGATAGAGAAACAGATATCTGCAACGCGTTTCAGCAGCCGATTGGCGGGGCGCTGTAATGGATGTTCAAAAGGTTCGACCATGAAACGAAATCAATCCCGGCGCAACGCCGCAAGTACGTCGTGGGCCAGCAGCGGTGCAAACCGCCCGGCACCATCGCGGTTGAGATGTGAGGTGTTATAGAAATTCAGGCGGTCCCGGCAGAGCGGATCGTTGTCGTACGACAGAAACGTCTGGCCGGCCGCCGTCACAGTCTCCCGGTAATAACTGACGACCTGGTGGCGCCAGGGGCTGTACTGGAGCACTCCGTGATACTCGGGCGTCAAATAGACAATTACCGGAATACCTCTGTTCCGTGCCAGCTCCAGCATGCGTTCGAAATATTCCGCGCGCATTGTACTCCAGGCGTAAGAGTGATGATCATCGGCGGCGGCAAGGTCCTCGAACTCCGCCTGGTTAAATGCCTGATTGCGCAGGCTCGAACCGTAGACATCGAATTCTGGCTGGCGACCGCCAATCACATGCACGATGTTCGGGACCCCGATCTGGGTGTTGAATTCGGCGTACTTGAGAAACGGTACATACTTCCAGGCAGCTAGGCGGCCACCCCGTCGCTCGGCGACTACCTCAGCCACCACCGGTTTGTCCAGGTAAGGCAGGTGAAGATATTCGTGAAACGGATAACCATAGGCGTTCTCGTCGAGGCCCCAGGCATCGACCTGGAGAATGATCGTACCAACATCGTTGGATTCAAGAAATGCCGCCAGCACCATATATTGCTCGGGGTGAGCAGTGCCGTCGAGCCCCAGGTTGATGACCGATCCGCCGAGTGTGTCGGAAAGTGCTTTGCCGTCGATGCCAGCATAGGCCGCCGACGAGCCAACGAACGCATAATCGAATGTTCCTGCATGGCTGTAGATCCAATTGACCTTCACCGATTGGTCCAGTGGCACCAGCCGATCGAGCACAGCGCTCTCGAACCGGAAAACTGCCAGCAGGATAACGACAAACACAAGACTGCAGACAAGCGGATTTTTGAGTCGATTCATGAGCGTCAGAACTGGAAGTAGATGAATTGTCTGGGGTTCTGGAAGATACCGAAGTTCGCAATCACCAGGATCAGAATAATGTACGCCAACCAGCGCAAGCATGTCGGGGCGGCCAGTGCACGCAACTGCAGACGATCGCACATCTGCAGGAGATGGCCCAGTTCGAGAATGGCCAGTCCTGCTGCAATCGCGACGAGGTGGGTACGCGACAGTCCGAAAACTTCGTTCAGCCGGCCCGGCCGGGTCAGGCATTCCGCAACCGTACCGAGTCCTTCCATTTGGAAAATATTGCACACGATTGACGCAGCGTCAGAAATGGAATTCGCCCGGAAAAATATCCAGGCCAAACAGACCAGGTTAAAGGTTATGACCACCCCGAGTACCCGCTGCAGACGCGGCAGCCGGTCGAGACCGACGGCGGCAGCACATCGATGACGCCACCCAGCGGTCAGGCCGCCGAAAACCATATAAAGCCCATGCAGTAACCCCCACACTAAAAATTTCCAATGGGCACCGTGCCAGATGGCGCTGACTGCGAAGACCAGGAGCAGATTGATATGCAAGCGCAATTTCCGGACGCGGCTACCGCCCAGTGGGATGTAGACATAATCCCGGAACCAGGTCGACAATGATATGTGCCAACGTCGCCAGAACTCCGGGATAGACCGCGCATAGTACGGTTGCCGAAAATTCTGCATGAGATCGATACCCATGATCTTTGCAGTGCCGATTGCGATGTTTGAGTAACCGGCAAAATCGCAGTAGATCTGGAACGCAAAGGCGTAGGTTCCGATCAGTAGTACCGCACCGCCGGTCTGTTGCGGGTCGGTGTAGACATGATCAACCACCATCGCCATGCGGTCGGCGATGACCAGCTTTTGGAAAAACCCCCAGAGCACCAGGACCAGGCCGGTCTTGAGGCGGTCAAAGTCGAAGTTCTGAACCACCCGTAACTGCGGCAGGAGACTCGTCGAACGTTCGATCGGCCCGGCGATAAGTTGCGGAAAATAGGCGACGTACAGGGCAAATATACCGAGGTGCATCTCGGGCTCACGCTTGCCGCGATACACATCGATCGTGTAGCTGAGCTTTTGAAACGTATAAAACGAAATGCCGACCGGCAGCAGTACGTCCAGTGCCGGCACGCTGTAGGTTAGGTCGAAATGACCGAATGCCGCCCGCACCGAAGCATTGACGAAATTGAAGTACTTGAAGGCAAACAGCAAGCCCAAGTTGACTGCCAGACTGAGGCAAAGGAGAAACGTGCGCCGCCCGGCGACGGCTCTGGCCATACATCTGGCAACGACGTAGTCGACGAGTGTCGACACCACGATCAGCGCCAGATACTCGACTTTCCAGCAGGCATAGAAATAATAACTGGCGGACAACAGCCACATCCAGCGCCAGCGGCCGGGTGTGGCGAAATAAATGACCACCACACAAGGGAGAAATACAGCGAAGTGCAGCGAATTGAAGAGCATTGGTGCTCCACTGTCTGCCGGCGATCGGTGCCGACTGTGCTCATGCTACTTCGACATTAATCGACTTCAGAAATTGAAGCCAAAATCGAAGTGCAGCCGGCCGCCGCTGGAGAGGTGATCCTGATCCCTCACCACCGGGAAGCCGTAATCGATACGGATCCCACCGATCGGCAGCATCAGACGCACACCGGAGCCGACACCGACGTTGTAGTCGCCGAACCGGTCGAATGAGTTTTCCCAGACATTGCCGGCATCAGCGAACAGTGCCCAGAAAATCGTTTTCTCAAAAACCGGCGTCGTGAACTCAGCGGTAGTCAGGAACAGCGACTTACCGCCAATCGGTTCCTCATTCGCCAGATCGACCGGGCCGACATCGCGCTCGCGAAAGCCGCGCAACGTATTGGAGCCACCGGCAAAGTAACGGTCCCAAACGCGGGCATCGTCACCGCTGGCCACATTGACGGCGGCGACGCGGCCGGAAATCTTGAACACACTTTCCTTGAATACCGGCCAATACTTGTCCGCCTCGACGTCGATCTTGGTCAGATTGATATAGCTGCCGATGCCCTCGGCCTGCAGCTCGCCACTGATCGCCAGGCGCGAACCGCTGCTGGTCAGCACGAGCCGGTCACGCTGGTCACGAACGAACCCCAATGTCACAGCACTGACCATCTCTGAACCTGTTTCGGCAGCAACGAACTCGGCGCTGAAGCCGTCGTCGATATCGACCGTATCCATGTCTTCCAAGCGGTAGCCGACATAGTGCCGCCAGAACGGGATTTTCATCTTCCGCGTCATACGGAAAGAGGTCCCCGTCGATTTCTGTGTAAATCCGACGTTCCTCGAAGACTCGCGCTTCCAAACGTTATAATCGAGGCGCAACTGCTTGTGAAACAGCCACGGCTCGGTGAACGCCAGGTTGAAATTCTGCCGGTCCGCCCCCGCCTGCAGCCGCAGTTGGAGTTTCTGGCCGCCGCCACGGAATGCCGGCGGATCATGCAGGTCGAAGTTCGCCTGTGACATCTCAATCAAGCCGATCACACTGTCGGCACTGGAAATGCCGGCACCAAAACTCAAACGCCCAGTGACCTGTTCCTTCACCTTGATTTCCAGGTCTTTCAGGTCCGGGTTGTCGGTAGAACGCGGATTGATCTCGACCGATTCAAAGTAGCCGAGGCCAATCAGCCGCTTTTTGCTGATCGCGATCTTACCACCGTCTGCGAGATCGCGCGGATGGATCTGCAGTTCCCGCCGGATAACGTGATCTTTGGTGATGCGGTTGCCGGTGATGTTGATGTCGTTGATGCGGCTGGCGCGACCTTCGCGGATCGAATAGGTGATGTTGACGACTTTGCCGGTACGGTCAATGTCACGGTCGGCATAAACCCGGTTGTCGAGGTGCCCGATGCTGTTGTACTTGGCCTCGATTCGCCTGATGTCGGCGATCTCGCCTGACTTGCTGTAGACCTGATTGGACTGCAGTCCGACCAGCGCCGCTAGCTCCTCGCTGCTGACGATCTGGTTACCGTCCATTGACACAGTACCGACCTTGAACGGCTCGCCTTCGGAGAGAAAAAGCGTCAGCAGGACCAGAGCAGAGCGCTTGTCCACAGCCTTGTCGACCTTATCGACTTTGAAATCGAGATAGCCCTTGTTCCAGTAAAGCGCCTCCAGCTTCTCCAGGTCATTCTTGAACTCTTCCTCGCTGTAGTAACCGGTTGGAAAGATATAGCCCCAGATGGATACCCCTGTATCCATCACACGCTTCAGCTTCCAGGTACCGTAAACATTGTTGCCTTTGATACGCAGGCGCCGCGTCTTGAAGCGGACATTTTCGCGAATCAGGTATTCAACCATTACATCGTTAGTGCCCGGGATGTCTTTGACGTTCTGCGTGACATCGACACCGTGGAAGCCCTTGCCGCGGTAAAGCTTGATCAGTGATCGCTGGTCTTCCCCCAGGATACCGCCGCTCATCGGATCGCCCACCCGGCTCTCGCTCGTCTTGCGCAACTCGCGCGTCTTCACCGCCTCATTGCCCTTGAAGTTGATTTGCGCAATCCTCTGGCGCGGCCGCAGCTTGAACGTGATGTCCACCTTACCGTTGCCGGCAGGGTTGACCTGGGCTTCGACGTCGGCAAACTGGCCCGTCTTCATCAGACGTTTGATATCTTCCGACAGACGTTTCTGCGAAAACACCGCGCCATCATCCAGCACGATATTGGCCCGCACCACGTCCTCCGGGACATCCTGGCTCGTCAGCGATTCAATCACGATCTCGTTGATGACATCGCCGTACGCACCAAGGGCAGTGCAGAGAATTGCCAGTAGAAATAGACGGGTCTTATTCATGAACGACTTTCCCCAAAGTTCAGGTTCGATTGGTGTTGGAATCTGCTCCGACCCAACTGTCCCAGAGCCGTTGCCGGCCGCATCGCAATACTTCATTATCGCTCGAAGCAGGACCCCGATACTTTCCTTCAAATTTCACATTCTTCCAATCGTCGCAGCAGTCAATCTTTATACTTTCTCAGCGACAGGAATAATCGGACAGCCGCGGCTAACTTGCAGACTTGACGGCGCATTGTCGCCACTAAACCTGAACCTTGGACGCGTAAACCGTGAACTGGCGAATCGGCATCGACACGGGCGGCACCTTCACGGATGTTGTCGCGGTCAATTCCTCTACGGGCGATTTGCGGCTGCATAAGGTGCACAGCACTCCGGCGCAGCCGGCCCAGGCGGTTGTCGACAGCATCCTGGCAATCGCCGACCATGCAGGTTTCGGGCTCGGCGATATCGCTCTCATCGTCCACGGCAGCACCGTGGCAACCAACGTCGTGATCACCCGTACCGGTGCCGCCATGGCCATGGTTACCACCAAAGGCTTTCGCGACGTGCTCCTGATCCGCCGCCAGAACCGTCCAGAGCTCTACAATCTGCGGTCGCGCCGTCCCCCGGCGCTGCTGCCACGCGCCAATATCCTCGAAATCGCCGAACGCACACTGTCCGACGGTACAATCGATGTGCCAGTGCAGGACGCCGATATCGCCGCCCTGGCCGATCAAATCCG
>CAUZJQ010000169.1:0-8987 GCA_963580095.1 Lentisphaeria bacterium | reverse complement strand
GCCGGCGGTACAGCCACGCCAATCTGCACGCTTTCGTCGGACATGTAGGTTCCTCTGTTGTGTTAAGAGTTCAGGCGAGCCAGCAGGGCGCCTTCTGAAGAATAGTCACATTCTGCCTTGTCGAGGCCCTGATCCAACCACCATTGATAGGTCATCGCCATGCCCTCGAGCAGCGCGTACGCAGGACGCCAGCCAAGGCTCCAGCGGATTTTCTCATCGTTGCAAACAAAATATCGACCGTGCCGAAGGGGGAATATACCCGGAACCAGTGTTGCTGCTTCATCCATTAGTTTCAAATCTGCGATAAAAGCGGGTTGTGCGGGCCATAGACCACTGGCGCCCGCAGCACGGTCGCGGTGAAGCGGGTGCCAGTCAGCCGGTGATACCGATTCCGGCAACGTCGCGCAATGCCGCGGTTGAGAACCGTCACCCGGTGAGATTGCCGAACCAGCAACCCGACCAGCCGTATACCAATACACTGCGTCCCGCCGAGCACAAGGATTTCCAGCTTCAGCTCCCACGCATCCAGGATTCATGAATATTTTCGATCATCTCGCGAATGCGCGGCCGCTCGCTGCTGAGAAAACTCTCATGCAGCGTCGACCTGTCCGGCGTGTACTTGTTCAGCAGTTCGAAATGCGCCGGCGCAGTCGGTTTCTCCGCGAACTTCAATGCGATGTAGCGCCGTGTAGCCTGTTTTTGATAGACACCATGGAACAGGTACTGGCTGAACATCACCAGATCGCCCGGTTCAGACTCGAGCGGGACACACGGCAGCTCGCCGCCCTCGACGCCGAACAACCTGCGGCAAGTATCCGGCCGCTGCTCGTTGAGCGGGTCAAGTAATTCAGCGAACGCCTGGTGGTGTGACCCCGGCACAATCCGCAGCGCCCCGGTATCTTTGGTCGTCGGCTCGAAATAGATCATGTGCTTGATGCAACCGAAGGTCATGCCGTTCACAGCATCGCGATCCGAATGCCAGATATGGTCGTCGAGCTCGCGGTGTTCGCGTCGATTGCCTTCCGACCCGCCCCAAATGAAGCCCGGCCCGAGCAGCTGCGACACCGGCTCGTAGATACGGTCATCGTCTGCCAGGTAGACCAACTGCGGGCAGGGCTCGATGAAATTACCGACTTCGACCTTCCCCGCTGTCTCCATTTGCCGCCAACGGTCCTCCGCTGCCCGGACGATCGCGGCCAGCTCATCCGGCGGAAATACTTGGCGACGAATCAGATAACCAAAGGTCTTGAAGTGTGCGATCTGTTGTTTGGTTAGCTTTATCGGGTGACCTTTTGGGTATGCAGGCACTGTACCCCGTTTGCCGATCGCATCCAAATTTTCCGACTATTCCATTCGCAGCACTGTGTCGCCGTCCGGCCAGCCGGACGCAAGCTCGCGTGGTTGGCCAGGATCACGCCGAGATGCACCGGGAAACTGGCGGGTAGTTGAAAATAGTCTGTCCAGAGTCTGGATTCATTGCTTTGAATGCCGCTCTTGGATTACCTGCAACGGGCTACTATACTGAGCTAATTCATAGCGGAACGACCTATCAAACAAAGGGAAATAGATGCCCAAGCTCGATCACCCATATCGGCAATTGACCAACGGCCAATGGTTGCGTGGCAACCTCCACACCCACACCAACAACAGCGACGGTGCAGAACGACCGCAGCGGGTTATCAACGACTACGCAAAACTCGGCTACGATTTTCTGGCAATCTCCGACCACGATATCCTGACGAACAGTCGAGATTACAAGCAGTGGGACAACCGGGGCATGGTGCTGCTCCCCGGTAACGAAATCTCCGCCAACGGATCCCATATCCTGCACGTCGGTGCGGACCGGTTGGTGCCGCCGCTCCCGCAACGCCAGGAAGTGTTCAATCGGGTCACGGCCGGCAGCGGACTGGCGGTCGTTGCACATCCCAACTGGCAGGAGTCGTTCGATTATACGTCGATCGATAAACTGAGGGAGTGGGTCGGCTATCACGGGCTCGAAGTATTCAACTCCGTTATCGGTCGTCTGCAGGGCTCGCCGTATTGCACCAACAAGTGGGATATCCTGCTGTCCGAGGGGCACCGGCTCTTCGGCTATGCCAACGACGACAGTCATATCCGCAGCGATATCGGCAATGGCTGGAATATGGTGTACAGCCGGGAGCGCACAGCCAAGGGGATCCTGGCAGCCATCGCCGCCGGCCGATTCTACCCCTCCACCGGCGTGATCATTTCGTCGATCCGCGTGCAGGGCAACCGCATCCGGATCGAGACCGAGAACGCCAGGCGCATCGTCGCCATCGGCCACCTCGGAACCCGCCTGCAAGTCACCGATGACAGTCACATCGATTTCGAGGCCAAGCCGGATTCAAGCTACGTCCGCTTCGAATGCTGGGGTGACGGCGAACAGTTCGCCTGGACCCAGCCGTTCTTCAACAACGCTTGAGCGCAGCCGCTTAATCGAAGTTTCCCCTCGACCGCCAAACAAGGCGGCGTGCCACAAAAGGGAAGAGAAAGGCGTACCCGTCTGATTCTATTCTCAGCGCCATACGCCGCTTACAGACGATCGTCGGACTGCAGGCGGTTGAGAAAGTCCTGGGCATCGGCCAGTTCTGGCGTGGCGGTTTTCGGCGCGGGATCTGCCGTCCGATCGAGTTTCGTACGCTTGATGACGAACTCCGGCTGCAGCTGCACCATTGCAATGTTCCTGGCGTGTTTGACGATGCGTTGAAACACGCCCATGTACTGGGCACAGAAAACGGCTGCCAACGGATCGATCTCTTGGTTGCTGACCTGGCCGGTCAACGCTACACGGAGAACGCTCTGCCGCTCCTTGAACGCATCTCGGGCGTCAAGGATGTCGCGGGCAGATTCCTGAAACGCTTTCTGCTCGGGATCCAGAGACTGAATGACCAGATCCAGGACCTTTGCAGCACTCTTATACAACCCCAGCAACTCCTCCAGCAACGCCTTGTCCATCAACGCGCCATCCTGTGACTGCCGACGTAACGACACGTCGCAGAGCTCGTCGATATGGTCGCCGATGCGTTCGAGGTCGATCATGCATCGATCGACGTATTGAATCAGCATGAGCTGGCGCTGCGACAGGTAGCGACCAGTCAAGGCATCCAGGTAGTCGCGCATCGCCCGCTTGATCTCATTGACGATCTTCTCATTGCTCTTGATAGTCCGTACCGTGTCGCGTTTGTGCTTAAACAGCATCAGATGCGGGACGAGTTGAAAACTGTTGCCGCATACTTTCGCAACGCGCTGCTGTTCCGAGAGCACCGCGTGAAGTGCCAGTTCCGGTTTCGCAATCGCCGCGCTGTCGAGAAAGCTCGGCGGCGGCGGCGGCTTGTTCGAACGCACAACCGCAGTGATGATGCGGGCAAACGCCGCCGAGAACGGTAAGATGATCAGCGCCGAAACCACCATGACAGCGGTATGCAGATTTGCCGTCTGCCGTACCAGGTCAGTTGCCGTAAGAGGAATCCATCGCAGGAACAGCGGACTGGCAGCAACTGCAAAGGCAACATTGAACAGGTTGAACCCCAGGTGCGCACAGGCAGTACGGCGTGCTTGAATGTTGGTGCCGATGCTGCCCAACAGCGCCGTCGCGCATGTGCCGATGTGCGCGCCCAGGACGATGGGATACACTTGCTCGAGACTGGTAAAAATCCCGGCCTCGGCAAACGCGAAACAAATCGCGATAGTCGCACCACTGCTCTGCCAGATGGCTGTAAGCGCCGCCGCCAGCGCGATGCCGCACAACATGCCCGACCACGTTGCCCCGTTCACCGGACTGAGAAGCGGCTGAAGCTGAGCACGGAACGGGTGGGCCGCTTCGGCTATCGTCTCGATCCCCAGAAACAGCAGGCCGAATCCCAGCAGGGCCAGTCCCGCCTGCCCCATCCGGGGAAAACGTTTTTGCAGGTTCGCCGCCAGGCCAAAAACGATCGCCAGATAGCAGTAGGACGACAAATTGAACGAAACCGCCTGCATCGAAATCGTCGTGCCGACATTCGCACCGAGAATCGATGGGATCGTACTGGGCAGGGATATCAGCCCAGCGTTGACAAACCCCACGATCATCACAGTCGCAGCGCTGCTTTGGATCACCCCACCGAGAAACGTGCCGGCAGTCACACCGGCCAACCGGCTCCGACCGACTCGTGTCAGAACCGTCCGTAACCCGTCACCGGCAGTCTCGCGAAGCCCTGCGGTCATGATATTCATGCCGAAGATGAACAACGCAATGCCGCCGAGGATGGCAAACACATTGAGAACTGTATCCATGAGCCCGGGATCGGTTAGGAGTGCAATACCGCGCGATGTGGAAGATAAGGTTTAGCCGCAGAACTATGCCGCCGACGCAAACAACTTACCAACCGCAGTGTGACCACATTCACCATAACGAAAAAATCAAACCTGCCAATGACGGTACGTACCGATCTCTTTCCCGATGCATGCATCCTCTTCTGCAAAGGCATGTGAGTTGGGGTTCAAATTGGACAGACAATATAGCTGGACCTCACCGCTGCACAAAGTACAGTTGCCGTGGAGGATCATACGGATGGCGAAGCGTATCGCAATGCTCGGGGCCGGCTCCGGCTTCACGGAAGAAATCACCAAGGGCCTGTGTGCCTGTGAACTGCTGCATGACAGCACGTTCGTGCTCATGGACGTCGACGATCAGCGACTGGCGGGCGCGCTTGAGCGTAACCAGAAAATTGTCGGGGAGTCGGCTGCGCCCCTGCAACTGACCAGCACCACCGACCAGCGCGCCGCACTGGCGGGCTGTGACTATGTCGTGACATCCTGTGAAGCAAAACGCATCCCCTATTGGATTCAGGACATCGAGATCCCGAAACTGCACGGTGTACACCAGTTCAAAGGCGAAAACGGCGGCCCCGGCGGCCAGGCGCACGCCATGCGCAATATCACCATGTTCATGGGGATCTGTGACGACATGGCGGAGTTGTGCCCAGACGCCTGGCTGATGAACTTCACCAATCCGATGTCGTTTCTGTGCACCTATTTCAGGGCGTACACCGACCTAAAAACACTCGGATTCTGTCATCAGGTGCACGGATCAATGGGAGTTGTTGCCGAAATGCTCGGGCACGAACCGGACGCGTTCGAGGTAATTTCGGGCGGTGTCAACCACTTCAACTGGCTGCTCGACCTTCGATTGAAAAGTACCGGCGAGAGTTACATGACACAGCTCGCCGAGCAGGTGCGAACGAGCAAATACTGGCAGGAAGTTCACCACAACATCCCGGCCCAGAAATTCACCCTCGACATACTCGAGACGTTCGGAATCTACCCGATCGGCTATGACGATCACATCATCGAATATTTGCCGTTCTTTTACGATCACACCGAATGGGAAGAACTGGGCTACCATCTGGAAATCGATAACCTGCGAGAGCAGCAGGCGACAGCCGCCGACCAGAGCATGGTGCGCCAGGAGTTTCACGACTTCCCGTTTCCGGTTGACCCGAATCATCCGCACTACGACGAAAAACCGACTCAGGTCATGGAAGCACTGGAAAGCGGGCAGCGCCTGTACCTGCCGGCGCTGGTCATCCCGAACCGCGGCGCCATCGACAACTTGCCGGACGATGCCATCGTCGACGTCCCCGCAATCATTGTCGGCGGTGAGGCGCGTGGCGTGCATGTCGGCAAGCTGCCGACGTTTGCCATGGAATTGTGCCGACGACAGGTGACGATTCACGAACTGCTGACGCAAGCCACCGTGGAAGGGGATCGCAGCAAAGTCGTGCAGGCCATGGCACTCGATCCGTGGGTGCGTCACATCAAAGAGGCACGCGACGTGACCGACGCCTTTCTCGACGCATACCGGCAAGATTTACCGCAGTTCTGGTCGTAGAGCACCAGTCCTGTCCACCCTATCAAAACTGCAATTCAACGGGGAACATAAAATGAGCAAAAAACTAACGGGACAGGTCGCCTGGATAACCGGTGGCGCCTCCGGCATGGGGCGCGCCACGGCGCAGCTGTTCGCGAGCGAAGGCGCCAGTATTGCGATAGTCGACATCAACGAGGCGCTCGGCAACGAAGTCACCGAAGAAATCAATGCGTCCGGTGGCGAGGCGATCTTCTGCCGCTGCAACGTCAGTAGTGAAACGGACGTACAGTCCGCGATCGCTGCTACTGTTGACCGGTTCGGTGGCCTGCAGATCATCTTCAACTGCGCCGCGAAAGGTATTGCAAAGCGCCTTGAAAACATGACGGAGGCCGAGTGGGATGAACTGATGGCCGTCAACGTGAAATCTATTTTCTTCTCGCTCAAGCATGGCATACAGCACCTCGAAAAAAATCAGCATTCCTATGTCGTCAACATCGGATCAATCAGTTCTTTCGTGGCCCAGGTCGATACCCCGGCGTATACCACGACAAAGGGCGCCGTATTGCTCCTGAGCCAGTCGATCGCACTCGATTACGCCCATCTCGGGCTGCGCTGCAACTGTTTGTGCCCGGGCTTGACGGACACGCCGATGAGCACTGGATACTACGACCGAATCGTCGATGGCGACAAGTTCCTGGCCCAGCGCATTCGACGTATCCCGATCAATCGCATGGTCGCCCCGGAAGAGGTCGCACGCTCGGCCCTGTTCTTTTCCTGCGAAGATTCCGCCGGCATCACCGGCACATCCCTCACCATCGACGGCGGCTACCTGGCCGCCGCCGAATGGGACTGCAACACCGTCACACAACTCTGAAACACCAACATTCAAGCCATCCCATGCAACCGAAACTTGCCTGCTCCGATTTCACCTTTCCCCTGCTGCCGCACAATGACGTGCTCGACCTGATCAAGATGCTCCGGATCAAGGGAGTCGACATCGGCCTCATGCATGAGCGTTCGCACTTGCAGCCGGCAACCGAGTTTCGCAACGTTGCGAAATCTGCAAAAGCATTGAAAAGGAAACTGGATGAACGCGGCCTGAAAGCGTCAGATATTTTTCTGCTGCCGGCAACGGACGAGTTCTCGATGGCGATCAACAACCCAATGCCGTCACGCCGTCGCAAGGCACGTGACTGGTTCGAGAAGTCTCTCGAATACGCGGCGCGCGTCGGTGCGCCCCACGTTACTTCGGCGCCGGGCATCCGCTTCAAGGAAGAATCGCTGAAGCGATCCTGGGGCAATTCATGTCGGGAACTGGCCTGGCGTATCGAACGGGCCAAAGCACATGGCATCGTGTTCGGTGTCGAACCACATCTCGGTTCGATGATCGGGCGCCCCGGATCCGCCCTGCGATTCGTCAAGGCTGTGCCGGGCCTGACGTACACTCTCGACTATTCGCATTTCACCCGTATCGGCATCGCCGATGCCAAGGTAGAGCCGTTACTCGCACACAGCAGCCATTTTCACGTGCGCGGCTCCCGTAAAGGCGCGCTGCAATCGCCCTTCGCCGACAACGCCATCGACTTCGGACGTATCGTGAAGGTGATGGACAAGATCGGCTATCGCGGGTACATGACACTCGAATACGTCAGAACCGAGTGGGAAGATTGCATGCGCGTCGACAACCTCAGCGAAACAATCCTGTTTCGTGATTTCCTGACAGCAGCTGGGAAAAAGGGCTGAGCGCTGGACAGAATCCGGCCGGCAACACCCTACCCCCGGCTCAAATCGAGATCGGGGGGCAGGTCGAGTACGAAATTCGTCAACAGATCGATCGCCGTCTGGGTGTCGGTAATGGTTGCAACCTCGGTCGGGCTGTGACAGTAGCGGCACGGGATGCCAAGTTCTACTACCGGCACGCCGTCGCCGACGTATTGCATCCACGAGGCGTCCGTCATGATCCGTGAACTGATGGTCCGCACGTACGGCAACTCGTGGCGCTCCGCGGTTGTTACCATCTGCTGCACCAGTTTCGGATTCGCGGTGGTTCCAACGAACGGCAGGGTCGGATGATAACCGAAACTGTTGATGGCGATACCGCCGCCCAATCGTGCTTCGCTCAGTTCCTGGCCCTGAAGCTCAGGCGTGTCCATCGAGATCGTGACGTCAATCGCCACGGCCATGTCGGGCTTGACGTTGTGCGCCGCGACCACCGCACCCTTGCATGAAAATTCCTCCTGAACCGTGCCGACACATGCGACATTGACCGGCAGGTCCCGCCCCTTCAGTGCGGCCATCATCTGCAGCACCGCAAACACACACAACCGGTTGTCCAGGGTCTTCGTCATGATCTGGTCGCCCTTGACCCGGAAGTTCGGCCACCAGGTGACAGGGCTGCCGACATGAATGCCGGCCGCCGCGACCGCTTCTGCACTCTCGAAGCCGGCGTCGATGTAGCTGTCCTCGATGGGGATCACCTGGAAACGCTCTTCCGGCGTCGAGACATGATGCGACTTGATCGCGAAAATGGCGTGGTGCGCCGTACCCTCATCGCTGTGCACGGCGACCGGCGTACTCGGCAGCACGCGATCGAGCGGATACCCGCATTTGAAGACACTTATAAATCCGTCGTCGCGAATATGCCGGATAACGAAACCGATTTCGTCCATGTGCGCTGCGATCAGCAGCGTCTTGGCATCTGGCTGTGTCGCCGGCATCCGGCCGATGACATTGCCGAGTTTGTCGACACAGACGTCGTCGGTGTACTGGCTCATCAGCCGCCGAACGAGACGGACCATCGGGTCCTCGAGACCGGCAACGCCGGGGGTGGCGCACAGCTCTTCCAGAATATCAATGTGATCGATCAGTGACATGATGCAGTACCTGATGTGAAACGACCAGCAAGGGCCGTTGAACGAAACTTTACAGTACAATTGCCCTAGTTTTAACGCCGCAATGTTACAGCCATTAATTTTATTTCGCCTGAGTTTGCCACTGTGATTAAGAACTGGACAGACTTTATTGTGGCGAATTTGATATTTGAGCATTGCGTTATGAACGGAATATTATCTGACAAATTGCACCGGCTATTCATGCCATAAATCAGTCAAAATGAACA
>CAUZJQ010000168.1:0-9070 GCA_963580095.1 Lentisphaeria bacterium | reverse complement strand
CGCGTTCATGGATGTTTCCAGGACTGTTCCCGGAGCCGCCGCCCGCGTTGTTGATAAGGATGTCGATGCG
This sequence comes from Lentisphaeria bacterium, assembly GCA_963580095.1. Classification (GTDB taxonomy): domain Bacteria; phylum Verrucomicrobiota; class Lentisphaeria; order JABSQK01; family CAJWLW01; genus CAJWLW01. Next base: position 9,000 of record CAUZJQ010000168.1, on the reverse strand, counting down.
GCCCTTCCATTCAAAGGCCGCTTTGGCCATCGCAACGGTATGCTCGTGACTACGCTGATCCAGGGTCAGGCCGAGGGTCTCGACGTCATAGGCGTTGCCGAGTTTCTCGGCGGTCTCGTTGGCGCGGGTCTCGTCGCGCGAGGTGACGACAATATGACAGCCAGCCTCGGCCAGGGCACAGGCCATGTCGTAGCCCAACCAGGCGTGGGCACCGGTAACGATGGCGATGCGACCGTCGAGTCGAAAGAGATCTAAAACATTCACGGCATTTCGTTTTTTGGTGCGTTGATTCGCAGCGGGCAGGGTAATGTAGCAACGGCAATTTGCAACCGTATAGCACGGCATCGTCTGTTTTTTTCACCATCATTCACATGTGTCTCCAGCGCAACACATGGACTTTTCGGCTCACATTACTCTAACACGGCCAGAACTTCCTCGGCGTGCTCGGCCGGCTTCACCTTGGGGAAGACGGCCTTGATGTTGCCGTCTGGACCGATGACGAAGGTGGCGCGCTGAATTCCCATCCGCTTCTTGCCGTACATGTTTTTCTCTACCCAGACACCGTAGGCCTCGATCGTCTGGCGATCGACGTCGGCCAGCAATTCAAAGGGCAGCGAATACTTGTTGGCGAACTTCTCGTGCGATGCCACCGAATCGGCACTGCAGCCGATGATCACGGCATTCTTGTCGGTGAATGCGGAATGGTTGTCGCGGAAGGCGCAGGATTCGGTGGTGCATCCCGGCGTGTCGTCTCTCGGGTAGAAGTAGAGCACGACGTTTTTGCCGGAAAAATCCTCCAGTGAAATGGTCTCACCGGCCTGTGTCTGGCCGGTGAATTTCGGTGCCGGGGTGCCAGGTTCGAGTGCCATCGGGGTACTCCTTGGTTTTAGTGTTCGGCATTCAGCGTTCGGCATCTGTTCTGCGCCTACTTCGCGCGGCAGACGAGCCCTTTCAAGTACTGTCCTTCGGGAAACGTCAGGGCAATAGGGTGATCGCCCGGCTGGGCGTGTCGATCGATAATCTGGACGACCCGATCAGCGTCGAGGGCTGCGTCCGACACGATTTTCTGGAAGAGATCCGGGGCGACATGGCCGGAACAGGAGTATGTCAGGAGCAGGCCGCCCGGTTGCAGCAGTTTCAGCGCCAGCAGATTGATGTCCTTATAGCCGCGGCTGGCCTGTGGCAGCCGCATCTTTGACTCGGCAAACCGCGGCGGATCCAGCACGATCACGTCGAAACTGCGGCGACTGTCGCGATATTTTCGCAGTACCTCGAAGACATCGCCTTTTACGTCCGTGACCCGTTCGCTCGGCAGCTCATTCAACTCGACATTGCGGCGGCCGAGTTCGAGAACAGTGGCCGAGGTATCGATGTTGGTGACGTCCGTGGCGCCGCCGGTCAGGGCGGCAATGGCAAAGCCGCCGGTGTATGAAAAGCAATTGAGAACGCTCTTGCCCTCGGCGAGGGCTGCGAGGTATGTGCGGTTGTCGCGCTGGTCCAGGTAAAAGCCGGTCTTTTGCCCGGTACGTATGTCGACATGATATTGACGGCCGTGCTCGGTGATCGCGATCAACTCCGGCGGCTCACTACCTGCCAGCACGCCGGCTGCGGGCGGCAGATTCTCCTTGCTGCGGACGCTGACATCGGAACGTTCGTAGATGCCCTGGCAGTCCGTGAGTTCCTGCAACAGTTCGACGATTTCCTGTTTGAAGGCCTCGACTGTGCAGGCCAGGAACTGGCAGACAAGAAATTCACCATAGCGATCCACGATAAGCCCCGGCATGCCATCTGACTCGGCGTTGATCAGCCGGCAAGCTGTCACCGGCAGCGACGGCAGCGCCGACCGAAAGTCGATCGCCGTACTTAGTCGTTGCTGGAGAAATTTCCGGTCGATGGTGTCTTCCGGCGCGAATGACCACATGCGCACTGGGATCTGCGATGCCGGCGAATAGCCACCGTGACCGATCAGCACGCCATCGTCTGTATAGACATCGACAACTGCGCCGGCAGCCGGGTCGCCCTCGATGCGGTCAATCGCGCCGGAAAAGATCCAGGGGTGCAGACGGATGAGGGACTTTTCGCGTCCGGCTTTGAGAGTGATCACGGGCATGGCGGCTTGGAGGGTTTACGGTGTCAGGTTTCGCGTGTCGGGAAAAGTCGATTCGATGAAGTACAATGAAACCTTGAAAACCTGACACCTCAATCCCCGAATCCTACACCTGAAACACCAAACCTGTAAGGGGAAGACGTGAGAAAGATAGACGAAACTTGTGAATGGGCGGTTTCCGACCTGGCCAAAGCGTACCATGACAAGGAGTGGGGCGTGCCGGTGCATGACGACCGAAAGCTGTTCGAGTTCATCGTCCTCGACGGTGCTCAGGCCGGTTTGAGCTGGGAAACCATCCTAAAAAAACGCGAAGCCTATCGCGCGGCGTTTGACAACTTCGAGCCGGACATCGTCGCCCGCTACGGGGACGACAAGATTGCTGAGTTGCTTGGCAATGCTGGTATCGTGCGCAACCGGCTGAAGATCAACTCAGCCGTCCGCAATGCCGGCGCCTACTTGAAGGTACAGGAGGAATTCGGTAGTTTCGATACCTACATCTGGGGCTTCGTCGATGGCCGCCCGATAGTCAACCACTATAAAGTGTTGCGGGAGATCCCCGCCTACACGGCGGAGTCGGACGCGATGAGCAAGAACCTGAAGGCGCGCGGCTTCAATTTCGTTGGTACGATCATCTGCTATGCCTTCATGCAGGCAGCCGGCCTGGTCAACGACCACGTTGTCAACTGCCCGCGGCATGCCGAGCTGGACGGACTGGAATAGACCTCACGCCTCGGCGGCGCCGAGGCCATATTTTTTGATGATCCTGTCCGTCGCGGTATCTATGTCATTGCTGTAGACGATCAGATCGGCGTTGTTCCGGAAGAAGCTGATACGTTTGTCGTAATGCTCCGCGACAGTGTGCGCTGTAACCGAATAGCGCCGCTGTTTCTCACGATTGTAGAGAATCTTCCGGTTGCGAAAATCGAAGCGGCTGGGCAGCACCAGAACCACCTGACCGCGCTCGCGGCATTTATTCAGCGTCTCGATGCAGCCGTCCGGGGCACTGTGAGAATTTATCAACGTCCCGCCGCCGAGGCACATGACGATGTTGTTGAGACCGAGGTGCTCGAAGAGGATTTCTCGGCTGCGGTTGTAGTATTCGTCGGGGTTGGGATTGATCCGGCGCCCCGTTTCCATGAAGCAAATCTGTTCGTACTCGGTGTCGAGGTCGAACGCTGTCCAGTCCTCGAGTTTCATGGCGATGCGGCTACCGACGCTGGTCTTGCCGCAGGCACGTGGCCCGATCATGAAAATGTAATCTGTCGCCAATACGAAAAATCCTTGTTCCCGGGTTCGCGAGGCGGACAAAAGCACATGTACAGCGATACTCGGTGATCGGGCTTAAAATTGCTCAAATACTACCGAGGAGCCGTGGCCGATCAGACGCTTTCTATGCCGGCTTCGTGGTTTAGTGCTTATGTCCCGTCGGTCCAATGTAAACCCGGGTCGCACCTTTGCGACGTGCTGCTCCGAACTTCTCGCCGAGCTTGTCGACATCGGCGCCGCTGGCTGCGATGTACTTGTCACGCTCCGCCATGAAAAGATCCACGAACGGCGGCAGCTGCTTCGCTGGAGCCTCGTGGTACTTCGTCTGATGCCGCTTCCACAGCAGTCGCGACAGGTTGTAGGAACCATTGGCGCGGTCCGCGTGGCCAATGTCGAGCCATTTGAAAATCTCATACAATGAAGCCTCGATGATTGCCTGCTGTCCCTTGCCACCGTCGGCATTGAGGACCTGTTCGATATTTTTCGCCAGGAATGTCTCGTAGCTGATCGGGTTGGCACGAAGGTAGTGGGAGCTGTAGTGCTCGTAAGTTTCGTATGCCAGCGAATTGAGATTATAGATGTACAGCACGGTGATCGCCTCCTCGAGGAAACGCTTGTGCTGGTTGTCCGCTGATTGGCTGTAGTCGTTTACGAGCCGGTTCTCCATGTGTTCGTGGATGCGGCCGATGATCTGGACATTGTTCGTCATCGTCATCGTATTGTGCTCCTTACTGTAAAACATACGACCTTCGCGGAAGGAGCTTATCATGCTCTGGCGCAGGATATGACCGTAATTAACATTGCCCGACACCATGTCGGTCATCGTGTCGCTGGCGAGCCAGTAGATGGCGTGCGCTTGATGAAGACGCCAGTCCAGCGGACCGTACTGGCCGTCGACACTCAGCATCCGCTCGATGTCGAGCTTGAGCTCTTGCTCGACCCGCCGGCGCTGATAGAAATAAAAAACTTCGAGCGCCGCTGCCTGCATATTGGCAGCGTCCGGGCCGACATTGAGTGGTCGGTCGATTGGTGAATACGTCTCGAAATCGAGCACGTCAATCTGCTGCGCCACGCCCGCGGCGATGTATGCTGCCACGCCCGGGCGTTTTTGCAGAACTTCCAGCGATTCGGCTGCAGCGGCCAGGCGCTGCAGTTCCTCGGTGTCGCCCCGGGCCAGATAGTCCCGCATCTTCAGCGCCCACTGGTTACGGAACTCCGCGGCATGTGGATCGATTTTGCTGCCGATACGGTCGAAATACAGGCGCGCGAGCTCGTGGCGGATGACTTTGTCGTGGGGATTGTACTTCAGTGCCTCGTCGCGCAGCAAGGTAATGGCGCGGTCGATCCACTGCCAGCGTTCGAGCGGATCGGCGAAGTCGTGCGAGATGTTGTACGCCATGTTGAAGGCCTGATATGTCCAGATCGACGAGAAATTCGGCTGCAATTGGGTGATCCAGCTGGTGAGTTGCAGAGCGTCGAAGTACTCCCCGCGGTCTTGTTGCTCGATGGCCCGCCACCACAGGGCGTCGACGGTCAGTGCCCGCATTGGCCCGAGTGCGAACGTCGTGACTGCCAGCGAGGGCGGGATATCAGGATTGTCGACCATGCGGTTAAGGTCGCCCTTTGCGTGGTACGCGTCGATCTGGGACTGGTTCCACACCAACCCGGCGATGGCGAGTATAATGGCGGCGAGCTGGATGATTCGTTTCTTGGTCATGGCGGCGCCGGGAAATTGATGGTTTGCGTACATAGCCTCATTACAGTACCGTGCCGACGACAACCAAGCATCTGCTGCATTGTAACAGCTCTGTAACGTTGATATCGCCGTCTCGAATTTTGCGACTGCATCGTTGGTGCAGATTCGTTCCGTTGACAGTGGCTGTAACTCACACCGCCTTGGGTGGCGGAAACATGAGCTGCGAAAAACATATCCGTTATGAAATTTAGAGAAAAACCGCGGCCCGATTGAGGGCATACTTCTTATTGCATTCCCCCGTTCTGGATTGATCAGCCGGCCGATGTCATTACCTTACGAGCAAAGGGGAAGCGTTCGCCGGGCGTAGTGGCAGGTGGATGTTTTTTCGGTCCTTCGGTTTTCCCATGAGACCTTCTGTTGGTGGGAACGGCTTCGCCCCCGGGAGCATGTGATGCGTGCAAAGGGAAACGTACCGGCGAATGGCACTCTTGGACAAGGGTTGATACCCCAGCCATGTGCCGGGGTATTAATATGGCGTCGAAGCACTTTTCAACGCCTATAGTATGCACATCTAAAACCCCGCAACTTCTTTGGCTCATGTCCTTGCTGACCCTCTCCAACATTGCCAAGTCCTACGACTCCGGAAACGACCAGGTCCACGTGCTGCAGGATCTTGACCTGACCGTCGAGGCTGGTGAAAGCCTCGCCGTTGTCGGTCCGTCCGGCTGTGGAAAGAGCACCCTGCTCAATATTATAGGTGCGCTCGATCGCCCTTCGTCCGGTCGTTTTCTGTTTCATGGCCGTGACATGGAGCAGCTTGATGACGGGGCGCTGGCGCAGTTCCGCAATCGCGAGATCGGTCTAATTTTTCAGGACCACCACCTGATGCCGCAGCTCTCGGTGCTTGAAAATGTTCTGCTGCCTACGTTGGTGCCCGGTGCCCCGACCGATCCGTCCAGCGCCACAGACATCGCGAGAGATCTTCTGTCGCAGGTTGACCTGGCGGCGCGGCTGTCACACCGCCCGGCGCAGTTGTCCGGCGGCGAACGCCAGCGTGTCGCGGTCGTCCGCGCCCTGATCAACCGGCCGGCCCTGCTGCTGGCAGATGAGCCCACAGGTGCGCTTGACCAGCAGGCGGCCGAGAACCTTACTGAGCTCCTCGTCGAGCTGAACGATCGACATCAGGTCGCTCTGATCACTGTCACCCACTCTGCTGCGCTGGCAGCGCGTATGCAGCGGACCTGCGAACTGCGTAACGGAACACTGGTCGATCGGCCGACAGCACAATGACTTTCGTGTCGCTCATTCGGCGTAACCTGTGGTATCATCGCCGTGCCGTGGGTGGTGTGTTTGCAGGTGTTGTGATTACCACTGCGGTAATCACCGGTGCGTTGCTGGTCGGTGATTCCGTGCGCCACAGTCTCGCCGCTACCAGTGCCGAGCGTCTCGGTAACGTCGGTGGAGCGATCATTTGCGGTGATCGTTTTGTGCGCCATGCGCTGGGCGCCAGTATCGGGGCCAGGCATACGGGCGACACGGCTGCGGTCGTGCATGTCACGGGTATCGCGACAGCCCCCGATCGCGAAACCCGGGTGCCGGCAATCGAGATCTTTGGCGTCGACGAAGCGTTCTGGGAGTTTGGAAAAGCATCGTTGATCCGCCGCATCGCGCCGGAGCAGATCGTCCTCAACACCCGGCTTGCCGGGCGGCTCGGTGTTGAGAAAGGCGACACTGTGCTGCTGCAGATGGAGCAGCCGAGCTTTCTATCGCGCGACGCCGCGTTGGTATCGGTCGAGCGGCCGTACGTGACTTTGCGCCTGAGCGTTGAGGCGGTGATCGATGGTGCCGGGTTTGGCAACTTCAGCCTACGCAACAGCCAGCTTGCCCCGTACAACGCTTTCGTGTCGCGCGCGGTGCTGCAGCAAGCGATTGGTCGCGAAGGTCTGGTCAACCTGGTGCTCACTGAGCATGAGCAAATACCCGACGTTGCTCTGGTTAATGCCTGGACACCTGCTGATGCCGGCCTCGTCGTGCATGACGGTGTCGATCTCGCCCATCGTAGCGAACTGCGCAGCCGCCGGGTATTTTTTGACCGGGCAACTGCTGCTGCTGCGGCTGCGCAACCGGGTGCTGCGCGTGTTTTAACCTACTTCGTCAACGAGCTGCGCATCGGCGACCGGGCCACGCCATATTCGATGGTTTCGGCATTGGACCCCGCCCTGTTGCCGGTTGCCGACCTGGGTGACGACGAGATCATCCTCAATCAATGGTGTGCCGATGACCTCGGTGCGCAAGTCGGCGATGCGCTGTCGTTGCAATTCTACGTGCTTGAGCGTGGCCGGCAACTCACCAGCCGCGAGGCGAATTTCATAGTTCGCCAAGTGATTCCGACAGAAGGGGCCGGTATCGACCGCTCGCTGATGCCTGATTTTCCCGGCCTCGGTGTTGCCGAAAACTGTCGCGACTGGGACACCGGTACGCCGGTGGATCTCGACCGCATCCGTGACAAGGACGAGAAATACTGGGACGATCATCGCGGCTTGCCGAAAGCGCTCATCACCTGGCAGCGCGGCAGCCGTATCTGGGACAATCGATTTGGTACAGTCACCGCTGTGCGCTATCCGCAGTCAACCAATGCGGCGGGTAATCTGGCTGCTGCGGTGCTGGCAGATCTCGATCCCGCAGCGCTCGGACTGCAAAGCACAGCCGTACGTGGCCAGGCTCGCGATGCGGTGGCGCTGGGGATGGATTTCGGCGGGCTCTTCATCGGCTTTAGCTTTTTCCTGATCATCGCGGCCGTGCTGCTCACGGTTCTGATGTTTGTTTTCCATCTCGATCAGCGACTGGCCGAGCAGGGCATCTTGGCCGCACTGGGCTTCGGCAGGCGGCGCATCGGTTTCATTTACCTGGGCGAAGCAGTGTTGCTGTGCACGCCCGCGGCAATCTGCGGAGCGGTTCTCGGGGCGTTGTACACGAAGATGATGATTCACTGCCTGGGCACGACCTGGCGTGATGTCATCGGCGACTGGTCGTTGCATATGCACGGCGAACCGCGGACGTATCTGATCGGCGCGCTCAGCGGTATTGCAGTCTCGCTCGCGGCGATCTGGCTGGTCCTGCGCCGGCAGACGCGGGCGACCGTCGTCCGGCGGCTTGGCGGCGGTGCCGCTGCCGCCAAGCAACGCCGGCGCATGTGGCCCGCGGTGATTGCACTGGCAACAGGCTTGCCGGTGCTGCTGCTGTTGACCGCCGTTGACACGGCAGGATCGGCGCCGGTTGTTTTCTTTGGGATCGGTGCCCTGCTGCTGGTGTCAACTCTGGCTGGCTGTGCCTGGTGCATCGGTTGGCTCGATTGCCACACGACGGTCACCGGGCTACGTGCGATCGGCTGCCGGAACGTCGCCCGACGTTCCGGCAGCAGCCTGGCAGTCATCGGCATGCTGGCCTGCGCAACGTTTCTGATTGTCGCGCTCGAGTCGCAGCGTACGCAGCGACAGGTCTGGTCGGATCGCAGTTCCGGCACGGGTGGTTTTGCGGTGTTCGCATCGACAACGCATCCGTTGTACGTCGACCCGAACGCCGAAAAGGCGCGACGCAATCTCGGACTGGACGAGCCGCCGTTCGATCGTGTGCAGTTCGTGCCGATGCGGCTGGTCGACGGCGACGACGCGAGCTGCCTGAATCTGAATCGGGCGATACAGCCGCAGATCACCGGCATTGACGTCGAGGCGTTGGCCAGTCGCAATGCCTTTACGTTTCAGAAGACGAGTGGACCACCCGGTGCGGCCCCGTGGGACATGCTGCGTTACCAGCCCGGCGCCAATGCAGCGCCGGCTGCGCTCGATTACAACACGATGATGTACAGCCTCAAGCTCAAACTTGGTGACACGCTGACCTACGTCGACGATTTCGGCGAGCCTTTCACATTCCA
>CAUZJQ010000167.1:0-9109 GCA_963580095.1 Lentisphaeria bacterium | reverse complement strand
GAGCCAGGACGATTTCGACCAAGACGATTTCTATTTCAACCAAGACGATTTCGACCGAGACGCTGACGAAGACAAAGACAAGTTTATGGATGCTTTCAAGCGCGACCTCACGCCGTCCCAGCTTGAGAAGGGGCAGGCGATGGCCCGCGAAATCTTCGAGCGGATCGAGAAGCGGAAAGCAGCGAAGCGGCAGTGATGAAAACATTGTGGGGCAATCCTGTGCATGTAATTCCGTTCATTCGAACGCTGATGGTCGTGCTGGCAGTTGCTGCGTGTACCGTCGCGGCAGAAGATGTGGAAACACTGCGTAAGAAGGCCGAAGCGGGCGATAGCGAAGCGCAGCGCGAACTCTCCATTATTTACGGCCGCGGTGAGGGTGTGCCTAAGGACGTTAGCGAGTCCCTGAAGTGGTACGGCAAGACGATTGAGCAGGGAGATGCCGAGGCGCAGTTCAACCTTGGCAGGATGTACAGCAACTTGACCACGGACTATGCCGAGGCGGTTAAGTGGTACCGCATGGCCGCTGAGCAGGGATATGTCGATGCGCAGAGCTACCTCGGCTTGATGTACGCCCGGGGCATGAACGTGCCTAAGGACGATGCCGAGTCGTTTAAGTGGTTCCGCATGGCGGCTGAGCAGGGAGATTTTATCGCGCTGGGCAGGCTCGGCCGGATGTACGACTTGGGCACGGGTGTGCCTGAGGACGACGTGGCTGCTTATGCTTGGTACAGCTTAGCGGCAGCCAAGTTTCGGTCATGGACTGCCGATCTGGATAGGATCCAGCGCGAACTCTCGCCGGCGGTGGCCGGCATGATCAGCAGCTCGGGAAAGCGGGCGCGCAGTTGCTTCAGCATCAGGCAGATGGTCCGTATGCGCTCGAAACCATGCGGGTTCGGGTAGGCGCCGAACTCGTCAATGAAGATTCCCTCGCAGCCGCGTTCCACATGCTCGGCAACGGCCTCGACCCAGTCGGCCATCGCCTTTTCGCTGATCGCCCCGGACGCGTCGGATGCCGGCACGCCGACCCAGGGGACGACATCGGCTCCGTGATCGTGCCATTGGCGGATCACGTCTGCCTTGTAGTCGGTGTCGATGACCTGCGCCACCAGCGGTCCGTAGGCCAGCCGTTCACTGGGCTCGGGCGGCGGCCAGACCAGGAAGTAGAGGTCACGCCAGACGACCGGAAACCGGCGGGTAATCGGCTCGGTGGCGCCGTCGAATTCAATGGTAGCGGTGTGGTACCCGGTGGCTTTCGGCGTGAAGGACCAGGTCGGGGACTTGCCGTGTGCGAGCTCGACAGGCACCGTCAGCAGGGTTTCGTCATTCGCTGCCACGCGCAGGGTCGCCCGGCCCGTCAGCTTGGCGTCCGGCGCCAACCGGATCTCCAGCGGTCGGTTGACGACGGGAACTACGCGCGACAGCAGCAACTCGTTGCCGGCTGCCGCCAGCGTTATCAGGTTAGCCACTGCCAACATCAGCAACCCGTTGAACCTTCGATGTGCGATGCTCATAAGCCTATTGTCTGACAAATTCGCACAAAACAAGCTTTCACAGCATAAAAAAAAGCCCGGAGCCGAGATTGGCTCCGGGCTTCGTGATCGTTGGCCGGTTTCCTCAGGGCGTCTTCTGGTCGATCAGGTCCTGGACGTTACCAAGCATGACGTTGAGGCAATCGTTCTCGTTCGGCGTGCAGACCGAGGTGTTGAGCAGTGCCAGGCTGGCGACGGCCTCGACACACGAGCTGAACTCCAAAAACGTGGTGGGCGTCGGGAACTTGCAGACGACCGCAAACACGGCATCCTGAACGGTCGAGCAGTCGACGCACGGTGCGGCCGTGCCCTGCGCGCCGTCAGCACCGGCCGGACCGGTTGCACCGGCCGCTCCGTCAGCACCGGCCGAACCGTCAGCACCGGCCGAACCGTCAGCACCGGTTGCACCGGCCGCGCCGTCAGCACCGGCAGCACCTTGCTTGCCCTGCGGCCCTTGGTCGCCCTGCGGGCCCGGGGTGCCTCCTCCCTGGAGCGTGCTGGCGGCGCGTTCGTGGATCGTACCGTTGTCGTCACGAACGAGAACACGGGTCAAGCTGTCGTCCGCCGCCGTGGTCTCGACGCGGGCAGTACCGAAGACGTGCAGGGTTTCTTCGACGCTATCGGCTTTATCATTGCCGTCGGGCAAAGCCCCGATACCAACACGATTGTGGCCGGTCACCAGAAACGATGTCGAGCCGTCATTCAACCCGGCCTCGAGCACACGTTCCAAGTGGGGATGCGGGCTGATCGCCGAACTTTGCACGAGCACGCCCCAGCCCTCCCACGTGTCGTCCGAGTTGACAATGAACTGGGCCTGGTGTGTGAAGAGCCGGCCGCCGTATTCCACGTGGAGAAGAGAGCCCGTGGGATTCGGAAAGCCATCGCTGATAATAGTAGAAGGACTAAATCCACCGGTGATATTGAACATTGTGCGATTCAGGCCGTTGCGTACCTCGAGGATGTTCTCATCGTTATCGCCATTGCCGCCGGACAATTGCAGCACGCTGCCGGACGGGTTGTGGAACAGCACCTGCGGTACGCCAACACCGGATTGCGGCTCGTCAACCCGCAGCGGAACGTTTGGCGAGGCAGTTCCGATACCGACATTACCGCTGGTCGGGAAGATGTTCTGGGCCTGGGCGGTGACGCCGATGAGGCCGAGGCCGATGGCGAGCGCGATTGAGCGAGTGAGCAGTTTCATGGTGCTTCTCCGTAATGTTTTGGTTTTCACTGCTCGCCGTTGCTGCATCAAACGTTGATGTTGCATCGTAAAAACGGCGTCAGTCATCAAAGTATCTAACAAAGGTATAAGTAATTTTGTGATCAATTGCAAGAAAAAAATCACGATTTGACAAATGATGCCTCGACCACCACTGTTAACCGGCGGAAATTCCTGAGGGTCAAGCATTATGCACGCGTTCAGATTCGGCGACGGCCGCGACTGGTTCTTCAGCAAGCCGTTTGGTATGTTCGTCCATTGGGGGTTGTATGCGATTCCCGCCTGGCACGAACAGGTGCAGCAGTGCCGAGGCATGCAGCGAGCCGCGTTGATCTGACACAGGAAACACAAAATCATCAACAACGGAGGTAATTATGCAGAATCGAATCCGCATCGCATACATTGGCTTTTGCCTGATCGCCGTCACGGTCTACGCAAAGGATCTGACGGACGGCTACAGCGATACACAATGGGGCCAGTCGAAAGCGGACGCCATGGCAGCGCACCGGGATCTGGTTGAGACAGAGCGGGAAACGCTCCTGCGCCGCAACGGCAAACCGGGTGAGCTCATCCAGCAAACAGAGTACAAATTCGTCGATGACCAGCTCTTCGAGGTGCGGGTGTACATCGCAATGCCTGATGCCCCTGCCGACCGTCTCGACAACGACGGCCTGAAGTTCGTGAAGGAGCAGTTGGCCGCGAAATACGACGGCGATCGCGAAAAGCTTGTCGAGGCTGGGATCACGGTCATGGCACAGCACGGCGGACCTGGGACGGTCGCGGTCATTTACCTGAACACCACGATTCAGCAGGCGGCGGTCGAGCGCCGGCGGGCGGCTGCCACGGCGGCAGCGGAGCGAGCATTCCGCGAAAGTCCGCGGTACCAGCGATTGCAGCAGGCCGGGATCAAGGATCTTTTATAGAATCGGACGTTTTCGCGTCGACGGTCATTCGATCATCATTCCAGAGTACGCAGCCCACCATGAGCACACCTGCCCCCATCGAAATCCGGAAAACACTCCACCACAAGAACGCCTTCGTGCAGGCGATCGGATACACGTCTGTCTCAAAACCGACATTGACAGAGTCGATCAGCACCGAAGGCTCGATCACTGTCGGCGGAGAAGACGGCCGCACCATCTACCGGGTGTCCGATGACAACGGACAAACCTGGCGGGAGACAGGCAGTTTCAACGATCACATCGGAACGAATGGCGAGCGCACCATCTGTCGCTGTGAACCGATGTATCTTTGCGATCCTGATCGTGGTGTGGTAATCGAATTCTATAATCGGTACGAAATCGGACCCGCCGGTTACTACACGGAATTCGGGCCGGAAAACGCGGGTATGCCGCCGGCGACGCGCACGTTCCGACTCTATTACCGGATATCCACGGACGATGGGGAGTCCTGGGGCGATGACATCGCGGTGATCCAGGACGGTCACGACGAGGTACACTGGGCGGACGGCGTCTGGTACGAGAAAAACTCGGCCATTGCCATGCCGCCGACCCGATTGCGCGATGGTACCATCGTGGTGCCGATGTGTGTCTATGTGCTCGACGACAACGGCCACATGATAGCACGCCCGGACCGGTTCGGCGAGGTGAAATGGCCGGTGGAGGGCGTAGCGCTCCTGCTGGGGCGATGGACTGATGACGGCGCGGCGCTGAGCTGGGAGATGTCGAACTGCATTGTGCCGCCGGAGTACATGTCGTATGCGCTCACTGAGCCGGACATTGCGGAGATGGACGGTGACCGGTTGATGGTCGTCATGCGCGGCATCGCCACCCCGCGGCAGGCCATCCCGAGCGTGAAATTCTTTTCGATCTCCGAGGACGGCGGCAAGACATTGGGCGAGCCGGTGCCGCTATCCTATCCGGATTGCGGCTACGTATATTCCCCGGGATCGTACCTCGATTTTTTCCGCTCCCGCAAGAATGACCGGGTGTATCTGATCACCAACATTCTGCCTTGCCCAACGAAGGCGTCGGATCCCCGCTATCCGTTGAAGATCGTCGAGGTCGACCGCCAGTATCTCTGGGCCATTCCCGAAACCGAAACGGTGATCCAGGATCGGGAATCGCGGCACGGCCGGATGATCCGCTTCAGCAACTGGCGCGGCCACCACGATCGCGAAACCGGCAATCCGGTGATCTATATGACCGAGGCACGCGTGGACTCGATCATCCCCGATCCGGAAGAACAACCGATCGTGCCGGATTCGTACCGGTACGAGATGGTGTTGCCGGAATAGGAAACCGCCGTAGACGGCTCGCGGCTCTGCCGGGGCTGGCGGGGCGCGATCGTCTAGACATCCTGCGATTCAACCGTTATATGTTGTTATTGCAGAAAAACAAACCCATGCCACCATGAAAGGAAAGATCCCGTTCACTTTGATCGAGTTGCTAGGACGCAGGTTAGGGAAACGCAATTCGCTCAGCTGTTTCACGCTGATCGAATTGCTTATTGTGATCGCCATCATCGCGATCCTCGCGTCGATGCTGCTGCCGGCGCTGGGGCGGGCGAAAGAAGTGGCGACCCGTGTCGTCTGCACTTCGAACCTGAAGCAGATCAGCCTCGGCTATGCCGGCTATCAGAACGACTGGAAGTATTTGCCCTACGCCGGTCCCTACCCGCTCAACGGTAAGTTGGGCTATTCCCTGTATGTCTTTGACGAGGGCGTCGGGCGCGCCATGGACGACGACTACGGCCTGGGCATCGACATCTGGAAATGTCCCAGCAGCAACGAGCCGGGACCGCGCGGCTGGGAATACAGCTCGTTCTGGGGAATTTGGAGCTATATCGTGGATCATTACTCCAGTTTCACCTACCTCGACGACGAAGCCAGCGTTTATTTCAGCCGATACGGAAACCAGCCAAACGGACTGTCAGCCTCCCACGATTCCAATTTCATGACCAGCGACCACGCCATGGTCGGCGACACCACAATGGTCCACGACGCACTGCCCGGCCTCGTTGGCAACAACCACGGCGAGAACGGCAACGCCGCGCCGATCGTCGGCTGGAACGTCTGCTACGCCGACGGTCATGTCGCCTGGATTAGCGGCCTCGACCGCAACTTCGCCCAGCCCTTCGCGACCAACAACACTTTCTACCCCGGATCATCGGTCGGCTGGGGTTGGTACTGGTGAGGGCAAACTTCGCAGGCGTTCTCGTCGTTTGAACAGGAGGCAACACGGTACGCGATCACACGTAGTTAGTCCCTGACACCGCTCTGACGTTGTCCGGATGAATCTTGCCGTCCGCATTGACCGCGTTCTCGTAGTGCAGTGTCGCCTGGGCATTCTCCGCGGTCGGCGGCGGGTGAATCGTCGCCGGCCGGGTGGTGGTGACCAGCCACTCGAGCAGAGCATTGCGGAGTTCGCAAACCGTGTCGGCATACGCGGAATCGAAAAAGAGGTTGCGCATCTCCCACGGGTCCGCCTCCAGGTCGTAGAGCTCGCCGAAGCCATCGGGGTACGCGTCGGCGAACATCTCCTGGGGATAGTAGACGAACCGGTAATTGCCCTTGCGCACGCTCTTGCTCCAGGCGAACTCGGTGACGCCGAGCTTGTGGACCGCGCCCGACTCGCCGCGCAGCAGATGCGAAACGTCCATCCCGTCCGCCGTCGCCATGGCCTCGACACCGGCGAGTGCACAAAGCGTCGTGCTGACGTCGACAGCTTCGACGAGGTCGCCGGCAACATGGCCGGCTTTCAGGTTGCCGGGCCAGCGCCAGAGCATCGGGATACGGGTGATCGCGTCGGCGCAGATACCAGGGGCTTTTTCCATCTGCCCGTGCTCGCAGGCATAGTCGCCGTGGTCTGATGCGTACACGACGATCGTGTTCCCGGCGTGCCCACCGGCGTCGAGCCAATCCAGCATCTGTCCGACGGCGTGATCGACCTGGCTGACCGCGCCGAGGTACCCGTGCAGATGTCGCAGTCGCGCGGCCTCGAAGGTCTTCGGCTCGAACAACGCCCACTCGCCGGTGCGCCAATTCTCCGCGGTGCGGATCAGGTGCGGTGACTTACCGGCCGCCGCGAGATCGTAATCGGCGTTCGGCGGCAGGGCCAGTTCCCTGCCTTCGTACATCGACCAGAACGGTTCACTCGGGGTCGTGCACTGGTGCGGCCGCGGCAGGCTGGTGTGGGCGATGAAGGGGCGTCCGGCATCGAGACTCTCCTGCATGAATCGAATCGCCTGCGCAGCGATATAGCCTTCCTGCGATTCCTCGTACGTCAACGCTGACGGGCGGCTGTCTTTGCTCTGCTCGCCGGCATTGCCGAATTCGGTAAGGCTGCCGTGGTCCTCGAGCTCGAGCTTGCCGCGCGCGCTCAGGAACTGCTCGTACGCCGGTGAGCGCCCGCCGATGCTGCAGTCACAGGTTTCATGGAAGACGTCGCTGTCGCTTTCGACCCAGTGTTCCGGACAATGGATCTTGCCGATCGCCGCCGTTCGGTAACCGGCCCGGCGGAAGTGACCAAGCACCGTCGGCAATCCGCCCGGATTGGGACCGGACAAGCCGTAATACCCGTGGTTATGACAGTACTGCCCGGAAAGAAAGGACACGCGGCTGGGCGTGCAGATCGGGTTCTGCGTGATGGCGTTGTCAAAGCGCACGCCGTCCGCTGCCATGCGATCGAGATGCGGCGTCTTCACGTCCGGATGCCCACGGTGCCCGAGCACCTTGGCATTGTGCTGGTCGGAGAGGATGAACAGGATATTGGGGGTTGTGCTCACTTAGGGTCGGCGCAGAATTAACTTTTGAAATCCACCCGCTCGATGTCGGCATGGGCAATGGCGATGGCAGAGAGGACAACTATCAACGGGATGCGGTGGAAGTTGCTCATGGTCATAACGTAGCACGGCAACGGTAAGAACTCGACGAGCAACGTACGAAGACAGGCTTTACTCGTCGTCCTGCGATTCTTTATTGACGTTGTCCAAAGCGCGACACGCTACGTACTGGCCGACGTCGCTCGTCGAGTTGTTACCGGCAACGTCGTCTGCGACACGGTCCGTCTTCGCCTTTGGCTTCGCCGCGACACGGTCCGTCTTCGCCTTTGGCTTCGCCGCGACACGGTCCGGTTTTGCAATCGCACGCGTCGCTTTGTATAGTCAGCAACAATATGAAACCAATCCTCTCCCTCCTCATTGCCCTCGCGCTCCCGCATTCACCATGACGCGGGTTCCGCCGGGCTTCACCTGCGCGGTGATACGCGCCGTTGGCGAGATGGAGATAACCACTATCGGGCCGGCAAACCGGACCGAGCACGATCCGGAGAGATAGACGATATGAATCTGGGTTCACTTATAGAGCAGAATAGAAAGGGCAATTTCTCGATAGACTGTATCGGTGCGACCCAGGGCACCAAGGTTACTTACACTCTGAGCCGCTTGAACTTTGAGTTGGGCACCGTCCTGTATCGCTCCTATTTCATGCTGCCGGAAGCAAACGGTGATCGCCGAAATTATCTTCTGCACATTGACGAGTACTTCAATACCGTTCTGATCCCGATCTTCTGGCAGGTCACCGAGCCGGAACCGGACATGTATGCTGATCAGCCGTATATCTCGATAACGGACTGGTGCCGCGTCCGTCAGAAAAAGACACTTGGTCATGCGATATTCTACGGATGGGATGGTCTTGACGATGCCGATCCGGCAGACGCACATCTGCATTTCGTGCAACCCTGGGTGAAAGCACTGGGGAGAGACGATCTGGAAAAGGCCATGAAACGCCGACTGCGTCATGTTCTGACCGTCTTTGAAGATAGAATATCTGAGTATACCCTCAACAATGAGGTGCTGGGCAAAGAAAGTCTTGAGCCTGGAGACTATTACAGCAATGTCCTCGGCTTCAAAACATTAGAACCTTATTTCCGATGGGCTAACGAGATTGGCCCCTCTGCGACTTTCTACCTCAATGAAAACAGTATTCTTGCGGGCAATAAGACCCCTCAATACGTTGAGATGATACGGTCTTTGACAGATGCAGGGGTGCAAGTGGGAGGGATAGGTATTCAGGGACATTTCTTTGGTAAGACAATCCCAGGCGATGAAGAAATGTGGGAGAAGCTCGAGGCCCTGTCGCAATTCCATCTACCTGTCCGGATTACAGAGTTCGGCATTCAGGCAACCGATGAGAGGCAGTATGCAGCAGACCTGGAGCGCTTCTATCGCCTGTGTTTTGCACACCCGGCAGTGGTGGGCATAACTCGTTGGGGGATTTGGGAGCCTGAAATGTTTCCACGCAGCAAGGAACTGCAGGCCCACTATGGATGGCGCAAGGAAGCCCACCTTTGGCGCAACAATTGGTCACCAACTCCGGCGGCTGAGGCGTACGAGCATCTCG
>CAUZJQ010000166.1:0-9228 GCA_963580095.1 Lentisphaeria bacterium | reverse complement strand
ACTTCGCGGCGAGTTCCAGGTCGCCATCCACGGTATAGAGTGCAGAGACCCGGCGCACCGCCTGATACCGCAGATCGATCGGAGCATCCTGACGATTGTAGACCAGGGTGAATGCGGTGACCGCCTCAACAGGCTCACCCATCGCGTCCCACAACTGGGCAATGCGGTAGCGCACGTGGATCTCATTCGGATGGTCACCATAGTGATCAAGAAACATCCTGAACCGGGCCATGGCAGTGCTGTAGTCACCAGCAATCGCCCAGGCTTCGGCGGCATCGCAGAGCAATTGCTGGCGTTGCTCGCGTTTGGTGTAGAGGACCAGGTTCTTTTCAAAAATCTCTTTGGCAGCGCCGGCAGGGTCATTGGCGTCGATGACGGCGTGTCCCAACCTGCGCAGGAGCGGGTAGTCCTCGTCGTCGACCGAGTAGGTGGGTGAGATGATCATCATGTTACGGTAGAAATTGTAAGCCTCCTCGACACGGCCGAGGCCCAGTTGTGCTTCGATCCGGTACATGCCGAGCTTGTTGCGATAGGGACGCTCGGCATCGGCAAAGTCGGCGGCGACAATGATCTCGGCTTTCTGGTAAGCTTTCATTGCGAGGTGGACGCGCACCAGTCCGAGCCTGGCCTCGCGCATCATAGCGGTGTTCGGCGCGACGGTCTCGGCGTTTTTCAGGGCGACGACGGCGTTCTGCCACTGCTCGGCGACGACGTAGCATTCGGCGGCCCCCATGTAGATATCGGGAAGCAGTTCCACCGGCGGCTTACTGTGAGACAGTCTCACAAACAACGGCAGTGCCGCGGACGGTTGGTTGAGTATGATCAGCAGCCGACCGCGCCAGAAATCGACAGTGATGCGGTGGGCTTTCGTCAGTTCGTGAGACTTCTCGACCTCGTCGAGGACATCGACGGCGTCCTGCGGGCGCTCGAGATGGATGAGGGTTTTTACCAGGCGTTCGCTGGCATCGACAAACAGGTCCTGGTTGTAGGCCTTCTGCCAATATTGCCGGTAGTAGCGTTCGGCCTGCTCGAACAGCTCGCCGCCAAACGCAGCATTGCCCTTGTTCAGCAGTTCGACTATTGTCGCTTGCTGGCGCGCGGCTGCCTCGATGGCGTCGGGTTGCTGGGCCGACACAGCAACACCGATCAACAGTGGCAGGATGAAATGAAGTATAGGCATGGTGGTTGGTCGATTACGGTAAGATGACATCATTTCGTTCAAACGCTTGCCCGTCACCCGTGAATTTTACTTCGACATGCAGGAAGCCACCGTCGATATCCCATTCACCGCGGTTGTCGAGATAGGTCGTGACAAACCTTGCAAGCACCGGTCGCGCCTGGTCGCGGACTTCATACAGCACCTTCTCGTTTATCCCGAGATCATGAATCTCATTGTAAAGGTTCTGCTCGAGCTGATCCTTCAGATGTTCGCCGGACCTGAATTCCAGCCGAGCCCATCCAACCTTCACCATTTCTGTCTTGTCGTGGGCGAATATCTCGACGGCTTGAATTTCCGGGTCCGAGAAGATCGCAGTGAAGGTGCCGGTCTCTCCGTCGATATGAAACGCCACAGGCCTGGCGCCGGACAAGTCGACGGCATAGTGAATGCGCGTCGGCACGGACATGAACACGGTCGTCGTGCCGAAATTGATGCCGAAGCGTTTCTTGGTGTTCTCCGCGATGCTGGTGTGCGTAAAGTCGCGAGTCTGCACGACCAGGCTGGTCTCGTCACGGCTGACCGGGATGCCCGAGACAAACTTTGTGACATGCTGATCGATCTCGACCTGACTAAATGCTTGCCAGGTGTCGATCGCAGCTTTCACGGCACGCGCCGGCACCGTCACCACGGTTTTGACGTTGTCGGTGATCCGCTGTGTAACATAAAGTCCGGCGGCAATGATGATGATGATCACCACCGGCCAGCGCCACAGGTGGATGCCGGAATGCGTCGGCTGCGCAGCGGTGAACCCGGATTCTTCCGATTTGGCTTCCTCCTTATCTATAGTTTCCATTTTTTCCTGCTCAATCCCAGTTTTCAGGGAGGTGTCTTCTGAATATCCTGATTCCTGTGACATTTCTATACTTTACCATTCTTGAACCGATTTAGACGCCTTACGCGGACGCTGGATCCGCGACAGACCCGGCACCTCCGACACACGCCACCACACCTGAAAAGCCCAGGCGCCGAGCATTGCCATCATCACAATGATCGGCAACCACACCCATGGTTCCGGGAGAAACACACCCCAGGTGTCGTGCAGCGTGTGCAGGCCGATTGAAACCCCGTACCCCAGAAACAGCGGCCACGCGACGTTGCCGCGATACGCCCGGTTGGCCGCAATCCCTTGAATCACCCCCATGGCCGCGTGCAGCGGCACCGAAATAAAGCCGCGGGCCAACAGTTGGGGTGTGCTGATGCCCGAGTACGAACTAAGATTCTCGACAGTTGCAAAGGCCAGACCGACAGTGATGAACCCCAGCATCCGTCCAGCGTCGCCGATGTCCCGGCCCATGACCGTAACAACAATCAGGCCGCAACCGAACTTCCACAGCTCCTCGCTTACACCGGCGCCGATACAGAAACCTGCGAAGCTGTTGAAAGGATCCAAGTCGAATGCCCAGAACGCAGTTTTTTCGCTGAGAAACCAGTTGCACAACATTGCTGGCACGCAAGATGCCAGGCCGGCTCCAGCGAAGGCCAGCAGGATCGTCCACGGTGGGCGCGTCCAGTAGTACTTGCCTTGCACCATCCACAGGAAAATGACGAGACTCGTCCAGCAACACAACAGCACGGTGATCATGGGGCCACCGCCGGTGTCATTTCCATCTTCCACATCGTGGCAGCAATTTGCCAGGTTTTCGAAAGATCATCGTGCACCATGGCACCATCGTATGCTTCGCAGGCGCTGCGGTAGTCGTTTACCCACTGGTGGAAACGACCACGCTGTACCGCCAGTGCCGGTTTATCCGGATAAATTTTCTCCAGGTCGACAATGTCCGGCAGATAGTTCTCGACGTAGATCCAGTCGGAATAGTTGTCACGAAAATTGGTCAACATCGTCAGGGCCTGTTTATCGTTGTCCAGTATGGTGTGAACAAGCATCATGACGAAATAGACATTACTCCTCATACTGCCGCGTGTCGGCCACAGGTTGTCAGCGCTGACGATTGCCGGCAACGCTTTCTCCGGGGCGCCGTCGAGCAGATAGGCCAGCGCCAGGTTGTATTGATCCTCGAAATTGCCCGCCCGATGACCGGCCACGAACTCCATCGTTTTCCGCAGCTTGGCAAGCAGTTCGGCATCGCCAGATTCGAAATACCGTGCGCGCAGCGTATCAGCTAGGAACCGCCGCGTTTCATATTCTTCCAACGACGGGTTGTACGGAATGGCGTTCCTGACGCGCGACCAGGCGCTGTCGGGGTCGACATCGGCGCGCTCCATCATGATATACTGGGCAAGCGCGACCTGGCGGTGCGCTATATGCTTGTCCGACAACGACCCGGCGCCTGAGAGCTGGTCCAGCAAAAACTCCCAGCCGGCTTCATCATTCGTGAGGTCGACCTTGCCGACGGCACGGACGGTGGCGCGCTCAGCCTCTGGGATTATCGATTGATTCGGATCCCGGCGCGACGATGCCAGGAATCGTTCCAGTAGCGACGGCCGATTTTTTGTCGTCTCGGTAAAAATCTGATCCAGCGGATCGTCGTAGTCGCGTGGGAAAAAATACCATGAGACGCACAGCAGCAGTGCCAGCAGCGAGATGCCGGTCAGTAAAAAACGGATGTAATGCTCACGCTGCCGCGGCACTTGATTGTGCGACGTCAGTGTGAATACAGCCCACACCAGCATGGCGACGAGCCACATGCCGGCCAAAGCAAACAGAAGGAGAATCATCATGGTCGTTGGTACGTGTGTTTCACTGCGCTTTGATCGTGCTCATGTACTCGTTGTATTCGCGAACGGAATAACTCACATCGAAGTCGCGGTCATGCGCATGCGGGCTCCAGCCGACTTCCCCGCCACGCTCCTGAATAAACTGACGCAGATCCCGGAACGCATCGAAGCAATCCGGCCACGTGTGAATGTCATAGAAGAATTGATCCGGTGGATAGCGCCGCATGATCCCGCGCATTGCGTCGGCGACTGCGCCCTTGTCCGCTAACGGGAGGCCGCCGTCAGGATGCAGCTTGTAGGTAAAACGGAACCCAGTCAGTGTCGACGTGGTTTCAACGAAAGCTTCGACACCGTTACGGTGAAGTTGGATCCATTGCACAGGCATACCCGTGGCAGCACGCTCGGAAATTTCCGTGAGCGCTTCCTTCTCCGGCAGTTCATAGAGCCGGCCATACTTCATGCAGAGCGTCAGCGAACGCTTCTCCGGGATGTAGGAC
Organism: Lentisphaeria bacterium; assembly: GCA_963580095.1. Lineage (GTDB taxonomy): Bacteria > Verrucomicrobiota > Lentisphaeria > JABSQK01 > CAJWLW01 > CAJWLW01. The sequence continues at coordinate 4,836 of CAUZJQ010000166.1, read as the reverse complement.
ATCGGATAGGAAATCGGCTTGCGCGAGGCTGTCGCCGCGGCTTCGGAATCCGTCGTCTTACTACGCACGACGACTGCTATGCAGGCCATCAGGATCATCATCCCGGCAACGTTCGAGATGATGTCGACCAGAGCGCTCAGGTCAATCTCAGTTTTTTGTCGCATCATAGTGGATCAACTCGTTGGTACCGACAGGCAACATGCCGACACGTAGCGGCCAGCCATAATAGTTCACGATATGACTGATCACCTCGGAGGTTGACAGGGCGTTCGGTTCAACCCAAAGAATGACGGTGTTCTGCTTGTTGTCGAAGCTCAGTTGCCGATTAGCCAGCACACAAGCCTTCAGGTAGTCAATTAGGCGTCCCGCCTCGCCACCGGGTTGCTCGCCGCGCAGCAACTCGACGAACAACGGCTGCAGAGCGTCGTACGGCGTGAACTGCCCGACACCCTTGAAGTCGCGCCATTCGACACCGGAGGCTTTGCAACGCATTTCATGCGGGACGAAACCCATCGGGACCCCGGCAAGCTCGACGCCGACCTGCTCGTCCGCCAGTCGCTGCCGCTCCTGGATCGCGGTGTGCAGGGTTACCAGAGCCATGACGCTCATCAGCCCGAGCATGATGGAAAGGAACGGCATCAGCGGCAGTCTATTGCCAGCGGGTCTTCTGTGCCTGCGTTGCGAAACTCTCATGGCTCAGACACCCAGCAACGACACGCGTCGTTCTTCGCTGACCAAGTCGTAGTTGCCGTCCTTCCCGAGGATCCACATCTCGACGGTTGTCTTGTCGCCATAGATCACCGCGATGTGGGCATCATTGTTCAACGTCGGATTGCTGCGGCAGAAGACCAGTCGCTCCAGATTCAGCACTGGCCGTGTCAGCGGATCGCAGTCGCAAACCTTCGTGTCGAGCTCCGGTAAAATCTTTTCGGGATCGTTGACAAAGGTGTGGGTCAGCGCCTGGGGGTCGTTGATAATGTAGTTAAAATTATCCGCGGCCACTTTCACGGACGAGGTCTGGCCGGCACAACGCGGGCATCTGAAAAAGGTGTGGATAAGGTCCTGCAGGTCGTCGAGGGAGACCGAGTTTATCTGCTTCAGACGTGCCGCGAGAAACTCACTGCCCAGCGGACCGCCGACCGGCGCCGCTTGATCCAGCGACACGGGTGGATCGGTCGGTACCGGTTCGTCGATTACCGGCGATGACGCGGGCGTATGCGTATACAACGCATACGTCGCCAGGCGCAGAAAAAACTTGTCGACCTGCTCGAGCAGCGATTGCGAACGACGGCGCAGCGCCGTTGTAAGTGCCAGCAGTGGAATCACTGCCGCGAGCCCCACCAGCGTCGTGTGAAACGCGATTCCAAGATTGCGCGTCGTGTCCGTCAGGCTGCTTGCCAGACCAAACTCCGAGGTTGTCGTTCCGATCACCGACGAAAACGACCCCAGCGCGTGAGTCATGCCATAGACGGTGCCCAGAAAGCCGGCTGTCGGCAGCAGCCAGATCAGAAATTGCGTCGATGCGAAGGAATTGTCCAGCGACTCCCAGTCGGCATCGGCATGCTGACGCATCGCTTCGAGCACACCGTCCGCCGTCGTTGTCTGCTCCGAAGACGATACCTGACGCAGCAGCCGCAATCGGAGAAAGGCAATAAAGTCATTGAATGTGGTGGTGCCATCGGCGAGCAAAGCCTGACGTGCCGCGGCGACCGTATCGGCATCTACCGTGTCGGCACGGGCGCAGCAGCGCTGGATGACGAGAAACGCCCGGGTCTGCCGCACTGTTACCCGCCATTTGAACGCGACCACCACCAGCCCGTAGATCGCCAGTCCGATAATGGCCAGTGAGATCGCATCGGTCCCGGTCGTCACAATGTCTTCGGCGGCGGCCAAATGCGCCAGTCCAATCCAGATCAGCCACAGCACCAGCGCAATCGGGATGGCAAACAGACCGGCACCGCTACGCCACGGACTGCCATCGACCACAAAGGCCTGACAGGCTGGACAGCGGATGAAATCTTCGCCATGCGGTGCACCGCATTCGGAGCATACGTACTCATTCATCGCATCACGCAAGAAGGTGTCAAAAGGATGAGTGCCCCGTCATCGAGCGGCTCGACTTAACTTAGAGTGGCGGTACAGTCTTTACAACATTTCGACAAGCGTGAACTGTCTGAGTTCCAACGCATTTTGTATTTTCAAACCCGTTGCAACCATGCCGGACAAGGATACCTCGAAAGCTCGACCACTGCGCCTCGCGATCGTCTGTGGCGGTACCGGCGGTCACTTCTATCCTGGGCTTACCGTTGCTGCCGCCTGCAATGAAGATGCCGGGAACGCAGTGCTTTTCGTTGCCGGCCATAGTCAGAACCGTTTTCTGCAGATAGCGTCCGAACGCGGTATCGAGGCGATCGCTGCACCAGCGGTGGGCGCCCCACGCGGCAAACTCGATATGCCGGTCACAGCAATCCGGATGGCCTGCGCAGTGTTGCAATGTGCCCGCTTACTGCGTCGCCATCGCATCGACGTTGTCCTAGGCATGGGCGGCTACACCAGCGTTGCAACCGGGCTTGCCGCGCGGTTCTGCCGCATCCCATTAGTCCTGCACGACGGTAACGCCGTGCTCGGTCGTGCCAACCGGTTGCTCAGTCGATTCGCCGAACTGCTGGCGCTCAGCTATCCGTTGAGGAATCCGCAAACCGCGCGCTGCCCGACGCAGCTGGTCGGCATGCCCTTGCGTGATGACCTGGTAGCCGCAGCGCAGGCGTCACGACCGCGGGAAGATGTGCACGATGCCTTGGGACTCGATAAGGCGCGACGGACCTTGTTGGTATTCGGCGGCAGCCAGGGAGCTCGGATTATCAACGACACGGTAACCAACGCCCTCGGCGGCATATCCGCAGCGGCCGATCGCGTTCAGATTATGCACCTCACCGGCACTGATGACAACGACCCATTCATTACCGCATACGCAGCTGCCGGCGTTCCGGCACGCGTACAGGCTTACGAATCCCGCATGGACTTGGTGTTGCAGGCCGCCGACCTGTGTATCTGTCGTGCCGGCGGTTCGACTTTGGCTGAATTGGCGTTGTTCGGCGTACCTGCGATCTTCATTCCCCTGGCCATTGCGACCGATGCCCATCAGCTCGCGAATGCCCAGACCGCCGCGGACATCGACGGCGCGTTGATCATCGAAGAAGCCGCCTGTACACCAGACTGCTTACGTGCAGCGATAACATCGTGGCTCGACGACAGCGAGGTCTTCGCCAACCGCGCGGAAAACCTGAGAAGAAACGCACGCCCCGACGCGACTGTAACCCTTCTCAAATGCCTTCAAGGGATCTAATCGGCCGGTCCGTGCCACAAAAAATCAATCAATACAGATCAATGGCCGATGAGCGGGATACCCGTAGCGGTAGCCGTAGCGATGGTGATGGCGCGCAGGTCCTCGGGCTCGAGGTTGTGTATGTTGGTCTTGCCCGTACAACGCGCCATCATCGAAACTTCACCGTTGCAGGCTTTGAGGAGGTTGCTCACCGCTTCCTGGCGATCGGCAATGGCAAGGTTCGAGGAGAAATACATCATGCCGTCGTCATCGTCGATCTCGCCGCCGGCAGCAATGCCAAGAGTAACGCCGAACACGACGGCATTGCAACCGATGGCCAGCACCTTGGCAGTGTCGGTGCCCGAGCGCACACCCCCATAATAAATAAGGTCGATGTCGCCTTCACGCTTGAGCCGGCGCAGAATTGAGATGGCTTCACGGAGCACGGTCAGGTCAGCCACACGACGAAGCTCAGCCCAGGGCAAGTGAATGCCGGCAGTACCGTCGAGGACGATGAAGTCGAAATTGTTGTCGAGGGCAAACGGAATGGCCTGCTCGAGGCAGGAGACAGTGGCAGCAAGTCCAACAGGCTGCGCTGGCTCAGGGGCAGGCGTGATCGGCATGAACGGGTCGGAAGCGACATAGACAAGGGCGTCTGCACGACTGTGCGGCAAGGTGCCGTTGGGCAGGATCAACTGCATCCATGGCACATCGGTGCCGAGCGGCCGGGTACCGATGTACGGGCAGCCAGGCCCTGCCATTCCGGCGGCAACAGCTTCACAGACCTCATCGTGCGTAGCGTCGAAGCCGGCAACGAAAAATGGATACTCGAGGGCAAGGCGACCGGCGATGTCGGTGTGTGTTTTGCAGGCTTCTCGGTAGGGGTCGATGACCAGCCGCGACAGGTTGGCAGGAAGAAAATGGATGTCATCCAATGTTGCCGGACGCGGCTCGGGAAAGGGGTTGTCTCGCGGCAACAAACGCTTGTTGAGGGTGCGGCGCATCTTTTTCCAATCGTCCGGCTTGGTCCGCGCCATGTTGAAGATGTCTTCACGGTTGTTGACAGTGTACAGGGCTGTACCGTTCTCAGCGTCGCAACGGAAACAGCGGGCAGCCTCGGCACGGGCGGCTTCGAAGCTGTACGGGGACTCGATCTCGGGGAACTCGACGGGGGTTTTGCCAAGGCCGTGGAAGTCCTGCTCCTGGCGGTGAAAGACTTCCCACTGCGGGTCCTGGGAGACGGGAACGCGTCGTGTACGGTATGGGGTGCGGTAAGGCAGGGGATTTTCGCGGCCTTGCAGAAAAGCCGTGACATAGTAGGCAACGCGATGGCCGTGGAACATTGAATTTACCAGCGTTGACGGTCCGAAGGCACCGTCGCCGGCAGCGAAGACTTGCGGGTCGTCGGTGCGCATGTTGTCCCATTCAGTGACGACGATGTCGTCGCGCATCATGCCGCGATTGTCGAGGTCGGTGCACTCACCTTTCTGGCCGACGGCGGTGATAACCAT
>CAUZJQ010000165.1:0-9251 GCA_963580095.1 Lentisphaeria bacterium | reverse complement strand
TTTCGAATGCTGGGTGCTGGCACGGCTCGGTGCACGCCGGCCATTCCACGCACCGGCACATGCGGTGGTGCCGGCAAACATCGCGGCACCATGGGTCGAGCGGCTGATGGCGCTGGACACCGAAGGGAGCAACGACCGCATGCACCTCTTCGCGATCGCCCGCATTGCCGCCATGACCGACGACCGCAACCTCGACCTGCCTGCCGATCTGCTGACGCGGGCGCAAGATTTTCTTGCGGACAAGCGTTGCCCGCGCAGTTGGATCGACGGCCTCCACAACGCAGTGCGACTGACGACGGAAGACCAAGCCAAAATTCTCGGGGACACTTTGCCGCTCGGATTGACACTGGTCGACAGTGACTCTTGAAGCCGGACGATGTCTCCGGGGGCTAATCCTCGCGTCGAGCCCTCTTCGCCCGTTTCTTCCCCTTAAACTGACAAATCATACCGGCGACGGCGAGCAGCACAATACCCCACCAGGTGCGCTCCACGGCAGCGGCGTAGGCTGACTCAAGTTCCCCGGCATTAAAAAGATGATCGCGGGTATCGATCATCTGGATCGCCGTCATGACGACAAAGGAACCGGTTGTGGCAGTTACGATGATCAGCAGCGGCCGCTGCAGAATCACCGCCAACAACCCGGTGACCGTCGCAAACAAAATCGCAATGACCGCGCCGGCCAGGCTTTCGGGGTCAGTGAGCAGCGGCACGATCAGGGGCGCCAGGCAGGTCCCGAAAACAAAACCGACACACCAGATCGCCAGGTTGAATACGAAACGGACGATCACCCCGGCAATGAGGCTGGTGAGTAGCGCAATTATCAAAAATACGACAACGCTGCCCTGGAAATACGCCGAAGCAATCAGATTGGCCAGGGCAACACCTGCCACCACGCCGCCCACAGCCAGCAGCAGCTTCAGGAATCGGTAGCCGAAGAAACAGTAGACGGCACCGAAACAGATGAAAACTATTTCCTGAAGTGACTCGAGGTTCAACTTCTTAACGTCAGGGGCTGAGTGTCCTTCGCCAAGAACGACGGAGTGCGCTGCCGGCCGGCGGCTTCTTCGTCAGCATTGGAATTGGCGATTGTCGTGCGGATAACGCTGACCAGCAGACCGATGCCGACCCAGGTCGTGAGCATGCTGGAACCGCCGTAGCTGATCAGCGGTGCGGTGATGCCGGTTGTCGGACCGGCACCGCTGACCACGGCAGCGTGAATAAGGGCATGCAGGCCAATAGACAGGCCAACGCCCGCAGTGAGCAGCATGCCCTCGCGGTCCAAGGCGTTGGTGCTGACCGTCAAGGCCGCACCGAGTACCAGCAGATACATCAGCATGACGCCGGCGACTGCGGTAAAACCGAGCTCCTCACCGACGATCGCCAGGATGAAATCCGTGTGTGATTCCGGCAGATACCTTTCCTTCAGCCGGCTCTCGTTGAACCCGACACCGGTCCAATGCCCGGAACCAAGCGCATACTGCGACATCAGCAGTTGGTAGCCGTTACCGGTCGCTGTGGCTTCGGGATGACGGAACGAGGTCAGCCGCGATCTACGCTCCTTGCTGCCGCCCACAACAAAAGCGCAAAGAATGATCCCGATTGAAATCAGCAGCAGCAGATAGCGCAAACGGACACCGGCAATGAACATGATTGCCATGACCACCATCCCCGTGATCATCGTGACGCTGAGGCTGCCGCCGAGCAGTACCAGGACGACGATCATGCCAACCACCAACATCGGACGCCAGACACCTTTGTTGAAGTTCAGGACATTGCGCGGCTTGGTACCGTAGTAATGAGCCAGAAAAATAATCAGCGCCGGCTTGGCGAATTCCGACGGCTGCAGCGTGAAGTCACCGACACGAAGCCAGCGGAAAGCGCCATTGATCGACGCCACGAACGGCAGCTCGGTGACCCAATCCTGGTCGTAGAAGTGCAGCACATGTGCACTGGCCAAATAGACCAAAGGCAGAGCAACTAACAACAGAACCCACTTGCTGGCGGCACCGATTCGACGGTAATCCACAACGCAGATCACTGCGGCAAGCATCATGCCAAGGAGAATCCAGACCGACTGTTTGAGCAGGAAATGCTGGTGTGATGTCGCACTCGTCGTCGAGTACAGCATCACCAGTCCGAAGATCGTCAGCAACACCACAGATGCCAGCAATGTGGCAGTGGCGAATCTGAGTTTGTGGATCGTCGCTTTCTGTTCCACAAAGGTTAGTTCTACTTTTTTTTGCTTAGATTAGAGAATTGGCGTACTGGAGAACATCGGGAATGGTAGATCATTGGCGTAATTCTGCGCTTTCCTCACGCAATCCGCACTATTCCAACTCTCCGCCACTCTGATTTAACAAAGTAGAATTAGTGGTAATGCAGTTCCAGCTCGCAGGAAGGTTCTGTCGTTGGTATTACGAAGCTGCGGCTTCAGCTTCCTGCGGGACAGGTTCCAGCGTCGCTGCTTCCAGCGGCTCCTCGCCGGTGACGCCAAGCTTGTCGCCGATTTTCTCGTGGATCGCGGCCAGCAGGCGCTCTTCGAGTTCCGCGTCATCCTTGATTGCCTGCTTCGTCTGCTCGCGCCCCTGGCCAAGCTGCTCGCTGCCAAAAGAAAACCACGAACCGCGTTTGTCGATCAATTTATTTTCCAGCGCCACGTCCAGGATCGAACCGGAACGGGAGATCCCCTCGTCATACATGATGTCAAACTCCGCAATCTGGAACGGCGCGGCAATCTTGTTCTTGACGACCTTGACCCGTACGTGGTTGCCGATGACTTCACCGACGGAGTTCTTGATCGCTTCCTTGCGCCGCACGTCCAGACGCACAGAGGCATAAAACTTCAGAGCATTGCCGCCCGGCGTAGTTTCGGGACTGCCGAACATGACACCGATCTTCTCGCGGATCTGGTTGGTGAAGATGACGCAGGTCTTGCTCTTGGCGATAACACCGGTAAGCTTGCGCAGCGCCTGCGACATCAACCGCGCCTGCAAACCGACGAAGGTATCGCCCATCTGCCCCTCGATCTCGGCGCGCGGCACCAAGGCAGCCACAGAGTCGATGACCAGAACGTCGAGCGCGTTGCTGCGCACCAGGGTCTCGGCGATATTCAAGGCATCCTCGCCGCAGTCCGGCTGCGACACCAGAATGTCCGCCGTGTCGACGCCAATGATGCGAGCGTAATGCGGATCGAGCGCGTGCTCCGTGTCGATGAAGGCACACAAACCCCCAGCCTTCTGGGCATTGGCGATAATGTGCGTGCAGATGGTAGTCTTACCGGAAGCTTCCGGACCATAAATCTCGACGATGCGCCCGCGCGGCACACCGCCGATGCCGAGCGCCACGTCAAGGGACAGGGCGCCGGTACTGATCGTCGGGATGTTTATACGCTTATCATCGCCGAGCCGCATGATGGCGCCGTTGCCAAATTCCTTCTCAATCTGGGCGATGGCAATTACAAGATTTTTGTCTGCCTTTCCATCCGGAAGAACAAAAGTTTTTGTGGATTTTGCCATTTTCTGGTCCTCGTTATGTGTTTCTCTAAAAAATCCTGTCTTGGCTGGCAGGAGACCGTTGCGGATGCGAATAACCGCGGTCAACAGCGGGTAGTATAGGCGAGTTGTGAGAATTTGTACAATGTAATACTAAATTTTTTAACCGAAAATCTGAAAATTACCCACAAATCCGTCCGGAAATGTAAGGCTGAGAAGGTTTGTCACCTTGAACAGCAACTCGTACACAGGCCGACCGGCTCCGGCTGTTCCACCGCAAGACACACGCACCCGGGGACTACTACTTCTTACCCTTCATCGGCCGCAACTGGATGTGCAACTCGCGCAACTGCCGCTCGTTGATCTCGCTCGGTGCGTTCATCATCAGGTCCTGGGCCGACTGATTCATCGGGAACGCGATGATCTCGCGGATGTTCGGCTGGTTGGCCAGCAGCATGACAATGCGGTCCAGCCCAGGCGCAATGCCGCCATGCGGCGGCGCACCCAGCGTGAAGGCAGTGATCAGTCCGGGAAACTTGTTGTCCACTACGGCCGAATCGTAGCCGGCAATCTCGAACGCCTTGTACATGATCTCCGGCTTATGATTCCGGATGGCGCCGCTGGAAAGCTCGATGCCGTTGCACACCAGGTCGTATTGGTAAGCCAGAACCTCCAGCGGATCCTTCGTCTCCAGCGCTTCCATCTCGCCCTGCGGCATCGAAAACGGGTTGTGCGAAAACTCGACTTTGCCTGTCGCCTCGTCGCGCTCGAACATCGGATAGTCGACGATCCAGCAAAACCGGTAGGCGTTAGGTTCCAGCAGCTCGAGGCGCGCCCCCAGCTCGTTGCGCACTGCCGCCCCGATCTCGCAGGCCGCCTTCTCCTTATCGGCGATGAAGAACAGCACGTCGCCACTTTCGATGTCCGCCGCCGTCTTCAGCGCTTCGAGCTGCTCGCGGTTGAGGAATTTGGCAATCGGGCTGCGGACCTCTTCGTCCTTCCAGCCGATGTAGCCCAGCCCTTTCGAACCAACCGACTGCGCAAACTCGATCATATCATCGAAGAACTTACGCGACTGATCGACAATCCCCGTCACCTTCATGGCTCGTACCACCCCGCCCTTCTTGACGACGCTGGTGAAGGCCTTGAACTCGGTGTCCTCAAACACCTCGGTGACATCGATGATGCGGAGCGGATTGCGCAAGTCCGGCTTGTCGCAGCCGAAGTCCAGCATCGCCTGCCGGTAGGGGATGCGCTCGAACGGCAGCGTGCTGGTCTTCGTGCCGTCGTCCGCGAATTCGTCGAACAGGCCGGACATCACGGTCTCGACCACTTCGAACACGTCGTCCTGCGTGCAGAACGACATTTCCATGTCGAGTTGATAGAACTCGCCGGGCGAACGGTCGGCGCGGGAGTCTTCATCGCGGAAGCACGGGGCAATCTGAAAGTATTTGTCGAAGCCGGCAACCATGAGGAGCTGCTTGAAGATCTGCGGCGCCTGCGGCAACGCGTAGAACTTGTGTGGATGCAGGCGGCTGGGGACCAGGAAGTCGCGGGCACCTTCGGGTGAACTGGCAGTCAGGATCGGGGTCTGCACCTCGTTGAAATCCAGCCCGATCATCCGCTGGCGGATGCTGTTGGTGATCTTCGAGCGCAACACAATGTTTTCGTGCAGCTGCCCGCGGCGCAAATCGAGAAACCGGTACCTGAGGCGGGTCGCTTCCGGGTAGTCCGTCTCGTCCGCCACCGGGAACGGCAGCGTCTCGGCGCGGTTCAGGACCTTCATCTCGTCAGCCATCAGTTCGACCTTCCCGGTAGCGAGACCGGCGTTAGCCGTCTCCTCATCGCGCCGCACGATCTCGCCGGTGAAACAGACCGTAGACTCCAGCCGCCAATGGTGGACATCCTCATAGAAATCGCGTTCCGGATCGACCACAATCTGCGTGATCCCGTAGTGGTCGCGCAAGTCAATGAAAACCACGCCGCCATGGTCGCGCACACGGTGGATCCAGCCCGATATCCGGGCCTGCTGCCCGACTTCGGACTCGTTGATTTCGTTGCATGTATGGGTTCGATAGGGATGCATAACCGTCACTCCAGAATCAAAAAAAACAAAGCCGTTAAGTATATCGTTGCAACGGGAAAATGCTATGCCCATGGTGTTGAACGGGCGCGGAAAATCGTTCTACTTTCCAAGCGGCAATGCGCGGCCGGGAGAGGCTGGCACTGCATACATATTTCGAGGCTGAAGACCGCGGGTGCTCGGGCTCAGAACTCAGAGTTTTTCCGGCAGCTCGGGGATCTCCTTGCCAAGGTCCCGGAGGCCATTGGCGACGGCGCGCCAATATTGAGCCTGCAAAGGATCGACTGCAGTGCCAATGCCGTCGCCATAACATTTGGCGAGGGCTTTCTGGGCCTTGGGACTGCCCATGTTCGCCGCTAACCGGAAATGCTTGAACGCTTCGCTCTCGTCCACCGCCACAGCCGAGCCGTTTGCGTAGCAGACCCCGAGGTTGTAGATCGCGGTCGGGAAGTTCTCGGCCGCCGCCTTTTTGTACCACTCGAGTGCTTCGTCCAAGTCCATCGCCACACCCTTGCCCGTGGCATAGCAATGGCCGACATTCACCATCGCCTGCAGATGCCCGCGCCCGGCAGCCTTTCGATACCACACCACCGCCGTCGCAGAGTCCTGTATGACGCCGACACCGTATTCATAGCAATATCCCACCTTGGCAATCGCTTCAACCGAATCGTTGTGCACAGCCTGCCACAGATAATTCTTGACCTTCACCGGATCGGATTTGACGTTTGGATAGAGACCGGCGTAACAATCCGCGAGCAGCAGTTGCGACGCCACATCGCCGCGGCGGGCGGCCGACTCAACATACTTCAAGCCTTCATCGGTGTTCTGCAGGTAAAACTCCTCGCCCTCCCGGTTGCGGCCCTTGACACCCTTGATCAGGCATAGGCCGTATTCGCGCATACTGTCGAGGTTGCCCTTTTGCGCTGCCAACCCGAACAACTCTGTCGCCATGCCATGGTCGCCACGCTTACGGTAGAGCAACGCCGCATTGACATGGGCCGCTATCACACCACGTTTGGCGGCCTGCATGTAATATTCAATGGCGGTGTCTTCGTTCTGCGGAACACCATCGCCGCCCTCGTAGCACAGGCCCAGATTGAATTTTGCCAGCGCCACATCCTGTGCGGCGGCTTGATTGAACCAGTAAACCGCTTTGACCAGATCCTTCTCGACACTAAGGTCACCAATGTAATACACCGTGGCGAGCTGCATCTGCGCTTCGGCATTACCTTTCGACGCCAGCTGAGTCAGGACCTTGACGGGATTGAGCTGTTCGCGGCGCTTGGCGCGGTCGCCTTCGTAGTCATCGGACTTGGCCCCGTCGGCCCGAGCCACTAAGTTAGAACAGACAAGAACCGTCAGGGCAATGCCCGGGATCAACAACCTTTTCATCATCAACTCCTCGAATTATGAATTCGCAACAACTCAATGACATCCTGCAACGGCTTGCTGACGGCGAACTCGACGTGGCCGCAGCCGCCAAAACGCTCAGTAGCCTCGAAACCGCAGATCTCGGCTTCGCACAGATCGATCATCAGCGCGCTGTTCGTTGTGGGTTTTCGGAAGTTATTTACGGTGACGGCAAATCTGCGGATCAGATCGCCGCGATCATTCGAAATTTTCTCGAGCACGCCAGCAACGTCCTTGTGACGCGGCTCGACGACACGGCCGCCACAGCACTGGCGGCAGAATTTCCGCAGGCTGTACACGTTCCGACCGCCGGCCTGTTCGCGGTGTTCCATCACCAGCCGGAAAAACGCCATGGCCGAGTCGGGGTACTGTCGGCCGGCACTTCCGACGGCGCAGTCGCCGACGAAGCTAGCGAAACGCTCCGTTTCTTCGGCTTCGAGCCGCGTTGCATTTCAGATGTCGGGGTCGCCGGTCTCCATCGGTTGCTGGCGCGGCTCGACGAACTCGCCGATTGCCAGGTGATCATTGCCGTTGCCGGCATGGAAGGGGCACTGCCCAGTGTCGTCGGCGGCCTTGTCCGGGCTCCGGTTATCGCTGTGCCAACCAGTATCGGCTACGGCACCAGCTACGACGGCATCACAGCCCTCCTCGCCATGCTCAACAGTTGTGCCAGCGGCGTCACGGTTACCAACATCGACAACGGCTTCGGCGCCGCCTGCGCCGCGATCCGCATATTGAACACCATTTAAGATGCGTTCGGTTGTCAGGTTTCAGTCATGGCCCTGGCACGCACATTTTGTCAAAATTCCTGAAACCTCATTCGTATTCCACAGGATCGACCGTGCCGAACTCGGCAAAAGCTTTCAAACGCTCGACGCATGCCGGACAGTTGCCGCAAGCCTTTTCCCCGCCACGATAGCAACTCCAGGTACGGCCATAATCTACACCTAGTTCCTGGCCGATTCGCAGTTCATCGACTTTCCGCATGGTCATAAATGGCGCCTGAACCTCCACCGCGTGCCGCCGGTTCAGCGACAGGACGTGATTCAGACGCTCGAGGAAATCGACTGTGCAGTCCCAGTAACCGTAATCGTCCTGCGCCTGGGCACCATAAAAGACCGTGCGGCAGCCGCGGCTTTCGCTGTACGCCGCCGCCAGTGACAGCAGGATCATGTTGCGGTTCGGCACGTACGTCGGCGGTTGCGACAGTTCATCCTCAGTCAATGCCGCGAGCGCCGGCACATCAATGCTGCGGTCGGTCAATGCCGAAGCGCCCAGAGTCAGCTCTCCGAGCACCGAGACGTCAATCAGCCGCCAGTCCTTGACCGCCGCAAGCTGCTCACATTGCCACTTCGCCATCTCCACTTCACGGTCATGCTTCTGACCATAGGCATACGACACCCCATAGACTTCGTCATATCCAAGCGTCTGCACGACGTAGTACAACAGGGTGGCGGAATCCATGCCGCCGCTGACCAAAACAACTGCCTTCATAGGAAGACGCTTAAAGAGTCAAAAAGTTGAACGAAAAATCAGGCGATCAGGTGCACGAGGAACCGACTGTAAAACGCACCGGCACAAATTACAAGGAACAACACGCCGCAGCGCCGGTGCCAACGCCTGCCCTAACCCGTACACACCGCTGACGACCACATAAGCGACCAGCACCTCCGCAAAGGCCACCGACGCCGGCACGTTCTCCGTCAACCGGCAAACCACGGCGTACGGAAAAACGATCACACCAGCGGCTGAAAGGTTGCGCAGAACGGCAGCAGCCTGGCATTGCTCAGGCACTGCAGCGGCTACCTTTCTTTCGCTTGGTCCCACAAGGCGTCAAGCTCCGCAAGAGTCATATCTTCGAGCTCGCGATCCTGCTGAGCCGCAGCAGCTTCGATGAAGGTGAACCGATCGCGGAACCTGGCGATCGTCTGGCGCAACGCCTCCTCCCCATTGAAATCGCAGAACCGGCTGAGATTGACGATGGTGAACAACAGGTCACCCGCCTCCGCAGCGATAGCCTCCGGATTCCGCCCGGCGATGGCCGCTTTGAGTTCCGCCACTTCCTCCTCCAGCTTGTCAATCACCGGGGCAACATCGGGCCAGTCAAAACCAACCTTGGCCGCCTTTTTCTGCATCTTCTCGGCCTGCAACAGCGCCGGCAGATGACGCGGCACACCGTCGAGCCGAGAGGCTCTTTTCTTGCCGGCACACTCGTCGGCCTTGATCTCCTCCCATTGCCGCTCGACACCGGCAGCGTCATCAACGGT
>CAUZJQ010000164.1:0-9268 GCA_963580095.1 Lentisphaeria bacterium | reverse complement strand
GATCGACTCTCGATGTGCAACAAACATACGCTTGTGGACATAGTTTCGACGGCGTTCGTGTCTTCGGGAATCGGCGGCGTAGACCGAGCGTGCCGGCCGGCCGGCCAATGCTGCGCCTGCTGCTGGACCTCAGGGCCACCTCATCTAGTCGATAGCAGCGATTGTTTTTTGCCAAAGCGTCGGTACGCCAGCTCGCTTTTTTGCGTAACATTTTGATACTTTGTCTTTTTTCCTTGATCGAGTTCAGTGCGTTGATCACAGTATGGCGTATCACTGCCATGTTGGCCACTGCATGGCCTTTGCGTATTCGACTCTGATCTTCTCCGAAACTCATGTCGAGCACCCAATGCAATCCGTTTTCTATCGCCCAGTGGTTACGTACCGCGGCGTGGGATCGGGCCGCATCGGCTGAGAAGCTGGCAATGTAATAGCGAACCTCCTCACTACATTGTTCATCGATGTGGCGTTGTAACTCAACCTTAATCACGCTGCCAATACAAGTCCAGTTCAGGTGTCGCTAATGCAACCAACTGAGCTGCTCACAAACGATAGTACGTCGTTGTTCGACACGTCCGTGGCCTTTATCCACCTCTTCATGAGTAGAAAACTGGAAGCCCTCGGGTGGCTTGTCGAACAAGGTGACAACGTCTTCGTGCAGTGAGCTTTGGCTGCCCTTGAGTCCAAGAACAAAATCTGCGCCACCGTCCACAATGTCCTTGGCGATAGCGTGTTGACACCCCATGGCATCGATGCTGATGGTTGCGCCGCGCAAATCGAGCAGTTTTAGAAGTTCGGGAATAGCGGTTATTTCGTTTGATTTGTCAGACACTTGTCGCTGAGCGAGCACGATTCGAGATTGGCTGACAAAAGCGCTGACCATGTGCAGCGCTCGTTTATCACCGCCTCGGCTGCCGCGTAGGGCTTTGCCATCAATGGCGATGGATCGCTGTTCAGAAGGGCCGCACCATTGGCGGAAGTAAGCTGAAAAACAGGCCTGGAATTGCTCGAGATCCAGAGCGCGAAAGACGCGACGCAGGGTATCGTCACTAGGAGCACCGTTTTCAAAAACCAGGTGTTGTTGCAAGAAATCGATACGTTCTTTGGCGAAGGCTTCGATTTCATTCCAACCCTCGCAACCGGCAGCGACCCCGCAAAAGGTGGTGAACAGAATTTCGGGCAAGGGATACTATCGAGTACGTTCGACACGCGGGTCGTCAAGATTATCGAAGTGGTCGAAAAAAGACCGAAGTTCGTTAGCCAGTACCATGGTGTGCACCTGTGAACGAATGAGATCACAGAAAGTATGGTTTACAAGGACTATCCCCAGTTTTGATGAGGTGGCCCTGGCTGGACCTCAGGACCGGCCACACTTCGAGTTTCGTGCGGTATACTGAGTCGGCGAGCGATGCGCACGACAAACGCTCCGAACGAACGGCCATTGCTTGGCCCGGCAAGCAAATATGGCCACGCGCACCGCCCTGACGGCCGTATTGAACGAAAAACCAATCACGGCGAAATCCGGGCCCACTCGGGAGAATGATATGTCTGAACGAGATAAGACCCACCCCTATTTGAAATCTTTGTACGCACAACTGGAAAGTCGTCGAATCGGTCGGCGCGATTTCCTGCGAACCGCGACCTTGCTGGGGATGTCGGCCGGCGCGGCCTATTCAATCGCGGGCATTAGTCCCGGGCTGATCTCATCCGCCCTCGCGCAAACGCCGCGTAAAGGTGGCACGCTGCGCATAGCCGCGCGGCTCGGCGACATTAAGGATCCGCATACTTACAGCTGGGGCCAGGGGGCGTTCATACGCCAGTCCCTGGAGTACCTGACCTTGACGGGTATCGACAATGTCACCCGCCCACTGCTGCTCGAGAAATGGGAAGCTAGCCCCGATCTCAAGACCTGGACGCTGCGCATCCGCCGTGATGCGAAATGGCACAGTGGGCGTCCTCTCATCGCCGACGACGTCATCTGGAACCTCAAACGCGCGCTCGACCCGAAGACCGGTTCCGCCACTGTCGGGCTGATGGCGGGCTATCTACTGGAACGTTATGACACCGGCGAAGTGGACGACAAGGGCAAGGCCAAGTTCAGTCGGCGTCTGTGGGACGCCAATGCGATCGAGAAGGTCGACGACTACACCGTTCGGTTGAACGCCAAGGTGCCGAACCTGGCTGTGCCCGAGCACCTTTTCCACCATCAGCTCTTTATGCTGGACCCGGCGGACGGTGGCGAATTCAAGGTCGGGGCGAACTTCACCGGATCCTACCAGCTGGTCAGTTACGAACAGGGTAAGCGGGCCGTTATGCAAGCGCGCCCCAGCTACTGGGGGGGGGCGCCGCACGTGCAGACGCTCGAGTTCCTCGATCTTGGTGACAACGCTTCGGCCGCCATGGCGGCTCTCGCGGCCGGCCAGATCGACGCCTGGCCGGCCGTCGACAATTCCTCGCTCGACGCGGTCAAGACACTCAAAGACGTCAACGTCTACGAGGCCCAGACCGCGAATACCGGCGCGGTGCGGGTGCGCCCTGAGGCCAAGCCTTTCGACGACCCGCGCGTACGTAAGGCGATGCGGCTGGCGATTGACTGCAAGTCGGTCCTCGATCTCGGCATCGCCGGACTCGGCAGTGTCGGCGAGCACCACCTCGTCTCCAAGTCGCATCCGGACTACGGGCCGATACCCGCTTTGCAATACGATCCCGGGGCGGCGAAGAAACTGCTGGCCGAGGCCGGGTACCCCAACGGCATCGATTCGGAGGTGTACCTGAAGTCCGCGCCGGCATGGGAAAGCCAGGTAGTGCAGTCAATGGTCGAGCAATGGCGAGAGGCCGGCATTCGAATCAAGATGAACCCGGTTCCATCGACGCAATATTGGGAAGTCTGGAAGAAGGTTCCGGTCGGCTTCACGGATTGGAATCACCGCCCGCTCGGTATCATGTTGCTGGGCTTGTGTTTCCGCACGGGTGCGTCGTGGAACGAGTCCGGCTATTCGAACCCGCAATTCGACAGGCTGCTCATCGAGGCCGAAGGCAAACTGGACATCAACGAACGCAAGGCGGCAATGGGCAAGTTGCAAACCATTCTGCTGGAAGATGGGCCGATCATTCAGCCGGTATTCCGCTCGATCTTCAGCGCGTACCACAAGCGCGTGAAGAATTTCACGATGCATCCGACGAACTACTATTGGTACAAGGACGTCTGGTTGGAGACCTGAAGGCCAGGCTAACCCGCATGGCCGCCACGCGTCGCGTGGCGGCCCATCCTCAGGAGGTCCAGCTCTTTGTTACGATTTGTCGTTCGTCGCCTCGGCCAGACGATCGTGACACTTCTCGCGGCGTCATTTCTCGTTTTCGTTCTCGTCGAGTCGTCGCCCGGTACGGTTGCGCGCAAGATGCTCGGCCCCTTTGCCTCCACCGAGCAGGTGCAAATGTTGTACGAGAGCCTGCATCTGGATGATCCGTTGATGCTGCGCTACGTCCGCTGGTTAGGCGTGCTCACCGGCGTTGTCGCCGACCCACTCGGCGACCCGGCGTTGAAGCTCGGCTTTCGGGACCAGCGAGGCGAGCGGTATTTCGGGAATTTCGGCTTTTCAACGCAGATGAAACAACCGGTTTCCGACGTATTGTGGGAGCGACTTGGGAACTCGCTCCTGCTCGCTGCACTCGCCGTGGCCGTCATCATACCCCTTGCGCTTGCCATGGGCATGGTTGCCGCGATCAACGAAGGCAGCGTGGTTGATCGCGCAGTCACTGTCCTCGGAACGGTACTTGCCTCGGTGCCCGAATTCGCGTCTGGCGTCATTCTGGTCAGCATCCTCGTCGTCACGCTCGGTTGGTTGCCTGGCACCAGTCCGTTGCTGCCCAGCGGGCGCTGGCCGGTCTACATCCAGTTCATCCTGCCGGTGGCGGTGCTCGCTCTGTTCGTCACGGCCTACGTGGCACGTTTCGTACGCACTGCCTTCGTCGAGGTTCTGGCGACGCCCTATATTCGAACCGCGATCCTGAAAGGCCTGCCGCCACGCTCAGTCATATTCGGCCACGCATTTCGCAACGCCATGATCGCACCGTTCACAGTAATCCTGCTACAGGTGAACTGGCTGCTGAGCGGCGTAGTGGTCACCGAGGTCGTCTTCGCTTATCCCGGCATCGGGCGCCTGCTGCTCGAGGCCGCGCTGTTCGGCGATATCGCGGTCATCGAGGCGGCGACGCTGGTTGCCGTCTTCCTGGCTACACTGACGCAGTTTATCGGCGACATCGGGTACATGCTGCTCAATCCGCGGATCCGCTTGTGAGCGACATCGGTCGACCCGCGCCGGGCGGGCTGGATACGTTGCAGTTCGATACCTTCGCGACAGGGGTGCCGTCGCGAGCGCCGCGCTGGCGGGCAATCGCCCGGTCGCCCGTTGCGTTAGTCGGCCTGGCGCTGATTTTCAGCTGGGTGATCGTCGCCGCCTGCGCACCGTTGCTCGCACCCTATTCGCCGACCGCGCAGCACGTGACGGCCATCGATATGATGCCGTCGATGCATCACTGGTTGGGCGCGGACTCCCTCAAGCGCGACCTCCTGTCGCGGATCATATGGGGCGCGCGGCCGGTACTGACGCTCGCGCCGCTGGCGCTGATCGCGGCGTATCTGGTGGGCATATCACTGGGATTGACCGCCGGATACTACGGGGGCTGGATCGACGACGTGATCAGCCGAACGGGTGACGTGCTGCTGTCTTTCCCGAAAATCGTCATGTACGTCGTACTGATCTCGACGGTTGGACCGTCGCAAGCCAACATCGTAGCGGCGGTCGTTCTCGTTGCGGCCCCGGGGATCGCGCGCCTCACGCGCGGGTTGACCCTCGATCTGAAGACCAACGATTACATCGCGGCGGCTCAAACCCGCGGCGAAAGCGCGATCTTCATCATGGCGGCGGAAATCCTGCCCAATGCGCGCGGCATGCTGATTGTCGATGCGTGCATGCGCATGGGCTACACGATTATCGCGATTGGCGTGCTGGGATTTCTCGGGCTCGGACTGCCGCCACCCGATCCGGACTGGGGCGGCATGGTGCGCGAGGGGACACCGATGCTGATCGTATTCCCGCACATGGCGCTGCTTCCCTGCCTGGCCATCGTGACGCTGGTGCTCGGCTTCAACCTGCTGGCCGATGGTCTGCAGGACCTCCAGTCGCGTGCCTGAGAGTCCATGATCGCGCCAGTACTGAATATCGCTGATCTGGACGTTCGCTACACCGTAGATGGCCCGGATGTGGTGGCGGTTGCGGGACTGTCGCTCACACTGCAGCGCGGCGAGACCTATGGACTCGTGGGCGAGTCGGGCTCAGGAAAGTCCAGCGTGGCGATGGCGATCATGCGACATCTGGGCCGGCACGGTCGCATCGCTGCCGGCTCGCTTCATTTCAATGGCATCGACCTCGCAGCGATATCACAACGCGATCTACGAGGGCTGCGCGGCAGTCGGATCGCCATGATCTATCAGGATCCGGCCACGGCGTTGAACCCCACCAAGCGTATTGGCGTGCAACTTATTGAAGTGCTGACGCACCACGACGGTGCGAGTCCAGGGGCGGCGCGTCGTCGTGTGCTCGACAGCCTGCGCGACGTGCGCCTGGCCGACCCCGAGACGATTCTTCGGCGCTACCCTTATCAACTTTCCGGCGGCCAGCAGCAACGCGTGGTCATCTCGATGGCATTCCTCGCCCGGCCCGAACTACTACTGCTTGACGAACCGACGTCCGCGTTGGACGTCACCGTAGAGCGCGAAATTGTCGACCTGCTGGTCGAGATGCAGCGTGCGCATGGCACGACTGCCCTGTTCATCTCGCACAATCTCGCGTTGGTGCGCCGGGTCTGCGGCCGTGTTGGCGTAATGTATGGTGGCCAGATCGTTGAGGAGGCGCCGGCGCAGACATTGTTCTCGGACCCGCGCCATCCCTACACGAGAGGTCTGCTTGCCTGCCTGCCGCGGCTCAACGGCAATAAGCATGTACAACGCCTCCACGCCATCGGCGGTCAAGTGGCGCGATTGAGCGCGACACCGTGCGCGTGCACGTTTCTACCGCGCTGCGAGCGTGCGCGCACCGGGCTTTGCGACACAGCCAATCCCGACCTTGGCCCTGTCGCCTCCGGGTCTGCGCATCTCGTGCGTTGTGTCCGACCGGATGATTCTCCGACCGTTGATACCGATCCTCTGGCCCCTGCGCTCGCGCCACCGCCGCCACACGGTGCAGTAAATCAGCCGGTATTGCGCGTCGATTCACTAACCAAGCGGTTTGACCTCCCTGATGGACGTAAAATCGTGGCCAATCACAACCTGTCCTGTGCGCTCCTGGCCGGAGAGACGCTCGCCGTTGTCGGCGAGTCTGGGTCGGGCAAGTCCACGCTTGGGCGCATCTTGATCGGGCTGGAAGTAGCCACCGCAGGCAAGGTGATGCTCGGTGACATGGATGTTGGCCGACTCGAGACACGTCATCGCAGCGGCGACCAGATTCGTGCCGTGCAGATGATCTTTCAAAATCCGGACAGCACGCTCAATCCAGCCTGGACCGTCGGCGCCATGCTCAAGCGCGCGCTGGCGCGGTTGGGAGACTTCGGCTCACGCAATCAATGCGCTCTCGAGATGCGCAAACTGCTCGCCCTGGTGCGCCTGCCTGCGGAGGTTGCTAACATGCTGCCGTCGCAGTTGTCTGGCGGGCAGAAGCAGCGCGTCGCGATTGCGCGCGCCTTCGCTGGCCGCCCATCGATCGTCATCGCCGATGAACCGATTTCCGCGCTCGATACATCGGTGAAGACCGCGATCATCGAGTTGCTGCTCGCCATGCAGGAGGCTTACCACACGGCACTTCTATTCATTTCCCACGATCTCGGCATCGTCCGATATATCGCCGACCGCGTGATCGTCATGCATGCCGGCGAGATCGTCGAAATCGGTTCGGCCGACGCGGTTTTCGCGCCTCCGTATCACCCCTATACCGAAACACTGCTCGCGGCGATGCCGGTCACCGACCCGACGATCGTGCAACGCCGAATCGAGTTGCGCGGCGAAGCGCCGAGTCTGTTGTTGCAGTCCAGCGGTTGCGGATTCGCCTCGCGCTGCCCGCGCAAGCTTGCGGGAGATGTGTGCGACGACGTCGCCCCGCCGCTGCGCCCGGCCGCGACCGGACACGCCATCCGTTGCCATATTCCGCTCGCAGACCTGCGCACGGTGCCGCCAGTATTTATGCCGGCAGCCGGCGCGTCGGGCGCCCCGACCGAGGGGCGTCAGCCTGCTGCGCCGTGATGGCGTCGCGGTTGTCCGCGAGCAAATCGCTACCATCGACCGCATTCGTAGTATCATCCCAATTCCCGCGCGCTCCCGAAGGTCCCGAATGCAACTCATCGATGCCAGCCAGGTTCATCAGTTACTCGACTACCCTTCGCTCGTTCATACGCTCGCCGAGGCCCACAAGAGCGACGTCGAACTGGTGCCGTCAGCGGTTTCACAAAAACCCACCGCCACCGGAGACACGGCGCACTTTCTCGCCCTGCCCGCCTGGCAAAAAGACCAGGCGCTCGGCGCCAAGCTGGTCACGGTGTTTCCGGACAATGAGTACAACGGGAGTGGGCTGCCTTCGGTACAGGGGGTGTATGTGTTGTTCGACGGCTCGACGGGCGAACCCATGGCCTGCATTGATGGCGCCGCGCTCACTCTGCGTAAGACAGCAGCGAACTCTGCCTTGGGCACCAGCCTGCTGGCGAACCCCGAACCCGCGAGCATGCTCATGGTCGGCGCCGGCGCCCTCGCTCCCCATCTCATCCAGGCACACCTGTCGATGCGCCCGAGCATCAAGCAGGTGCATATCTGGAACCGTAGTTTCGAGCGCGCCCGCAAGCTCGCCAGCACCTTGAAGCTGGATGGCATCAGTATCGAAGCAACGGAGGATCTGGAAGCGGCAACCCGGCAAGCCGATCTGATCTCTTGCGCGACAATGGCAACCGAGCCGCTGGTAAAAGGCGCATGGTTGCAACCCGGCGCACACCTCGACCTCGTCGGCAGCTACCGCCAGGACATGCACGAGTGCGACGAGGCAGCCATTGTGCGCGGTTCGGTGTTTACCGACTCACCCTGGAGTGCTACCCGCGACTGCGGTGAGATCACCTCGGCGCTCGAAAGCGGCGCCTTGAAGCCCAACGACATTCTCGCGAACAACTTCAGCCTCGTTCGCGGCGAGCACGCCGGGCGTAGCGGTGCTGGCGAGATCACCGTATACAAGAATGGCGGCGGCGGCCACCTCGATCTTATGGTCGCCCGGTTTCTGGTGGCCAGGTGTTCAGCTGCTTGATCAGACGATCGATCACCGCCAGATCGCCTGCCTCCGGCGTTTCACACGGCGCGACCTTGCTCCATTCTGAGTCCAGACGGGCCCGCCGCATCTAGCCTATTTATAGTGATTGATGGCGGAGCTTAACCGCGCTCCACTATTGATAGCGGCCAAGTGTTGATAGTAGGTTGTGGCAGGAAGGGGCGTTAATGCTGCCTATACTCGCCCGCCTTGATGTGGCGGGCTAGCACTTGTGCCGTTTCATAACAAAGATCGAGATCAGTCATTGCTTAGTGTTTCCCTTTAGCCGAATCCAGTGGGATGGTCACCCGGACTTGTTGCGATTGCCAGTTCTCTTAACACCCGGCAGTCCGCTAGCCTTCTAAATGCTTCAACTTATTCTTGTCGACTTTGTCATTGCGAAGCAGCGGCATTTGTTCCAGTACAACGATCTCCTTTGGCACTTTGTATCCCGCCAGGCGCTCCCGTAGAAACTCGCGCAGTTGCTCAGTATCGACCGCTGATTGAAACACAACGAAAGCCCTGCCTACCGTAATGAACGTCGAGTCTGGAACACCGATTACACACGCAATCTTCACCCGTGGATGGGCCATCAATACGGCTTCCACCTCGGTAGGATGAACGTCATAGCCGCCCGATTTATAGACGTCATTGACTCGCCCGACGATGGTGAAAGAACCATCCCCGTTCTCCTTGAACAAATCGCCCGTACGGAACCAGCCGTCCTCGGTTAGGGGTGCTTTCGGTGCATTCGTTTCGGTGCCATAGCCGCCAAAAATCCACTCACTTTTGACTTCTAGTTCGCCGACATCGCCAACGATTCGGTTGCGATCAGTGTCAACCACCCGCATGACGAAGCCCTCAATGGGACGACCCACATTTCCATCTCTCAGCGCCTCCAGAGAGGTCGACTCATCCGTGAAGACCAGCGACGC
>CAUZJQ010000163.1:0-9342 GCA_963580095.1 Lentisphaeria bacterium | reverse complement strand
TGGTCGGATTCAGCTCGTTGCGGCAGTTGGATTCTACCCTCGGTGCGTTTGATATTGATCTGACCGATGAACAGCACGCCGAAATTGCCGACATTTTCGATGGAGAGGTTAAGGAAGAGACCTGTGGCAAGCTCCCGCTGTTCAGGCGCAACCTGGATCTGGTCGCCTCAGGGGATTGAGTGCGTAGCCACTGTGTGTTTCCGATCAAGAACGGCCAGTGCCTTCAGATCGCTTGCTGCGATCCATTCGAGTGAACTCGGCGGTTTTATTTTTCCCGACGGGTCGCGGCGATTATCAGGCAGCCAGGAAGATGGTCGAGACCGGCAACGCTTCAATTCACCGTAATGCGTTTGCGAACGGCCATGGAAATTGAGGAGAACTCGTGATGATCGAAATTGCCGGCGGCGTCCCTACAATGCAGGTTGAAACGGCGGTGCTTTTCGCCTTTGATGACACCTGCCTGCCCTTTCGCCGCAACCTGCGAATGCACCTGATTCATGGCAAGAGCCGTATCCACGGCGAACCCGGGGCGGAAAAGACCCCGATCGTCCTGGCCAACGGCCCGCCGGGCGCGCACGACGAAGAGGCCCAATACTACGGCACGACAATCCGCATCGACGACGAGTTTCGGATGTGGTATATGGGGCGCGTCCACGGTGAGAGTCTGGCCGTGAACTACGTGGGCGAATCGGGACGACTCTGTTACGCCGTGAGTCGCGACGGTGTGCACTGGGAAAAACCGGCCCTCGGCCTGGTTGATTACAAGGGATCGAAAGCCAACAACCTCGTAGACTTTCCGCAGGACGCGGACATCTCCGCCGGCCCGGTTATTTACGATCCTGAAGACCCTGATCCGAGCCGGCGCTTCAAGATCAATTACGAAGCTGGCTGCCATGGGATGCGAATGTGCGTGGCGTACAGCCCGGACGGTCTGCGATGGACGCCGAGCCCACGCAATCCGGTCGGCCCTCGTCTTGAGCAGTCCGGGCTGATCAGATGGAATGGCTGCTACTATGTAAACGGTCAGGGGGGCGGACATCCTGGCCGCTTTCGGAAAATGCTGACCTACGCCTCCTACGACTTCGAACACTGGAGCGAGGCGACTGTCCTCAGCATGCAGCGCAGCCCCTTGATCGAAGGTCCCAGCCTCGAAGACCGGACGCGTGTCGGCGAGGAGGTCCACTTGGGGGCGGCCCTGCACGCCCGGGGCAATGTCATCCTCGGGATCTACGGTCAGTGGCACGGCGAGCCGGCGGGCGACCGGCGTTATGTCACAATGGATCTGGGACTGTTGATCAGTCACGACGCCATGCATTTCCGTGAGCCGATTCCCGGCTTTCGCTTCATCCCTGCCCGGGAGGAACTGGACTCGACTATCGGCTACGGTCCGGCACTCATGCAGGGGCAGGGCATGGAGAACGTGGGCGACCTGACGCTCTATTGGTATGCCCTCTGGCGGCATGACGGGCAGGTGCGACTGGCCACTTGGGAACGCGACCGGTTCGGTTATGTCACGCCCGATGATCCGAGAGAAGAAGCGCGACTGATCAGCTGTCCAGTGTGTGCTGATAACGGCGAGGCGCAGGTATTCCTCAATGTGTCGGGGCTCGGCGAGTACGCCACGGTACGTGTCGAGCTGCTCGATCTCGAGTTCAGGCCGCTGGCGGGGTATTCCGGCGCCGATGCGGCGCTGGTACGTGAGTCGGGGCTGCGCGTACCGGTGCAGTGGGGTGGCCAGAACGCCCTGCCTGCCACCGGTCAACCGCTGCGCCTGGCCGTTGCCCTCGGCCCCGTCGGGCCAGACTGCCCGCGGCCGGAGGACATCCGGCTCCACGCCTTGTACGTGAATTGATGGCAGTGCGGGAAAGTCTGTTGTAAAGGCCCGCGACCGCTCGCATCGTGCATGCGAACCGCCTCTCCTCGATACCTTGAAAAAAGCGGTCAACCGATGCACTTTTGTCTTTAGCGGTCCATCCACTATGTTATACGCTACGGTGGCAATATCTTATACTGTGACCAATTTTTGGTGGCCAGCTTGATTGAGATTCCACCGCTTGGAGTAGTACAGCCATGACTCAGAGAAAAATATCGGCTCGACGGAGATGTGGCTTCACCCTGACTGAATTTCTGGGGAGCCCTTCGATTGCGCTAAGGCATTTTATCAGGCCTCGAAGCGGCGCGATTCGTTCGCGTTTCACGCTCATCGAACTGCTGGTGGTAATTGCCATCATCGCCATTCTCGCTTCGATGCTGCTGCCCGCGTTGAACCTGGCAAGAGGCAAAGGGCAACAGGCGGTATGTATCAGCAACTTGAAACAGATATATATGGGCTTTTACATGTATTCCGACGACGGAGATGGTGTCGTGCCGCCCTGTTCGGTCAGTGCGCCGACCTGGGACCTTGGCTGTGCTTGCTGTGATAGAGATTGGTTGGCATTTATATCTGGATATTTAGGTGAGGACCAAAACGATGATAATTGTGGGGGGGCGATTAACGGCATTGGCGTATACCTGTGCCCAAGTGACGGTCATGAACACGGGTACATTCCTGGGTCCAACCCCGTTAGTGCCGACCGGGATACAATATCCTATGGCTACAATGCCTCGAACGTGGGGTCCCACCAGTCGACCAACGGTCCTCTTCCGGACACCACTACATGGCGCAAGATGGAAAATATCCCGTCGCCTGGCCTGACTCTTACTTTCGCGGACGGGGCGGGAGCTGGCCGGCAGTTAGGCGCTAGCAGCCCACGGTACAGCGCTTGGATTTTTTCGTATGGCTACGGCGTCGACATCCAGCGACATGGCAATGGCGGTAACGCGGTTTTCATAGACGGTCATGCACAGTTCTGCCCGGATGACGATTTCCTTATTCGTGTACCGAATATTTCGCCGGACGTCCCGTTTCCCGCCTATAATGGATGGATGTCCTATGACGGCACGACCTGCCCGGCAGGGTATCGGTGATTTTTTCTGATTCCCGGCCACCGCAGAACAGTTTCGTGGTTAGGTGAATGTTGCGGGTCATGTGCGAGGCACAGGGATTTGCAATGATGGTCCATTGACTGTCGATTAATTACTTGCACATTGGCTTTCACTCCTCCCTCCGATTGTGCCATGAAACAGCGTTCTCTTCTATTGGAACAACGATCTGGTTTTACGCTCATTGAATTGCTGGTGGTTATCGCCATCATAGCCATCCTCGCTTCGATGCTGCTGCCGGCGCTCAACCTGGCACGAGACAAAGGGCGCCAGGCAGTATGCCTGAGCAACTTGAAACAGATATATCTCGCCTTTGCCATGTATACCGATGAGGCCGACGGGATAGTGCCCCCCTGCTCAGTTGATTCACAGCTGTGGCGACCAGGTTACTGTGTTCCGCCGGGTGCCGCAGATCTGGATTGGCTGCACTTCCTACACAGATATTTCGGTTCGGCGCACGAGATCGGTTGTGGCGCCGACATGTTTGGTGTTGGAGTATATGTCTGTCCGAGTGACGGGCATGAGTCCGGGTACAAAGTAAGTTCTGGTATCGGCGTCAGCAGGGATTCCATTTCCTATGGCTACAATGGCAAAAACGTGGGCTGGCATCAAGCCGGCCCAATTCTGCCGGGGCTCTTCAACGAGAACTGGTATAAAGTGGACAACATCGAAGAACCGGGCAACACGCTCGCTTTTGCTGACGGAGCGGGAAATCTTCGCCAATTCGGTGCCGGCAGCCCCAGGTACAATTCCTGGATTAACTGGCGTGGCTATGGTATTGACATCCAGCGACACAGCTTCGGGGCAAATGCAGCTTTCGTCGATGGCCATGCCAAGTACACCCCAGATGACGACTTCGTGATTTTTACGCCTGGCATAGGACCGGACGTCCCGTCGCCTGTCTACCACGGCAAACTCGAGGACAACTCGGCGGGCTATCGTTAGCGTCTGACAACTCAAAACCAGGCGGTCAGGCATAGAATTTTCTGTTACGTAACACGGGACCGGAGAGGGAAGGGGAAAATAACCGCGCATTACAATCCCGGACTGGTTGAACGAACGCGATCCGATCGGGCCGATCGGGCAGGAACTGACTTGTATCTGTGTCGAAATCGAAACGTATACGATGGGGTGATGCCATGTGCATGACAGGCGGAGAGGATGCTACGTGGAACCACCAATAAAACCCAACATCCTGTACCTGCATTGCCATGATGCGGGCCGCTACGTGCAGCCCTACGGCCACGCGATCCAGACGCCTCATATCCAGAAGCTGGCGGAGCAGGGGGTGATGTTCCGGCAGGCTTTCTCCGCCGCGCCGACCTGCTCGCCGAGCCGCGCCGCGCTGGTAACCGGGCAATGGCCACACTGCAACGGCATGCTGGGCTTGGCGCACCGGGGCTTCGCCCTTTCCGATTACTCGCAGCACATCGTTCACCCGCTGCGCCGGGCAGGATACACCACGGCCATTTCCGGCTTTCAACATGTCGCCCCCTGCGCAACCCGGGAGTGTATCGGCTACGACGAATTTCTGACCGAAGACGAGGACTTTGAAACGATCACGGGCGCTGCCGAACAGTTTATCGGCCGCTCGCATGACAAGCCGTTTTTTCTGTCCGTCGGTTACGTCGCTCCGCACCGACGGGAAGAAGACTTCCACACGCTCTTCGAGCCGGAGGACGACCGGTATCTCAGGCCGCCGAATCCCCTGCCAGATACAGCGGAAACCCGAAAGGATATGGCGATGTACAAGGCCAGCGTGCGCAGCACCGATGCCTGTATGGGCAGGGTGCTCGCTGCCTTGGACCGCAAGGGATTGGCAGACGATACGCTGGTGATCTGTACCACCGATCACGGCATCCCGTTTCCCGGCATGAAGAGCACACTCACGGATCACGGTATTGGGGTGATGCAGATCATGCGCGGCCCCGGTGGGTTCAGCGGCGGCAAGGTTGTCGATGCGATGGTGTCCCAGATCGACCTGTATCCAACCATCTGTGATCTGGCACGGATCGAAACACCGCCCTGGGTGCAGGGCCGTTCGATGATGCCGCTGATCGATGGTAGGGAAACCGAAATCAATGATGCCGTGTTCGCTGAAATTACCTATCATGCGGCCTACGAACCGGCTCGCTGTGTCCGTACTGCGCGCTGGAAATACATCCGACGTTTCGACGGCCGTAACAGGGTCGTGATGTCAAATTTGGACGATGGACCGTCAAAGGAATTCTGGTACCGTAATGGCTGGACAGACCAGACGGCTGCGGAAGAGATGTTATTCGACCTGGTCTTCGATCCTGACGAACGCTGCAATGTCATCGAACGTACCGATCTCCAGGAAACCGCGGCCGAGATGCGAAACCGGCTCGACGCATGGATGCGCGAAACGAACGATCCTCTCCTCGACGGCCCTGTGCCTGCACCCCCTGGTGCGACTATCACCGATCCGGATGACTACAGCCCCCGGTATGGTTGGCCGGAGTATCTTAAAAAAGAGCGTGACGGTTGTTGACAGAACTCGCGAGCATTGAACAGAGGCCTTGAGCGCTGGCTGCCGAAGTGGAGCCACTTCGATAACGAACGACAGCTGGAACGGGCGGTTCAGATTGGGCGGGATTTCGGAAAACCAGCATGCCCGGACCGGTGACGCCGGGATGTGACCTGTCCGCAACGATGTCATCCGAATTTCCCAGCTAATACAGATAGAAAGTGTGAAAAAGCGGCCATACAGATATAAGTTAAACGGGTATACGGGTAATAACTCAACTGAAGTCAGAAGGAGACATCATGACGAAGAAATTCTGTGTTCTGATCACGTCGATGGCACTGTTAAGCATCGGTGGCGCGGAAGAGCCGACAATTCTCAAGGGGTACGGTAAGACCCAATGGGGACAGCCTCTGGCCGAGGTGCAGGAGATTCTGCCCGGTGGAAATGTCGAGGGCGAGGAAGGTTCGCCCCAAGCCTATATATTGGAAGGCAGTGAACCGATGGTCGGGGCGAAGTGCCGCTTTATCAACGACCAGTTGTTTGCCGTGTCTGTGCACTTTCAACTGCCGAACCGGCCTGAGACCGGTCCCGACCCAGAGGGCTACCGGATGATTGAGGAAAAGATCAACGCGAAATACTTCAAAACGAAGGAAAACAAGCATTTACTCAGTGTAGCCGGGGTTGAGATCAGGGTGGTGGGAAAATCCGACAACGACGGAAAAATCACCGTTCATTATACGAACGTCACACGCTATCGGGAGGCCAGGGCGGAGGTAGATGACGCGAAACGAGAGAAGGCGGAAGAGGCGAAAAAGGCAATGTTGGAGAGTGAACGATACAAGGATTTGAATAAGGTAGAGGGTATAAATGAGGCGTTATGAGTTTATTGCTGTCCGGTAAGATGCTGGGTAGGTGAGTGGATCAGATTGAACCGCCTGGCTAGGTTTGACAAGGCGAGATGGTGCAACTCGAAGTTAGTGTATACATTCGCTTTTGGAGTGCGAATAGCAGCTGTAGCGATGACTTAACCCGCTTTGTGAAAGATGGTCATCAGGCGAAAGAAAGCGTGCCCTCGAAACCGAGACGACTTCACCTTGGTTGGGCCTCGCCGAGGCGGGACTGATTGCCTTGATCCCGTTGCGAGGGGATCACTCCCGCAAGCAAGCGGCAGGCAGTCGGGTCTTCGGCCTAGCGCTCGTTTTACGCTTATTGAACTGCTCGTGGTGATCGCCATCATCGCCATCCTGGCGTCGATGCTGTTGCCGTCGCTCAACCTGGCAAGAGAAAAAGGGCGGCAGGCAGTATGTCTGAGCAACTTGAAACAGATATATCTTGGCTTTGCCATGTATACCGACGACGAAGATGGCATTGTACCGGCTTGTTCGGTCAGTGCGCCGAACTGGGTTGGAAGCCCACCCTGCATCTGCTGTGATGTCGACTGGCTGCATTTCATCCACGCATATTTGGGGCCGCAGCAAAACATCGGTTGTGGCTCCGACATGTTTGGTATTGGGGTATATGTCTGCCCGAGTGACGGGCATGAGTCCGGGTATAAAGTAAGCCCTGGTATCGGCGTCAGCAGAGATTCCATCTCCTACGGCTACAATGGCTGGAATGTGGGATACCACCAGGCGACCGGTGGTGCTTTTTCTGACACCCGCCAGTGGCGCAAGCTCGATCGGATCACGCCGCAGGAACTGACCGTTGCTTTCGCGGACGGCGCGGGAAGTTGCAGACAGATAGGGGCTTCTTCAAACCGGTACAGCGATTGGATTGCAGCTTACGGTTACGGCGTTGACATACAGAGACACAGTAATGCCGCCAATATGATTTTCGTGGACGGTCATGGAAAGTTCTGCCCGGATTCGGACTTTATCATAAGTGTGCCGGGGATTTCACCGGACGTCCCGGTTCCCTCGTATAATGGTCGTCTACTGGACAGTCCGGCGGGGTATCGATGATGCGTCGCGGCCGCGCCATTCATCGATTCCAATGCCGAAGGGTTTGTGCCGCACAGTACAAGCCGGACGGACAACATGGTAGAGAGGCGATACGAATCGCGGATAGGAAAGCGGAACTTTCCCGGAGAATTATTTGCCTGACCTGCGCGTTTCCTGATCGACAGTGTCGCGCACGAACTTCCCTTAGCGCCGCTGCCGCCGGTTTGATTGACGACGCGTGACCCAGTTCCGTTGCCGAAAGCTGCGTAGGCGCGGGCATATGCGCCAAGCAATCGCCTGCGAACAAGTGCCGACAATGATGAAAAACCACAACAGAAGGACGACATCTAATGAAAGCTGAACTCGCCCCTGTTCAAATAGAGCACTATCAGAAAGAAGGCTGGTTGATCGTCGACGACTTCCTCGCTCCCGACGAATTAAGCGCCCTCAACGCCGCCGTCGACACCGGTGTCGAGACGATGGGCGGCGACAAAGTTTCCGGAGTTTCCGGCGAGCACAACGACAGCATCAAGGACGACAGCGATATCTATTACAACCGGGTATTCCTGCAACGGGTCAATCTCTGGAGAGTCAACAACGATATCAAGAACTTTTTCCTCAACCCGATTCTCGGCGAAATGCTCTGCCAACTCGCCGACATCGACGGTATCCGCGTCTGGCACGACCAAACCTTGCAGAAACCCGCCTGGGGCAATCCCACCTCGTGGCATATTGACGTGCCCAACTGGTCCTTCTACTCGCCCGACGCCATCTCGATCTGGATCGCGCTCAACGACGCCACGGTGCAAAACGGCTGCATGTATTTCCTGCCCGGCTCGCATCAACAGGCCGACTACGAGCGCAAAGGCGGCTTCAGCGCCGATATTGGCGCCCTCTTCGACCAATACCCCGAATTTAGGGAGATCGAACCGGTTCCCGCCGAGATGAAGGCCGGCTCCGCCGGTTTCCACAATGGTCTCATGGCCCACGCCGCCGGTCCCAACATGACGCCATATGCCCGCCGGGCGATGACCTGCGCCTATATGCCCAATGGCGCGACCTTCAACGGCATCCAGAATATTCTGTCGACAGAGTGTTTTGAAAGCATGAAGATCGGCGACCTGCACGACGACGATGAGCAGACGCCGTTAGTCTGGTCGCAAAAATAGACGTTGGCATTTCCTACAAAAAAGGCCACCATGAATTCATCTACTTTACCGACATCCACCTGTGCGAGGGGCGCGATTCGAGCAAGGGTTTTGAACGTTGTCTGGGCTCGATGCCCAGCTACGGCTCGCAATTACTGATCAACGGCGGCGATCTTGGCATCACGCCTGAAGCCTTAGCTCTCCACGACGAACTGAGCGAAGAAGTGCCAGTGCCCATTCTGCACAGCAACGGTTGCCGGACAGGAATCCCGCCAGGCACTCGTTGGGCATGCGTCACGTTTTTTAGAAACTGCCGGTCATTGTGAAAGTAGGATATGCATGACCTGCCCCCCTATAATGTTCCCAGTCCTAAAGTTAGGATATGGGACGTAGAAAGGGGGCCTTATGGCGAGGAAACGGTACACGGCTGAACAGATTATCGGCCATCTCCGACAGGCGGAGATCCTGATATCTGAGGGCAATCAGTGCACAAAGCGCGACGATCGCCTCAGGCGGCAAGTCCAAGGGAGGGAGGAACGCCGCTTCGGCAGCTGTGTGAATCAGGCATTCTGCCCTCCTTGCCAGTCCGAAGAAATGAACGTACAGTGGTGATGAGGTGGCCGGCACTAGCTTCGCATCGGAGTGAAGAGAGCAATTCCCGGTACGTAACCCCATGGAGTCCTCAATGGATGCAATGACGCGCAAAGAACATGAAACGTCTGATCACTTTGCCATGTCCGACTGGGTAAAATGCAAGGGTGATGCTAGAACAGAAAAGAGATAT
>CAUZJQ010000162.1:0-9365 GCA_963580095.1 Lentisphaeria bacterium | reverse complement strand
CCACGAGAACCAGTGAGTCTTGACGCCGGGGACATCCGCCTTGGGACCGCCCCGCTTGTCGGGCGTCAGTACCGTCACCTGCTCGCCGAGTTCGGCGAGAGCAACCGCGAAATCCCTGACGAAAAGCCCGGCAGCCGCCCGACCATCGCCGGGATCAAGAGGAAACGAACTGGTGATTATACAGACGTGCATGCAAACCTTGCCTTGACGCGTTCGACAAACGCATTGAGCATATCCCAGTGCGCGCCTTGCCAATATACCCTACGACAGTCCGGGCAGTGGTGGAACGTCTCTATGTTCAGCCAGGTTGCCGGCGGGACTCGTGATGTCGCCTCCTCCCGGCTGATCGGCGTCCAGTCGAAGTTGTCGTATTCGCAGTCCATCCCGAGCAACCGCAACAGCCGTGTCAGCTTACCCAGGTGTACGTCGGCCATGAGCTGTGGCGTCGACAGTGTCGGGCGGCCAAGATGTGATTCCACAGAAAAATCAACCGACTGCTCCGAAGGGTACACGCAGATGCAGTCGCCGTCGATGACAAGGGCATCAAGCATCTGCGGTTTGCCGTTGACCAGGATCCGTTCAATCTCCGGATGCGGGACGCCTTCGGACTCGATCAGATCTTTCACGGATCGGGCCTGCGGGAAACGTCGCTCGTATTGCGTGCCGCGAGGTTCGGTTCCGATGAAATCGCTCAATTCTCCGTAAAAACAGAGGCGGACTGTGTACATGGGTGTAATGTAGCGTACCCTGCGACTATCGGAACCTCACGGAGTACATCAAACACATGATTGCAAAAGACCAGACATACATCGTCATGGGCCTGCTCGACCCCGATTCCATCGCCTTTGCTATCGGCCAAAGCATCGAGCATTGGGGCGGCAAGGTCATCTATACGGTACAGAGCGATAGGATAAAACGCATTTTTTTCGATCGCAGCAAGAAAATGTCGGACGACGAAAAAGAGGCACTCGACATCCGCTTCTGCGACATCACGATCGCCGAGGAGGTGGAGGCCCTGTTTGACGGCGTCGGCAAGATCAGTGGCGTGGTACATTCCATCGCCTATGCCAATCCGAAGACCTGCCTGGGCGAGAGCTTTCATACCGACGCAATCGACGA
This sequence comes from Lentisphaeria bacterium, assembly GCA_963580095.1. Taxonomy (GTDB): domain Bacteria; phylum Verrucomicrobiota; class Lentisphaeria; order JABSQK01; family CAJWLW01; genus CAJWLW01. Next base: position 8,246 of record CAUZJQ010000162.1, on the reverse strand, counting down.
CATCAAGACCAGCTTCGAAATCAGTTGCATATCGCTGGCGACCGTCGCGCGATACGCGGCGGGCGCCATGTCGGACGGCGGTGCGATCGTCACCATGACCTTCGATTCACAGCGCGCCTTTCCGTTCTACAACTGGATGGGCGTCAACAAAGCGGCACTTGAGGGTACCGTTCGAGCGCTGGCCCGCGAGCACGGACGCAGCATGATTCGAGTCAATGCGGTGTCTGCTGGTCCGCTGAAGACAAAAGCAGCGACCAACATTCCCGGTTTCAACGAGCTCGCCGAAACCTGGAACGCCTCCAGCCTGATGCCGTGGGATACCGAGAACGACAAGCACGCAGTCGCCAATGCCGTGACCTACCTGGCAGGGCCGTATTCCGACAAAATTACGGGTCAGACGCTGTACGTCGATGGCGGTGCCTCTGTCGCAGGCGGTGTACTGCTCCCACACGAGCGCCCTGCCTGACCAATCGGCCGAGTACGATGGGACACCAGAACGCCACCGCTCTCATCGACAATTAAAACGGTTCAAAAATGCTTCGATGGCGCCGCGGATTTGCGGCGCACCATGGCAAATCGGGGAATCCCGCGCTTAATCCACGCCCCCTAAGGCAGCATAGACACAACCCGGGAAGGCATTGTTCGACGGCCATACGGTAAGTGCCCGCGGCCGACGTGTCACGAATTAATCCCTGGATCATGCCGAGGAGACTATATTCGTGTTCAGATACGATGGCACCGCGCCGATCTGCATGTCGAACCGTTTCATCTCGACCGTCAGGACGCGGTAGATGACTTTGGCGCCGGCGATGAATGGTACGGCCAATATCATGCCGACAATTCCGCCAATGACGCCGCCCAGGAAAATCCCCAGCAGACAGATCACTGGATGGATGTTGACCTGATCGCGCATAACCAGCGGCAGGATCACGACACTGTCAAGCAACTGCACGAAGGCGACGATGCAGAGCACACCGAATGAGGCCTGCATCAAGTTTCGACGCGCGGCCTCAACATCCTCGACGGCGCCGACGTCGAGACTGGCGAGCACCAGAATAACTCCGACACAGGCACCAAAAGCCGGGCCGACAATGCGCACGATGTTGGTCACTGCAATGATCAGCGCGATGGACAGCGCCATGATGAAGGTGATTTCAACAAAGACCTTTAGGATCAGCAGCAGCACGAACGACACGAAGAACATGATCAGGTTTTCGACGATCAGGCCGCGCAGGTAATAGCCCCACATGTCGATCGTCTTGCGCAGCATGAAAATACCGGGCTCGATATAAGTATTCGGAATCAGGCTGAGCAGGCCCTTGTAAAACTTGTCGCCGTCGAGCAACGCAAAAATCAACACGAAAAAGAATAGCAGCAGGAACTGCCCACCCTCCGGCGCTACGGATCCGAGCCAGGCGACGAGGTCCGTAAATAGCTCCGTGATGTAGCCCGTCACCAGCTCGATCATCTCCGTGTGCGTTTCCGTCTCCTGGACCAGCCCAAAGCGTTCCAGAGTCTTGTAGATCTGTTCGCCGATGTAAACCAAATTCGACCTGGCGACGTCGCTGCCAACCGGCTGTCTCTTTACCGGCTTCTCCTCCGGCACCCCGGCTGGCGGGCTGTCGTCCAGCAGCGTTCCCACCAGCCCTTTCCCTGTCGACAGCCCCGGTTGCTGTTCGACCATGCCCTCCTGGCTGCCCTTGAACGCGACGATCTCCTCGGCGATCGCAGGAACCAGGGATGAAACCACGAAAACACACCCCGATACCATCGACAGGAAAATCACGATGATCGTGATCCACTTTGGCACCCCGGCCTGCCGCGCCAGCTTGACCACCGGGTAGAGGATGTGCGCCACCAGCAATCCCGCCAATACCGGGCGGATCAGAAGTCGGGCCCCGTACAGAACGGAAAGAGACAGTACGGCAAGAACAATACCCGTGGCGATCGCAATCGTCAGGTTGCGCAGTTGCTGGTTACCCGTCATGGCTATCGAGCTTATGTTTGAGCTCGTGCAGTTCAGCCTGCGCCGAGCGCAGCTTGCGAGTCGTCGTCGCCAGATATTCAGTGATGCGACCGGCAATCCCCCGCAACAGCTTCAGTCCGTCAACCGGATAAACCCTACACAACTCTTCGAGATCGAAGGTCGACATCAGCAGCATCACCGTATCATTCTCCAGTGCCCGTGCATTCGCCGTCCGGGACGATGAGGAAAGAACGCTTACCTCACCAAACAACTGGCCCCGATCGACGGTCTCATAAACAATCTTGACGCCCGGGCTGGGAGTCACAAAGATTTCCGCTTTGCCCTGCTTGAGAATGAAAAAGCAAATGCTGGGATTTTCTTCCTTGAAAATCAGGTCATTGTTGCTGTAGCGGCATTCGATCAGATGCGACAGGATAAACGCGACCGCAGCGGGACTGAACTGCTCGAACAGATAATTATCACGGATGAAGTGAAAATTGTCATCCGTTTCCATGCGGCGAAGGGTCGTGCGTGACTTCGCCGCGCTGAACCAATCAAGAAACTTGCTGCTTGTGGCCATATACAGGACTGTTTTGCGATACCAATGCACCGCATTTGTAAGCCGTTCGACATCCTGATCCAGACCGTTTTTGACAAAAACGCCTCAATACATGAAAAAAAGGAATTTTACATCACAAAAACGGTCCTGCTTCAGGGACGATATAACAACTTTGTGTTAGTATACTTCGACAACCTCTAAAAACGATGGTTCCGTGAAAACATTCATTCGACAACTGTTGGCTGTCGCAGCTTTTACCGCTATTTTTTCCGCCGCCGCCCAGACCGCTACCACCGACATCGACGCCGAGGCCCTGGTACGACAACTCGGATCGGCGGAATTCCAGGAGCGCGAGGCAGCATCAGCCACTCTCGAAAAACTCGGATACCGAGCCCGCACCGCCGTGCGCAAGGCAATCGCAAGCGACGACCCGGAAGTCCGCGCCCGTACCCGCAAGCTTTGGAAAAAACTGCGCTGGGCAGTGGTCGATGATACCGATGGCAACGTCGCCAACCTGCTCAAGAACATCCGGCGCAGGAAAGTCACTGTCGATACGTGGGAACAGGTCATTATGCAGCACGGAGCACCGATGGTCGAGTTCGTCCTGGAGCTGCGTCAGGAGCGTAACCTCATCGTCGCATCGCAGCTCGGCATGATCACCCTTCTCGACTGGCTCGATACGATGGCAATCGAGCGCGAGCTCATGCCGCGGGTCAGCGACCGATCGCACGAAATACTGTCGCTCATGGACAGCCTGCCGACGCGCAACGGTGGCGTCACCGTCGCCGTCAACCGGCTGCGCCTCTACGCCCTGCTCGGTGCGGTCGACAGGGTTGAGCGCTACGGCCCCGACCTGTGGCACCACTGGCAAAGTGAAATGATCATCAACGAAGTCGCTTACTGCATGATGCACGCAACCCCGCAGACTGACCTCTGGCCAGCCGCTGGCACCAACTTGTATTATCAGGACGACATCGAAGCGCTGTGTGATACGCTGTACTTCTATGTCGTGCTCGGGCATAAACTCAAAAGCCCCGATATCATCACCCACCTCATCGATATCGCCGCTCCAGACGGTGCCCATCCCACCAGCCTTGAGCCTATTGCGGAGTTCCTCAGCAACAACCATTATACCAAGGCTCTGGCCACCCTCATTGAAAACACCGGCGATGCCCCGCTGCTCTATCTGCAGGCGGTCGCCGGTAACGACGACGACCGCCAGGCATTCTGGAGCACCCTCGACAAAGTCGCCGATGAAGAAACCGAGTGCCTGCGTCTGGCAGCGCTGCTCGACGGCCGCGACAGCTCACAAATGATCAACATGCTCGAACGTGTTCTCGCACTCAAACCCGATAACACCGTCTACGACACGCGTGCCGCTTACTCGCTCGCCCACTACTATGTGACGATCGCCGACTATGGCCGCGCCGCCGACTACTACGAGCGCATCGAGAACTCCGAACACGCACAGCGCGCCCTTCCCGACGTTAGCCTGGCCAATCTCAAAGATCACATCAAGGACCTCCGCGAACGCCCTGTCAATGCCGAATACACCCGCCTCATAGTCAGTGCCAGTGACGCCAGTGAGCGCCAGGACTACACCGCCGCAATCAGCACCTGCCGCGAAGCCATTGACCTGCAGCCAAAAGCAGAGCCTGCCTACATGCTGCTCTTCGACGCCTGCAAATCAGCGCACCTGATTGACGAACTGCGCGCCGCCGGCCAACAAGCCATCACCGTCACAGCCAACGATAGCAACGGCAACCTCCGCGCCACCTCCATCACCTGTGACATCATGGAACTTGAAAAGTCGCTCACCTTCGCCAACGAAGCAATCAGGCAGGCACCGGAAGCGCCGCAGTGCTATCTCTCCAGAGCCTTCACCCTTGAGCGCCTCGGACGCTACGACGACGCCGTCAAGGACTTCGAGCATGTCCTAAAAATGTCGACGCACTACGGACAATGCTATCAGGGTCTCGGCCTCGTACTGGCAAAAAAAGGCGACTACCGCCAAGCGGCACGCAATTTCGAAAAAGCCATGCACTACGACGACGACCTCGATTACCTGCTCCTGTGGATGCATCTGTGTTACCGCCGCACCGGTTTCGATTCCAGCAGCTGGGTCCGCGATTATCGGGAAGGCCGCCAGCTCGGTGACGACAAATGGATAGGCTCCCTTTTTGCCGCCTGCCTCGGGGAGATCACATCCGAGGAACTGCTCGCCGCCGCTCGAAAAGCACCGACCCCGGCCATTGCTGCTGGGCAATTGTGCGAGGCATATTTCGTTCTTGGCCAGTTGCACCTCGCGAACAGCAAACCGGCTGCCGCACGCGCCGCCTTCAAAGCCGCCGTCGCAACCAACATCACGGTGTTTGTCGAATACATCTGGGCCCGCGCCGAACTCGCCCGCCCGCAGTAGCCCGAAACGTTGTCGAGCGAGCACTACATGACATGACCATGCCACAACCCACCGACAGCACCGACGAACCTGCCATCTTCGCAGTCACGATCGACACCGACACAACGACTGCAGCAATCCTGAACGAACTGTTGATCGCCCATGAACTGGTCGGCTCCGTCTGGGACGATGCGGAAACCCGCCACGCCGTGCTCACGATCTACACCGACACAGAGGCGGAGGCGGAAACCGTCGCCACCCGGGTCACTTCAGTCATTGCCTGCCACCACGCACTGCTTCCAGGTAGCACCGAAGGGCCCGCCATCCGATCGCTGGCACGCCAGGACTGGGCGGAAAGCTGGAAAGCCTTCTTCCATCCACAGCGGGTGTCGCAACGGCTGACAATCAAGCCCTCCTGGGAGGACTACGTGCCCGTAAGCCCGGACGAATGCATCATCGAGCTCGATCCCGGCATGAGTTTCGGCACCGGGAGACACGGCACCACACAGGCGTGCCTGCAATACATCGACGAGCTCAGCCTGAAACACCCCGGAGCAGCCTTTCTCGACGCCGGTTGCGGTAGCGGCATTCTGTCGATCGCCGCGGCGCAGCTCGGGCTGAGCCGGGTCACCGCCATCGACAATGATCCGGCCGCGGTTGCCGCCGCCCGAGAAAATATTGAACACGCCGGCTGCGGGGTCGAACTCTGCGACGGAACCGCCGGTCTCTGGCAGCCGGAGCAGCCGTTCGACATTGCTGTCGCCAACATCCAGGCCGACGTCCTCGTCACCATCGCCACCGAGCTCGTGACGTACGTTGCCGCCGGCGGTCACCTCATTCTGTCGGGCATCCTCACCGAGCAGTTTGACGACGTTGTCACAACGTACGCGGCGTTGGGCTGGCAATGCATCGATAGCCGCACCATCGACGAATGGACCAGCGGACTGTTCAAGACCGCTGTAGAGTGACCCTTCCCGGCCGATACAAAACGACGCTCACAACCGGAAAAGGCGAAATTCTCGACCTTTCGCAACGGCAACATCAGAACGATCGCGAAGACGTGTCGCCGCTAGCAACACTACTGCAATGACAGGGCGACATCAAAAAAATCGAAGAACACAGAGCCGGGCAAGTGCCGGAAACCGCGGAAGGGTAAGTGGTGGGCGATACAGGACTCGAACCTGTGACCTCCTGCGTGTCGAGCAGGCGCTCTAACCAACTGAGCTAATCGCCCACAGACCTGTGATAGGGTAGTGCCGCACCGATCGTTTTCAAGGAGCAACTGTCAAACGTCCTTCGAATAATATGGATACTTCGCCCGTGTTGCCGCATCGATATCCTCCGGGCGATAGAACCAGCGCTGGTAAAGCCACAGATACTGATCGGGATACCCGCGAATCCAGGTTTCCGTCTGCCGATTTATGTCGGTAATCAATGCCTCGTCCGATTCATATTCCGCCCCGGGCCGCGGCAATGTTACGGCCTTGAAATGCAAACGGTCGCTATCGTCGCGCACACAGCAGAGAACAATGACGGATGCCCCGGTCTTACGCGCAAATGTCGCCGGCGCCCGGCTCACCGGCACCGGCAACGAAAAAAAATCGACGAATATCCCGCCATCCCGCGGCCGCGTATTCTGGTCGATAAGCAAGCCAACCGTCTTGCCGCCGCGCAGCAACCGCATGATCGCTTTCGCCGCACTCCGCTCGGTGATCAGTTCGGCACCAAACCGCGTCCGCCCGCTAATGATCGTGCGCTCGACGTACGGGTTGTTGATCTTGGCATATACCGATGTCGTGTGCAGGCCGTGGGCATTGATTACAAGATTGGCGAACTCCCAGTTGCCGAGGTGCGGTGCGAGGAAAATCGAGCCTGAATCGTTGTCCGCCGCGGCCCGCAACAACTGTAATACGTCGTCGTCGATCGTCACATAGTCGACAATACGATCATGGCGCGGCATGAACCAGATAAACTCGAGGAACGTGTAGCAGACATTGCGCAGCGACCGCACCGCTACGGACTGGCGCCGGCTGCCATCCCAGTCCGGAAATGCCACGGCCAGGTTGGCATCGAGTAGACGTCGGCAGGACGGCAACGCGTAAATCAGGCGGGCGCCGACAGCGGCGAGCCTGTGCACAAACCCCAGCGGCAGTAATTGAATCACCCGGAAAGCCACGACCGCAAACGGCGTGACAAGGATTCTGGTTATTTTTCTGCGATGTTTTCTGGTACTCATGCGCTCCCTCCGAGCCATACGTGCAACCTTGTTATCCGTATGAGGTGCCGGTACAATAACCATTCCAAAACGTAAAACCGCAATTCCACGCATTCATGGCGCTTCAATTCTACAACACCATGTCCCGCAGACAGGAAGCCTTCGAGCCCCGCGAAGCCGGCAAGGCTGCTATGTACACCTGCGGCCCGACCGTCTACAACTACGCGCACATAGGCAACTTCCGCGCCTACATATTCGAAGACATCCTGCGTCGCGCCCTCCGTTTTTGCGGTTACGAAGTGAACCAGGTGATGAACCTGACGGATGTCGACGACAAGACCATCCGCGACTCGATCGCCGCCGGCATGAGCCTCGACGCCTTCACGCAGCAGTTTAAGGACGCTTTTTTCGAGGATGTCGACGAGTTGCGCATCGAGCGGGCCGAGGCGTACCCCGCCGCCACCGATCACATCAGCGAAATGATTGACATCATCACAACACTGATCGAGAAAAACATCGCCTACGTCAGCGACGACAATTGTGTCTACTACTCGATCGACAAATTCCCCGACTACGGCAAGCTCGCCCAGATCGATCGATCCGGCCAGCGCTCCGGCACCCGTGTCAAAAACGATGAGTATGAAAAAGACTCGGTTGCAGACTTCGCGCTTTGGAAAGCCTGGGGCGAGACAGATGGCGACACCGCCTGGGACAGCCCCTGGGGCCGCGGCCGGCCAGGCTGGCATATCGAGTGCAGCGCCATGAGCATGAAGTATCTCGGCCCACATTTCGACCTGCACACCGGCGGCGTCGACAACATGTTCCCCCATCACGAAGACGAAATCGCCCAAAGCGAAGCAGCGACCGGCGAGACCTTCGTAAACTACTGGCTGCACTGCGAACACCTCATGGTCAACGGCAAGAAAATGTCGAAGTCCGAGGGCAATTTCTTCACCTTGCGCGATTTGCTCGATGCCGGCTACACTGGCCGCGAGGTCCGCTACCTGCTGCTGGCAGCACATTATCGCCAGCAACTGAATTTCCGTGCACCGCGCAACGCAGAAACTAATGTCATCGAATTCGTCGGCCTCGAGGAAGCACGGACCGT
>CAUZJQ010000161.1:0-9624 GCA_963580095.1 Lentisphaeria bacterium | reverse complement strand
CGGCACCATGACTGAAGAGTTCAGCAGGTGCCCCGGCAGAAAGCGGTTGGCACGTGCCTGCATATGCCGGCAACAGGACGCTGTATCGGTGTGGTCGGAAAACCAGAACGTGTGCCCCCGCCGGATCGTCCCCAGATCAACGCGACGTCCGCCGCTGGCGCATTGCTCGACCATCCAGCTCGGGTGCTCCTTCATCAGCACATCGAGGCAACGATAGAGTCCCTGCATATAGGCGTACTGAATCTTGCCCGAGCGATCGACTATGTCCCAGAACGGCATTGGTTCGATGTTGTAGTCCCAGCGGCTCCAGCGCAGATCAAGTCGCCGGATCCAGCCACCGATCGTCTCGATCACCCAATCCTGGGCATCCGTGCGTGACAGGTCGAGGTGATACTGCTGCCGCTCCCAGGGTCCCCAATCCGTGAACTGATGGGTCTCGAAGAAAAATTCCGGATGCTTATCAACTGCGGATGTGCCCGGCGCAGCGCGTTCGATCTCGAACCACAAACCAAACGCCATCCCCAGGCTCCGAACGTAGTCCGCCAGCGGCTCAAGGCCGTCGGGGAATTTTTCGTGGTCAACGACATCCCAGTTGCCGACACCATCCGGAAAGCCCCCGGCGAACCAGGCCGCGTCGTGCACGAACAGTTCGCAGCCAAGCTCCGCCGCCCGGACCGCCTGCTCTTTCATCAGGTCGATGCTGTTGAGGTTCTGCAGTCCGAACCAATGGTCGTAGCTGACTTGGGGCAGCGTTGGCTTACCCTGGTATTGGGGACACACGTGCTTATAGATGTGACGACGCAGAGCGTTCGTGCCGTCGTCAAAATTGCCGGCAAAAAAACCAAGGTGCGCCGGCGGAAGTTGCAGCGATTCTCCGGGAGCCAACACCAGCGCGTGGGTCCTTGGCGCCGCTGTGAGCACCAGTGTGTCGTTCCTGGCTGTAACCGTTATCGACCATGTCGCCGACCACTCGAGCCCGCAGAAAAAACCAGCCTTCAGCGATTCCGCAACCGAAATGAGCAAGGGCAAATCTTTGTTGGAGGAACGCCCCAGAATGTGGCTCTCCAGCCGCAGTTCCGGGGTAAGTTCAAAGGTTTTCCTGACGGCGTAAGCCTTGGTCGGAATCTGGTAGTCTGTTATGCCCCCTTGGGCATGGTAGTGCGACCATTCACGCGGCTCTTGATCAAACACAATGTGCAACGGCGCCAGGACGTCGAGCGTAACGGGATCGTCCGACGAATTGCAGATTGTACTGCGCAGAACCAGGGTCTCGTCGAGACATTCGATGTCACAGGAAACCGCGAGCCCGGTCGCGTCATCTGTGAACTGCTCGACGCTGCCGGATACGCCGGCCGGCTGAAAGACGATATCCCCAGCCGACGTGGCGGCGCGGAAGCCGGTCGATGATGTATTGACGCGCCCGGCAAGCGGGTTGCCGATCATATTTAGTCGTTCATGAAGTAGCATGTTAAAGTATGCTGATCAGTAGGCCAAAGGTCAAGCGGAAAAACAGCAAAGGTTGAGAATCCCGTCCTGCGGCTATGTGCCTGCTTGCACCAGATAATAATACAAAATGGATGCATCTGCTACGAGCCATGGTATTTGTATAAAACACCATGTCCGCCCGAGTCGAATCGAACGGACGCAGAGTCCAATTCTACTTATTTTTGCCGATGCCTGTTCACAAATCTCTAATCGTAATCGCGACCTGCCTCATTGCCTGGACAACCGGGGTCGCTCGTGAAGAATACTCAAACGGCCGGGGCGGTGGTTATTGGAGCGACCCGGCCACGTGGCGGACCGGAGCGGTGCCGGGGGCCGATGCGGTAGTTGTTATCGGGCGTGACGACAATGTGATTTTCGACCGCAATGACATAGACAGAGTCACGTGCCGTCAACTCTTTATTGACAAGAAAGGCAAACTGTCGTTCAAGACAAAGGCCGGCAGGATCCGTGCCTCGTTTGGCGGGTTGGTGCAGTCGAACGGGGCAATCCGCCTCGACGGGACTGCGAGCCGTGAGGATCGGATCGAGCTGCGCATGGTCGGTGCCACCATGAAGGTTCGCCTCCTCAGACTGAGAAAGAGCGGTTCACTGACTGTCGTCGGACGCACGGACACTGTAGACGGAAAGCCGAATGTGCTGATTTCATCGGTGCGCAATGACGAGAGAATCTATCACAAATCCGCCAGTGTCAGCGTATCGAAGGGCTCGGGACTGGACATTCAGCGCGCACAGATCGTCAATGTGACCATAGACGCTCACGCGGTCGACAATACCGGCGCGAAATTCAACGAACGCCTCAATATCGCCGAGAACCTGTTCAGCGGGAACAGCAATATCTATTTGAACGGTTGTGACACCCCGTTGGTCATAAACAACCGGTTCGAGCGCGACAGTCAACATGGGTTCGGAAACGGAGCGATCACGGTGCACCACTGTGAACTGGCCGAAATTCGCGGCAACGATATTATCGGTAAATATAATATGGGCATCCATAGTATTGCGTCTAATGATGTTGCCATAACTCAGAACGTCATCGACGGATGCAACATTGGATTCTATTGGTGGGGCAAGAATTTCATGATCCAGGACATGACCATTAGAAACACCAGAATCGGTATCGAACTCTTTGAACGGTCAACCGGCGCGGTCGATGGGTTGATCACGGAAAACTGTAAAAAATCCATCAGCTTTTCAGGCGTCGTGCAGATAAGTAACTGGGTGACACGCAAAGTTCCGGAGAAGGGAAAAGTACTTGCCTGCGATCACGGGCAATTGGAGTTACTGAACAGCGGGCTCAACCCGGTGCAGGTCGTGCGTGAACCAACGTATGCCCCCTTTCGCCCTGACGATGGCTCGGTGCGGACGTCGCCGCCGCCGCCGATGATTCAGGCCATGTACTACCTGGTTGTCGGGCTCAAGGGCAAGGTGCCGAAAAATGCCTGGGTCGGCGTTAAAACGGCAAATCCGGCGCCCCTCTCCCTTGCGCCGGGGGCAATCGATCCGAATATCCGCAATTCACCGGCGCCAGTGCGCAAGAACAATCTCACGCCACTATCCGGGTCGCAGAAATCATTGATCGTCAACGCCTGGAAAATTAATTCTGACGGCACGGTCATCGGGCCCCCTACCTACACGGTGTCGGTACTGGTACCGGCCGCAGAAAAAGGCGAATTCAAGACGATCAAGTCATTGAACGTAACTCCAGAATCCAGTTGGTTTCGGCCGCACCTGAAAGATGCAACGCCAACAGTTGAACTGACACTGGAATGAAAAATACATGATCTATTTCAAGCCCGAAGCAGTGCCGATTTGTATTCGTAGCGCTGGGCTATGTATTAAGGAAATGAGATTAAGTGGCGGGGATTACACTCGCTACCTTGCCCGCACCCGAAAAGAAAAATCCTGTCGATCATCAGATGGTGAGTAACCAAAGAATAAGATTGGGCATTGTCGGCGTTTGTGGACGCGGTGCATGCTACAAGGATGCGTGTGACAGCAGGCCGGACGATATTGTCATCAGTGCGGTGTGTGACACCAACGTAGACGGCCTGGCAGACGCTGCCCGACGCTATGGCGCCGAGCATCAGTTCAGCGATTTCGAGACCATGCTCGACAGCGACTGTGTCGATGCGGTGATGATCGGCACGCCGATGCAGTTCCACGCACCACAGGCGATCGCAGCACTGGATCGGAACATCGCCGTTTTCTCGGAGGTGACCGCCGGCGTCTCTATCGAGGAGTGCCGAAACCTGGTCCTTGCCTGCAATCGCAGTAATGCAGTCTACATGATGGGTGAGAACTACGCCTACTTGCGAAACAACGTGGCGATCCGTGAAATGGTGCGGGCCGGGCTGTTCGGTGAACTCTACTATGCCGAGGGTGAGTACCTCCACGAATTGAAAGGGCTCAATGAACTCACCAAATGGCGCCGCCGCTGGCAGACTGGAATCAACGGCGTCACCTATCCGACCCACAGCCTGGGCCCCATCCTCCAGTGGTTCGATGGGCAGCGGGTGACATCCGTGTCGTGCGCCGGCAGCGGCCATCATTATCGCGACGCGCGTGACGATGCCTACGAGCACGAAGATACTTGTCTGATGCTCTGCCGGATGAGCGGCGGCGGGCTGGTGAAGATTCGCGTTGACATGCTCAGCGACCGGCCACACAACATGGCCGGATACGCGCTGCAAGGCACAATGGGCTGTTACGAATCGGCGCGCGGCCTCGACGAGTCGGACAAAATCTGGCTGCGGCACCGCGATCCGGCAGGCGGCGACAAAGCAGCGTTGCCGGATGAAAAACGCGAGCCGCCGGCGTCGGAGTGGGAAAGGTTCGACACGATCGTCGACGATTATCTGCCGGATTGGTACAAAGCCGGCATGGCGCTGGCGGAAAAGGCAGGTCACGGCGGCGGCGACTTGTACACTGTGCTCGACTTCATCGATGCCGTTCATCGACGCCGGCCCAGTCCGATCGGTATCCACGAAGCAATGGACATGACATTGCCGGGACTGATCAGCCAGCAATCGATCCAACAGGATGGGCAATGGCTCGCGGTACCCGATTCCCGCAACTGGACCGCCGAGACAGCCGAGACTGCCGGGCAGCAACTGATCATGGCCTGGCCGGAAAAACGCCGGAACAATCCGCCGGACGTCAATGTACCTGCCGGGTATCGACTGCGGCAGTATCGTCCGGCAGACCGAGAGGCACATAGCGCCCTGGCTGTTTTATGCGGATTCGATATCTGGCAATCACCCGAAGCAGTAGAAGCGATGGTGGCTGGCGTGGTGCCCGGGGGCTTTTTTATCATCGAGCATGAGAGCAGTGGTGACCTTGCTGCAGCCGCTGTGGGCAACCACAACCCGAGTCCGCAGGTTCCTGTGCTCGCTGAGCTCGGTTGGGTCGTGACCCATCCCGATCACCGCGGCAAAGGTCTCGGCCGCGCGGTCTCTGCAGCCGTCACCTGCCGGCTTCTCGACATCGGCTACGACAGCATCTATCTGCGGACGGACGACCACCGGCTGGCCGCCCTCAAGATCTATCTGTTGATGGGCTACGAGCCAAGTTGCTATGCCGACGGCATGGCCGAGCGCTGGGCCGGGGTCCGATCGGCACTACCGTGATCTTCAGCGGCGCCTGAAGCAAACACATGACGCCGCGGCGCATCACTCCTCTCCCACCGGCTTGTACAGGAACGGGCGCCGGAAGATGCCTCCGAAGTGGTGCGGATTGATGCATCGCACGATGATCACATTTTTCCCGGCCTTCAGCTTACCGGCGGTATCAACGTCCCATTCAAACCCATAGTCATTGTGCCACCACATCACTTTGTAGTTTTCGCGTTTCGCCACTTCATCGCCGTTGATGTAGACATATGACTCGTTGAAGATGCCGGGGAACCGGATATGCGCGTCGGCGGCTTCTTCAGCGGTCAGTTCCACCTCTGTCCGGTACCACAGTGTGCCGGTATAGCTCTGGCGGTCCGGCGCGCGGACACCCTGTGCCTGGGCGTACAGATCGGTCCGGATCATTTCCCATTCGTCGGGATACAGCCGTCGGTTGTCCGGGGTCAGCGAATCCTTGTGTTTGTTCCAGTAGGTCAGGTCGATGTCTGCGGTGCCGGAAAACCCTTTTGCCACCCCGTCGTCATCCACATCGCGCCGCAACGCCCATTCGATCGGCAACCGTGCAATCAGCTTCCCCCTGGTTCCATCAACATATGCGGCGAGTTCCCGGTACTGCTTCGCCTCGCCCAGCCACCAGTGTGCTGCGTCGGTAAGATTCATGCGCTTGTAGGTCGCGAAGATATCGTTCCATTGGTACATCTCCTCGCGCAGGGCGACTGTGCGTACGCCGATCTCGCCTGCCCTGGCGTATTCACACTCGGTTGCCGCGGCATGCACCATATCCATATAGCCCTTCGTGATTCCATAGCTGTAGCTCGTGAAACGCATACGGTCGACATAGAGTTTTTCATTGCGCGACAGCGCACGTCCTTGTTTCCGAAGGTCGTTGATGATCTGCTCCCCCGCCGCGATCTGCTCGGTCAGGACCGCCATGACCGCCGGCGTGTAAATAGCCGGCGCGACGAAATACTCGTGCTCTGTGACGATTGTCTTTTCCCAGGCATCGTAGATAGTGGACCAATAGATCCGCATCGGCTCGGCGGCCGGCCCGTAGAAAATCGGGTAAAATTCGTCGAGCAGCACATCCACGTCCTCGTCCGGGTCCCACATCAGGCGCCCGCGAATGTGCAGGTTCAGGAAGGTCGTGGCGATTGCATTGCGGCTCTCGGTATTGATCCCCATGATGCCGGCTTTGCGATAATGCTGGACGTCCTGACGAAATGCCTGGTGCGACGGATTCGGGATGTCCCGCCAAATGAGCATGCCCTGGTCATAGTCGTAAATACTGATGCGTCCATCGAAAATCTTCGCCCACTTATACATCATGTCACGATATTCCTGGCGCGGCGGCGACTGAACATCATCCATCCCGTGGATCGGATCGATATCGATCGGGGCGAGATCGGCAAACAACGAGGGTTCGGCTTTCATGTCGCGGACCGGCGGGATCGTCATGTTCACGTACAACAGAAATCCGATCTTGCCGTCGCTGTCCGGATATTTGAACTGCAGGAGCCTGGCGATGTTGTTATAGAGTTCCAGGAAGGCGTCCGACACGCTCCAGCGCATGAAGTACTTGTCCCACTGCAATTTCATCAGTTCACGGTCAGGCGGATAATCAGAGTCGTAGGCGCCATCGTCCATCCCGAGCGAGAACCCCTCGCCAGCCGCGAATCGGTCTTCGACCTGCTCGACAACATGCTGTGCGGTATTCGGATCCGTAAGCGGAACCTTCATCGTGCTTTCGGCTAACCCCTTCACAAACTTGCCGAGCGCATGCGAGGTGCGGGGGAAACCTTCACGACCACCCATCATGTTCAGCCGGCGAAAATCTTTCACACCGGCACTCGAACCGAGCCACGAGATCCAATAGCCGCGGACCTCGAAGGGCGACGAGAAAACGTGATCCAACTGGTCGACAGAGATCCTGTCAACATCCGGAATACACTCGCCGACTTCCGTCGGGATGTACCAGCGGCAGCCCCAGCGGCGCAGGAGCTCGGCGACCGCATAGTAGTGGCTGGGGTCGTTGTTTCCGGCAACGTAGACACGATTGCCCTCACGTTCCAGCGCGATACCGTCGGTGCGCAGGTAGGGGTTCTTCTTGAGAACCTTTGCGATACGTTTCTCCAGCTCGGGTTTCGCCTTGATCGCCGCCTGGCCAAGTACGATCACCGGCGCGTCGCCGGCCAGCGCCTGGGCAATGGCGGCCGGCGTGTTGAGGAGCTCCGGCGCGTTGCCACACATCAGGCCGATGCATCGCACCAGCTGGTCCGCACCCTCCTTCTCCCATTCGCCGGCGTCCGGCGAAAGCACAATCACGGCGTTCGCCTTGTCCTTTGTTGCGATCACCAACTCCGCGGCAGACGCAGACGCATGACAAAACACTATGGCGATCAGACAAACGACGGTCTGCAGCAATGGCCGAACGATTCTTTTCAAACTCATTTCCCTATCCTTGCTTTGAAGACCCAGCCGGTTTATGACTGGATTCTCGAGTTCATTGTTGATGCGCGAGCCGACCAACTTACGATGCACCGACACCTTTGCCAGTCACCCTTGTCCCACACTGTTTCTAATCCAGATCGCTTAGGAAACCGTTCGGCAGCTCAGCGGCGAAGACCTGCATGGTGCCGAAAGGCGATGCGTTGTAGATCACGTAGCGGCTGTCGGCCGTCAAGTACGGATTCGGCTCGAAGCGCGAGTAGCCGGCAATGCCGTAGTTCTGGCAGTCGCGCAGCAATGCTTTGCACTTGCCGGTTTCAAAGTTGCCAATGACAATCGGGCAAGGCCCCACCTTGCCATCGACCGGACCGGTGGCTTGGAAGTGCATGAAATCATCGCACACGAAGTACCGGCCACAGCGCGACACGGACACGTGATAGAAACCGAAGTCGGGCGCCGGGAATACGGTCGGGCGCTCATCCCCCGGTGCCGCGTATACCAGGTTGCCCTCCGGATGCCGCGGATCATGGCAACGGTTTTGCCGATCCCAGTTCACTGCGCAGGCGACACGGCCGGTATTCGCGATCCATGCCATGTGCCCGCTCGACTCTGCCGTCCAGGGATCGCCGATCGGCAAGCGTGATGGCTCGCCGCCGGCAAGGTCACGAACATTAAGTGCCACCCGAATGGCTTCGCCGGCGCTCTTCGGCTCACCAATCATCTGGTAAAGCAGTCGCGCCGGGTCGTCCAGTGACATCTGCGGGTGCGGATTACGGTTTTCCGGGCCATCGGCGAGGACATGCCGCTCGCCCGAGTGCAGGTCGATGGCACTGGTAACGTAGGAGTCGCCGGCGGATTCTATAGCGATCACATATCGATCGTCTGAGGAGATTGAATCGATCCAACAAGCAGGAAACACCGGGATCGAACCGGCTGGCAGGACCTCTTCCCGGGTCAGAGTCATCAGCGAGACGCGGCGTAACGAACCGTCGTGCATCGGATAGTATACCCACTCGCCCCATGACACGTGACCAACCGACTCCGACGGTACGTCGGGCTCAACCAGCGTCGTGTCGCGTTCTTCCAAGTCGATTATCAACAACTGGCAATGGGGGAGAAGGGAGTCGGCGGTGCGGAAGATGATCAGGCGGCGACCGTCCGGTGAGCCATACGGCTGCTCGCAGTAGATATTGTGGCTCATCGCCACACTAGTGGTCAGCCGGATGATGCGGGCCCCGCTATCGGGGTCGGTGCCCCAGTCCGCGGACTCGCGCAAATGCGGCATGTCGGCGTCAATTGGACGGTAAGCGTGCATACTCATCTGAATTTCCTTTTTGCCTGCTTTGCGAGAGACCAGTCGGATTGACGCCCCAGCCGCGCCGGGAAGAATCATTTGCACGCCTACACTATATTCCAAGACAACGATCCGCAACCAAACCGGGCACGGTTACAACGCCCCCCCTACACTCTGAACTGTAAGATCCTCATCGCGACTCTTAATCGCAATTATTTGGACTAAATTCAAACAATGGAAAGAAGCGATGACCAGTGAGATCGCGAGTAGGCTAACGAACCGACTGAAGCCTCAAACCGGAAAGCTGATTTATGGCCCAACCTGAATACCGTAAAAAGTATCTGTTCATCGATGATTCGTCGGTAGTTCAGTCCGACAACCTCCGGCGCGTTACCAACCAGGCTGTCAAGCATCCCGAACCGGTCATGGTGCCCGATGCACCCTGGGATACGAAGGACGTCAATCTCAACGGCCGGAACGTCCTGTACGACCCCCAGGACAAGCTGTTCAAAATGTGGTACCGCGTCGCCAACCGGATGGCGGGCTGGGGGGCTACTGAGTGTAAGACAGCGTATGCGACTAGTGCCGACGGCCTTCACTGGGACCGCCCTATTCTGAACATGGACGAGCACCTCGGAAGCAGCGCGAACAATTACATCCTGCCCGCCGAACTGGAGTCTTTCTGCCCATCGGTGATCATCGATCCCGGCGCCCCCGACAGCAGGCGGTTCAAGATGATCTTCGACTGCTC
>CAUZJQ010000160.1:0-9629 GCA_963580095.1 Lentisphaeria bacterium | reverse complement strand
CTTTGATCGGTACAAAGGTGGTGCCGATCCTGACGAAGGACGACGGTACGCACATGCCGGAGAGCCTGGATATCGTTACGTTTATCGATCAGAACTTTGGTGAACCAGTGCTGGCTCCGTCCGCTAATCGGCCGGAACTGACCGACTGGCTGGCAAACGCAGCGTTGAATCCGCTGACCATGCCGCGCTGGGTCCAGGCGCCACTGGCGGAGTTCGCGACTGCCGGCGGGATCGCCTATTTCACCGAGAAGAAGGAAGAATCGATCGGGCCTTTCGCCGAGCATCTGGCGAACAGTGCCGAACTGAAAGAGGAACTGAACATTAAGTTGGTCACGCTCGCCGCAATCATCGAATCGCCGGGGGCAGTCAACGGCACGTTGTCGTACGACGACATTCTGCTGTTCGGCCATCTGCGCGGCATTACCATCATCGGCGGCCTCGAATATCCGTCGACGGTGCGGGCGTACCTCGATACGCTGTCGGAGCAGTCGGGAGTGCCGCTTTACGGAAGCATGGCAATCGACTGACACGCTTACACGAATCTTGGCATTGGCTCCGGCTGTTGAGTTTTCACCGCAATGTCATCTCACTGCCTGGCAATTACTCCCCGCCTCGCTCCCGACAGTCGTTTCCCGAAGGAACCTCGGCCAATACATGTATTGGCAGGCACCGGCATGACCGGGCTGTTTCGCCAGAACATGACGGAATGGCCGGCGGTAGTGCCTGCCAGCCGACCGGTCATGTAGTATTCGTGGCCGATCAGCAACTGAACGGAAATCTCATCGCCAAGGGTGACGGAGAAAAGTACCGAGGACTACAAGCAGCTTGTCGTACTCGGCCGCACTGATATGCAGATTATGCCGACCCAGCTCGGCGGCCGCTTATTCGGAGAATCGTATACGCATAAGCAGATACCGATATCGACGCAAACCGTCGCGTTTCGAGTTAGACATTCGGACGGGTGTGTTTACATTGACCACGTACAACCAACCAGCACGGGAGAAATTCATGGCCACAGATACGGAACGCTTCGGGACAGTGCCGCTATTCGATGACCTGGAGGGCATGCAAATAGCCGAACTGCTCGAGATCAGCAAGGGCATACCGACAGAGATCGGCGACGACATTGTCAAAGAAGGCGCGACTGGTGACGGGCTTTACATCATCAGCAAAGGCACCTTCGACGTGATCAAATCCGATGGTAACTCGGAAACCGTGCTGGCGCATCTCAGCGAGCTGTCTTTCTTCGGGGAAATGTCCCTGATCAGCAAGGCATCCTGCGCTGCAACAGTCCGCTGTACCGAATCCGGCCGCGTCACCCATTTGCCGGCGGCCGCATTCAACGCCAAGCTCGATGCCGACGATCTCAACGCCTTCAAAGTTGTGCGCAGCATCGCCTGTATCCTCGCCAATCGCCTGGCCAAGGCGGACGACTGGGTGGCCGACCTCAGCGACTGATAAAAAAATAAACCGATGGTTCGCGAGAGAGAAAAAGAGAGAGAAAGAAAGAGAGAAAGAGAGAGAGAAAAAAAGTCGCGGCTCACCATCGGCAAGAATTGCCTCGGGGGCATCCGGCTGAGCTTCAATCAGGCCCCATTCCTCGCCGCCGACGCAAAATCCGGTGCCGGCTCTGCGAGTGGCGATCGAGAAAGTCCACGTTGGGACAAAGCCCACCGTTTACCCGATAGCCTCGAGCTGGACGTCGGGAGAAACCTCGTACAGCGCCTGCGAATGCGAGAAGCCCTTCAATTCGACTTCACCGACGGCATTCGTCGGACAAGCGCTCTCGACCATTTCATTGGTTCTCGCGGATAACAGAATCTGCCCGCCCTCGGCACGGCTGGAAAGGCGGGCAGCGAGATTGGTGACACTGCCGATGGCGGCGTAATCAAGACGACCCTCGAACCCGATCGTGCCCAACGAGGCGACGCCAGTTGCCATACCGATACCGAGCGCAAGGTCATATCCCTTGGCGGCCCAGGACTCGCGCAGGCAGAGATCCACTTCCTTCTGGATAGCAATACTCATCTTCACCGACTGCAACGGGTGATCAACCATCGGCTCAGGATCACCAAGAAACACCATCATGCCATCACCGGTGAACCGCTCCAGCGTACCACGGTGCCGGAAGATCACCGGCCCCACACAGGCCTGCAGCTCGCGGATCGTCGAAATGACTTCATTCGGCGATGCGGTCTCCGCAAAACTGGTGAAATGCCGCAAATCCAGAAAAACCACGGTGATCTCGCGGCGATGCTCTTTGAGAATGTCCTCGGCGCCGTCGGAGACGATGGAATCGACAATCTGCGGTGAGAAAAAGCGACGCAGGCGGTTGACGCGCTCGAGTTCCTTGACCTGCTCCTTGACTTTGGCTTCGAGATCGTGGTTGAGGTCGTCGATGTGCCGATTGACCTCCAGCAGCATCGCCTGGGTATCCTTGATCCGCACCATGGAGCGGACGCGTGCCAGCATCTCCATGTAATTGTAGGGTTTGATCAGGTAGTCATCGGCACCGACTTCGAAGCCCTTGACGATTTCATTGGTGTCCGAGTTGGCTGTCACCAGAATGATGGGAAGCATCATGGTTTCAGGATTCTGCTTGAGTTCCTCGCACGCCTCGAGCCCGTTCTTGACCGGCATGTTGACATCAAGCATGACCAGATCCGGCATATGCTTGAGCGCCATCGTCATGGCTTCCTCGCCGTTGTAGGCAGCGAGCGTCTTAAATCCTTTGGCCTCCAGATGCGCCACAAGAATCTTGACATTGGTGGGCACGTCATCGACCACAAGTACGGTATGAACACCGTGATCATTCATGTCACTCGAACTTAGCTGGAGGCTGGACTCCGGTCGCGCCATGGCGATTCCACTCTCTGTTTCGGTGTGGAATTTGGTTGCAGCCGCACACGTCACGCGGCGGTCTGGATACGGTATATCTCGCGGGACGGCTACCTAAATGACACCATTCTGTAAGGAGTCAAACCGTAGCGGGTAAATCTGCGACCGCCGGCCGGGGCTGGGCCGCTCCAGGCATACACAGGCCGGCAACCGGGAAATGTTATCCGGTGACGGCGTCCGTAGCATCATCATGGCGGTCGGGTGCAAGGGGTTCGGCGGTTTCCGGCAACGGCCCATCGACGACCTTTTCATTGGCTTTGTCGTCTACGTCGACATTGTCAACTTCCGCGTCATCGTCGGCCAGGGCGTCCGGGATAACGGGAGCTGGCATCTCCACATCATCGTCCACCGGAGCTTCAACCAGCAGCGGCACCCCTTCGGTGCCATCACCATCACCGCTGTCCAGGGTGTCTTCGTCCGAGCTTAAGCGGCCTTTCCCTTTGAAGCGGCGGCTATTCTCGGTGTCGCCGACCGGCATGTCCAGCAGCCCTTTGATCTCGAAGACGTCCATCGTCTCTTCGACGAGCAGTTGTTCGCCTAGCTTTTCGAGTTGGTCGCGATGCGTCATCAGAATGTCCATGGCACGCTGGCTGACCCCGGCAATGATCTCCCGTACCTCCAGATCGATCTCGCGGGCAGTTTCGGGGCTGTAGCCGCCGTGATAAGGCTCCTGACCATAGCCATCGATGTCACCGTAGTTGAGCAAGCCGACGGTCTCGCCCATGCCCCATTCACAAACCATCTTACGGCTGATCGCGGAGGCCTGCTTGATGTCGACGTAGGCGCCACTGGTGATTTCATTGAAGATAATCTCTTCGGCGCAGCGGCCGCCCATGAGCACCGTGAGCTCATCCACGAGCTCGGTCTTGGTATGCGTGTACTTGTCGTACTCAGGCAGGTGCATGGTCGCGCCAAGGGCTTTGCCGCGCGGGATGATCGTGACCTTGTGCAACGGCGTCGTATTGTCGCAGTGCAGACCGATGAGGGCGTGACCGGCCTCGTGGTACGCAGTGACTTTCTTTTCGTGATCGTCGATGACGCGACTGCGTCGCTCCCTGCCCCAGCAAACTTTGTCGCGAGCCTCTTCGAGGTCGTCCATATAAATGGCGTTCTTGTCTTCGCGCGCCGCTAACAAGGCGCTTTCATTGACCAGATTCGCCAGGTCGGCTCCGCTGAAACCAGGAGTGCCGCGGGCAACGATCTCGAGATCGACGGTGTCCGACAGCTTGACTTTCTTGACATGCACCTTGAGAATGGCGTGGCGCCCTTTAAAATCGGGCAAATCAATGTTGATCTGGCGATCGAAACGGCCGGGCCGCAGCAGCGCCGGGTCGAGGACGTCGGGGCGGTTGGTAGCAGCCATGACAATGACGCCGGACTTCCCCTCGAACCCGTCCATCTCCACGAGCAGCGCGTTCAACGTCTGTTCACGTTCGTCGTGGCCGCCGCCGTAGCCACTGAAACGGGAGCGACCGACAGCATCGATCTCATCGATGAAAATGATGCAAGGCGCGCTGCGCTTGCCTTGCTCAAACATGTCACGAACGCGACTGGCACCGACACCGACAAACATTTCGACGAAATCGGATCCGCTGATGTTGAAGAACGGCACGTCGGCCTCCCCGGCAATAGCGCGCGCCAGCAGGGTCTTGCCGATGCCGGGCGGACCGACCATGATTACGCCCCTGGGGATCTGGCCGCCAAGTCGCTTGAACTTGTCAGGCTCTTTGAGGAAATCAATGACCTCCTCGACCTCGTCCTTCGCCTCATCGATCCCAGCCACGTCGGAGAATGTGACTTTCTGTCGGTTCTGACTGAGTCGGGCTCGGCTCTTGCCGAACTGCATGGCACCTTTGCCGGCGTTCCGCAATTGGCGTGCGAAGAGAAAATACAGGATCAGCAGGACAAGCAGCAGCGGACCGATGAACAGCAGCAGGGTGCGGCCAATCGGGTCTTTGGTTTCAATCTTCCAGTCGTCGACGCCGCTCTGTTTCACCATCTCCAGGAAATCATCACTGAGGAAAACTTCGGCTTCGTAGGCCCTTTCGGTGCCCTGATCATCCCTATACTTGCCGACCGCAATACTCCTACTGGTGCTTGGGTTCTTCTCAATGACTAGTTCAAAGACTTGGTTATTGGCCAGCTGGGAGAGGAACTCGGACGTCGACATTTCGTCGTTCTCCTTGCTGCCCATCATGTAAATGAGACCGAGCGGCAGGACAAAGAGAATAATGATCCAGATCAGCATCGTCGGAAACTGCGGCGACGACGGCTTCGTATCGTGCGGACGGTTTCCGCCGTCCTGATCCTGATTGTTGTTATCGTCGGGCATAGAAACTGGCAGCCTCGTAAGGGATCGGTATGATTGCTAAAAACCAGAGCGATACAGGCTCACGGACGCATGGTCCGGGCCAAAACCGGCAAGTAACCGGCAGCTTCAGAATAATCTCGTGGCGCCCGGTGTCGAAGCCGCTGCCGAAGGTCACCTCAGGCGTTGAGCCAGAAAATATCCGAGAACGCAGACGACTATGAACAACACGACGATGATTCCAGTCACCACCATTTTTATTTTGGGATTATCCGCGCCCCTCGCCCCTTTCCCGGCGAACGGGCTGAAATTGGACATCTCCTCGACGACCATCCCACCGGCGGTGTCTTCCAAGTTGATCCCAGTCTGCGTCGCCATCGCTGAAGTGATTGACTGTTTTTCACAGTCGAACATGATCTCAATGCCGCCGACCTGCAGAATATCACTGTTCCCCAGACGCTGCTCGGTGATTCGCACGCCGTTGATCCGCGTCCCGTTGGTGCTGCCCAGATCGCGGGCCGAATATGTCCCGTCCTCGTTGCGAACAAGGTCACAGTGACGACCGCTTACCGTCGGGTCGGGGATACAGATGCTCTCCTGCTCACCCCGCCCGATCGAGTACATTTCTTCACTAAGTTCGTAGGTTTGCCCTCGCAATTGCTCTGACAAAACAACCAGTTTCGGTGTAGCCATGTCGGATCCCGTTCACTCCGGAGCGATTTCCGGACATATTTTCGATGGATGGAGGAGACTAATGGAAGCCAATATAGGATGAACCTCAACCCGTGTCAACACAAAGGGT
Source organism: Lentisphaeria bacterium (assembly GCA_963580095.1). Taxonomy (GTDB): domain Bacteria; phylum Verrucomicrobiota; class Lentisphaeria; order JABSQK01; family CAJWLW01; genus CAJWLW01. The sequence goes on along the minus strand of CAUZJQ010000160.1, from coordinate 3,621 downwards.
TGCACACAAACTTGCAAAGTTACCTGTACCTTGCCGAAAAACAAGACTCCGGCACCACCTCCCAGACCATAAGCAGGTGACGAACCGTCGCAATTGACAGCATTGTTAGACGCCGGAAATAATCGCAGGTTTCCAGTTGCACACCGCTTATACGCGATATAGGTTGAGGAAATTACACACAAGTTGTCGCGAGGCTCCCATAAAAGACCCTGCCCTCTCGCCGCAACAGCTTGCGACATAACCACTTGGCACCTACAGAATAGCGCCAGGCACAGTACGTAACTGTTGATGAGCGATCCAGCAATGTGGGCATGCCGGAATGCTGTTTCGTTGCAACAACCACAACCTGTCACCACCGGCCATAAAGGACGTTCACAAACATGTACCGAGCCTTGACCTTTGCAGCCCTAGCAACTCTCGTCGGTTGCCGCACCCCGGCCCTCCTGCCGCCTGTCGTCGACTCGCAGCATCTGGCGCCGTACACCGTACTCACAAACACGATGCCAGACGCTGCGCAAAACCACAGCGATCAGAATACCGCCGACAACAGCACAGGTGACACCGGCAACGACACTCCGGGCATTACCGGTCTGCCCGGTAATGATGCTGGTTTCCGCGTGATCGAGCCGCCAACAAAACTACGCGAAGACTGGGACAAGTGGACGAAATACGACGACCCTCTGCCGGTCAGCGATGGCGACAAAGCTACCATGGTCGTGTTGCTGGATCCCGATCGACGTTGGACGCCGATTTATTTCGCTTACAACCAGAATATGATCGGCCACACCGAACGACGCAAACTCGAACTGCTCGGGCAGTACCTACTCGAGAACAACCGCTACCAATTGGTCATCGAAGGGCATTGCGACAACCGCGGCAGCGATACATATAATCGTGCCCTGGGCGAGAGCCGGGCCATCATCGTGCGCGATTATCTCGTCGCCCTCGGTGTAAATAATAGCCGCATGCGTACCCTTTCTTACGGCGAAGACAAACCCGCCGACACCGGCACGAGTGAACGTGCATATGCCAACAACCGACGTGCCGAGTTCGTTGTGTTGTCACCCCAAAATTAACTAATCCGCAAGCATGAACAGCGCCCGGAAATGTCGTAAATGTGACGACCCCATGTCGGGCAATGAACCTCCCGACGGCATCAACCTCGCGCAATACCTCGAATACTATGACGCCATGGACCCAATGGACGCGTTCACGGTAGCGACCCACGTTGCCGTCGCCCTCGATTTCGTCTGGTCCGATTTTCTTACCATTCACCGGGACATCAAACCACAGAACGTAATGGTCGACAAGGCCGGCTACGTCAAGGTGCTCGACTTCGGCCTGGTCACCGCCCACGAACATTCGGCCGTCGATATCAGCGCCGTCGAAGGCACGCCGTTCTACCTGAGCCCCGAGAGCGTCACCCAGGATGCCTACCAGGACAATCGTTCCGATATCTACTCGCTCGGCTGCACGCTCTATCATCTGATCGCCAATGAGCCACCGTTCTGCTATGACGAACTGCTCGATGTTATCGACGCCCGCATCAAAGAGCCGGCGCCGGATGTCCGTAAGGTCAAGCCGGATGTCCCGGACACGGTCGCCAACGTCCTGCTGACCATGATGGCGAGAGAACCTGAAGACCGCTATGTCACGGCGAGAGAATGCCTCGGTGATCTGCAGCATGTCATTCGGGGCGAAGCACCGCTGCTGATCGATCCGTCGCGACCGAAAGTGAACGTCTGACCCAGGGTAAACGCATGCGAGCTATCTACGCATTTTCAGGTGATCCGATCACTTACGGGCATATCGACATTGCCCAGCGCGCTGCACGCACGTACAGCGAGGTCGTGGTCGCAATCGGCGAAAATCCACAGAAGGTCGGTAACTACCTGTTCACCAGTGACGAACGTCTGGCTTTGGCGCAGCAGTGCTTCGACGGTCTCGACAACGTCAACTGCGTCCGCTTCACCGGGTTGCTCGCCGAATACGCCTACCGCAATGACTTTGACTTTATCGTCCGCGGCGTCCGCAACAACAGCGACCTCGAAGGCGAGATGGTGCAGTTCGCCGTCAACGACAGTCTGCACGCCGGCGTCGACACCGTTTTCTATCCAACCCGTCCGGAGTTGTCGCACATCAGTTCCAGCGTCGTGAAGGCTATCGTCGCCGAGGGCGGAGATGTCAGCAATTACTGCCCTCTGCATGTCAAAGAAGCCTTGGAGCGGCGCATACGCGGCACCTTCACGGTCGGCATTGCGGGCGGCATTGCTGCCGGCAAAACATACGTCGCGCAGCAACTTATCGAACAATTGCAGAAGCAGGTGACGGCAACCTACATCAGCCTCGACGAAGTCGGTCACTACGTGCTCAGCGATGCCGACGGTGCCATCTACCGCAAGACCCGCGACCGCATCGCGGCCGCGTTCGGGCAGCATCTCGTGCTCGAGGGCAGCGCCATCGACCGCCGTGCCCTCGGCCAGATTGTCTTCGCCAATCCAACTGCACTTACACAACTGAACCAGATCATGCGCGAGCCCATGCTGACCCGACTGTATGAGGAGACACAGACCTCACCGCGAGGTATTGTCGTGCTCGAAGGTGCCATCCTCGTCGAAGCGCAATGGACCAAGCTGGTCAATAACAACATCATCCTGGTCGATGCTTCCGAAGCAGTCCGACTCGAGCGCCTGATGAACCGGTCGCAGATCGAGATGGACGAAGCCCGCCCGAAAATCGAGCGACAGGTGAACAGTGACGAGCGCCGCACCATGATGGAACAGCATCTCGCCAATGACAGGTGGGGCCGACTCTGGCACCTCAACACCGACGATGGCAACCCCGACATCGCCGCGCTGTGCAACGATATCCTGGCAATCTTCGAAGAACCCTGAGAGGTTCACCACGAGGACACACTTGATCGCACGGCACCAACCCTAAGTAAGATCAATGATCATACCGCAGGTCCCAACAGCAGTGGACTGCGGAGCTACTTTGAAAAATCCGCATTTCTCACAGAGAAATGCAGCGGGGAAGTTGTTTGACTTGGCACCCTCTCCGCAAGATTCAACGCCCCCTATCGATCTTTTCGACTCCGTGCTTTTGCCCCTACCGGGCGCCGGCAAGGGTTGCACACTCCGGCCTCCCGATGATATAGTCCCAGCACTCATTCAACAATTCCACTTCAACCCCGACTCTTGCGATCCATGGCACACGTCAACGAACACTATCTGAAGCTCCAGGCAGGTTATCTCTTCCCGGAAATCGGCCGGCGTGTCAGCGCCTTCGCCGATGCCAATAGCGACGCAAAAATCATCCGCATGGGTATCGGCGATGTCGTCAAAGGCATCCCGCGCCCGATCATCGACGCAATGAAAAACGCCGCCGAGGAACTTGCCCACGACGAGTCGTTCCGGGGCTATCCCTCTGAGCAGGGTCTCGACTTTCTGCGTGAAGCGATCGCAAAGAACGAATACCAGGATGCCGGTGTCGACATTGGCGCCGATGAGATCTTCGTGTCCGACGGGTCGAAGTGCGATTCCGGCAACATCCAGGAAATCTTCGCCACCGACAGTACCATCGCCCTCACCGATCCGGTCTATCCGGTCTACTGCGACAGCA
>CAUZJQ010000159.1:0-9673 GCA_963580095.1 Lentisphaeria bacterium | reverse complement strand
TTCTGTCACGATTGCCGGCAGCGATGACCTGCCGGCCAACGGGCAACTGACGTCTGACGCGCACTTCGTTTTTGTCTTCGCCGACGGCAACTCTTTCGAAGTTGTTGTGGAAGCAGCCGAGACGAACGGCGAAGACGCGCTCAACAGCGATCCCAACGCCAGCCCGAACGATCTGCTGACGGATGTCATCAATGCGATCAACACGGCCGGCTTAAGTTCGCGGATCAACGTCGATCTCGACGGGCAGAAGTTGCGTTTCTCGACCAAAGATACGTTGGTCACCTTGAGCGGCATCGGTGCGGGTTCTCCGGTTGCCACCGACCTGTTCATTGCCGACAACGCAAATTCCTCCGGGCTGTCTTCTGTCGTCGGCACGGGTGATGCTCCGGAAAACGGCATCCCGAGCATCCGTTTGGCAGGTGCCGCAGCACAGGCGGAGTTCGATCCGGTCGGTGAAAACAATGCGCTGAGCTTCACGGGTGATGATCCGAGCAGTGATGTCGGCTTGCGCATTACCTTCGTCCAGGATCCGACCCTCAGCGCCGGCGGTGCGGACGCGAGCTACAACCTGATCACCCGGGAACTGACAATTCGCACCAACCCGGGCGACACCGTCGACAATGCCATTGACTTCACCGCGGTTGCAGCCGGTACGCAATTCGACAACCTCATCGTCGACCTTGTCGATGGCGGCGACAGCGCCGCCATTTCAATTGATTACGCCGAGGCGGGAACGCCACGTAGTTTGTTGATCACGATTGATGCGGGTATGCACACCGACGCTGACGTGGTCAATTTCTTGACTTTGGACGGTGGTGGCGAAGCGCTGCAGTTCCGCAATGAATGGGCTGCGGCCAAAGCGACCTCTCCGGATGGCGTCCTGTTGACGACGCTGCAGACCGGGTTCATGAGCGGCGGCGGAGCCGATGTGGCCGCGACCGGCTATTACTCGCACGAGGGGTTGAACAACGACCTGAGTTTTACAGCGCAGACGACGGGTCTGGGCGGCAACAATCTCGAGTTCGAGGTTGTCGGTGGTTCTGTTTTGGGAGCTGCCTATGCGGGTAATCGCCTCACGGTCACCGTGGTCAAGGGGGTCACGACTGCGGCGGCGGTCGATAAATTCCTGGATGTCACTGCCACTGAGGCTGAGTTCAGCGGTCGTGACGTTTATCGTGCGGCCTATGCGATTACCGCCGTCGAGGGCGACGGGCAGGGCACCTTCAACACCACCCGCGACGCCGCAGTGACTTCCGGCGGCGGCACCCTGGCTGCCGGCCGTTACGACCCGCCGGGCGGCGGCGGTACGACTGCGGCCAAGATTAAAGATGCTGTGAACGCCATCAATACGGCTGCCGGCGGTGACCTGCCGGTGACTGCGGCTCTCAACGCGGGCAACGACGGCAGCGGCAGGATTACGCAGATTACGGTTGACCTGGCGTTTACCGTGACTCTGAGCGCCGGCTGGGTTGTGTCGCCGACTGTCCCATTCGCAGAACTCGAGGTTAACACGTCGCTCGACGACCTCGTCGCCGACCTGCAGGCGGCGATCGATGCTGAAGCCGAGCTCAACGGTCTGCAACCGCGCGCCATAGTCGGCGTCAGCGGTTCACGCATTTCGATTTCCTCGGCGGACAGTTCTCTGAAGCTGGCATCGCATTTCGGCATCTATGCTGACCCAAGCACCGGTGTGCTTTACGACCATGACGGCAACGGCCAGTACGCCATCGAGGAGACCGGTCTCAACCGCATGCTCGGACAGGCACAGGACGACACCCTGTGGGGCGGCACCGGCCTTGATTTCCTTTACGGCAACGGCGGCGACGACCAATTGTACCGCGCCGATGGTACCGGCTTTGACAGCCTTGACGGCGGTCTGGGGGGCGACGACTGGAAGCAGTTTGCCCGCGAGTCCAACAAGGTCTGGTACTATCGCGGCACGAATGCCGACGATGTGATTTCCGTTGACTTTGTGACGGAGCCCGGCGTCTTGTCCGGCAAGCATCTGATTATGCGCCTGACGAATAACAACGGCAATTTCACCTTCGACGCCCAGGTAAAACTGAGCTTCACGGCGACCGACAGTGACGGTGAGTTGATCTGGAAAGCTTCGGACAGCCAGATCGACCTCGACTCGCTGCAGCGTGAAAACGCGGAAGATGACCCCGACGCCCAGACCATCAAGTTCCAGGAGACCAAGCTGGTCGGGGGCCTCTTGCCGCCTGAAGGCGACTTCAAGGCCATCATCATCGATGCATTGCGCGGCGACGACCAGATCACGGTCGGTCCAACAACACAGAAGACCGTCTGGGCCGACGGCGGCGATGGCGACGACAAAATCGAATTCCTCACCGGCAACGCGATTCTCGCGGATCAGGCCGAAGGCGCGACTCGCAATGACATCCAGCGTACCGCCTATGCCCTGGGCCGGCCGATGCTGATTTCCGCCGCCGACCCGATCGGCGCTGACAACAGCATGATCTTTACGGCCCGCAACTCCAGTACCGCGGACAATGGCATTGCCATCAACTTCGTCGATGACGGTGTCAACAACGGCAGCGTCGACATTGCCGTGGCCAGTTACGACAGTCCGACCCGCACTCTGACGGTGACGGTCAACGCCGGTTCGACAACGGCGAACACGGTCCTGGCAGCGATCCAGACTGAGGCGGCAGCCAGTGAATTCCACGCTCTCTTTGCATCCGTCCTTAATACAGCGGGCGATCCCGAGAACGACGGCACGGGCTTGGTGACAACTGGCACGGTGGTGACCAGCGGTGGTGTTGACGACGTCGGCGCCGCGGTTGCCGTCGCGAACGCGGTGACCTACACGCTGGCCAACCAGGACGGCGGCACGCCTTCAATCGCCCTTTACCTGAACGGCAGTCGCGAGGCGAATGTCGTCCCAATTTCCAGTACCTCGGACAACACTTCCGCTGCCGACCTGTTGACCGACATCAATAGTGCGCTGGCCAGTGCCGGTCTCGGGGACGATCTCGAAGCGAAATCGTCGAATAACCGCCTGATCATCGCACCGCGGTCGTCCAGTCACGTCACGTCGATCGAGATCGGCGGCGTCAACGGCAATATTCAGACGGTCACGAATCTCGGCTTTGTCGCGGGGGTCACGGTTGGCCAGGCTGTGTTAGTGGGCGGTGCAGCAGCCCCGGCGAACGGCCAGTTGACAGATGACGCGACGCTGACGCTGAGCGTCGACGGTGAAGCGTTTGTTGCGTTTACTGTTGTTGGTGCCGCCACCAGTGACAACACGGATCTGAACGATCTCGTCGATGATATCACCGGCGCCATCGAGACGGCCGGCATGAGTGCGTTCGTGCGCGCCGCCACCTCCGGCGACAAACTGACGCTGTCGACCGTGGTCGGTGGGCCGCAAGCGTCGCTGACGCTGAAGACGACCTCGGTGGTGACGACCGATGAACTGCATTTCGCCAATAACCAGACGGCGAATGTCGACCTGGTAATCGCGCAGAATTCGAAGTTCAACGGCCTGACCATGGACAGCGCCGATGACGAAGACTACTTCACCTTCCGCATCGCACCGGACGCCGATTTGAGCAGCGCCGAAATCGTTCTCACAAGCGCCTCCGACCTGGACGGTCTGGGTATCTCGATCACGCCGCTCGACTCGAGCGTCGAACAAGGCAGTACGTCCACGACGATAAACCCGGATAAAATCGACACAGGCATCCTGCCGAACAACACCTCTGCTGCGGCTTTCGAGATTGTTGATATTGGCGACGTGCGTCGCGTCATAGGCTTGAGTATCGATGCCCCGACTGACGAGGACTGGTTCCGCTTCAAGCTCGAAGCTAAGGGCACCGCCAACGACAAGTTCAGCCTGCTCTCGCAGGATGCCAGCGATATTGTCGTTATGGAACTGTACGACAGTGACTTGATGACACCTCTCAGCTTTGGCGATACCCGGCCGCAGGCTTTTATCAAGCTCGGCCTCGAGAATCTTGACGCCGGCACCTATTACGCTCGCATCTTCAGCGTCGCCGATCCGGGCAATCCCAGCCTGCCGACCTACAACGCCTACAGCCCGGCTGACTTGTCGATGGAGTCGCGCCAGGGCACAACGCGATACGAGATTTTTCCATCGATCGGCGGGACGGCCAGCAGCCTGCTGGATCTGGCCGGCACCGACTTGAGTCGTATCAGCCTGGCCAGCCTGGCGGCGGACACGACGTATGTGCTGAAGATCGATTCACCGAACCTGGTGCCGACGATCTACGAACTCGATTTTGTCCTCGATGCAGTCGATCCGGTTCTGAGATTTGACTTGGCGTCAGGCACCGATCATGTCCGCAAGGACGTGCTGCTCGGCGGCTTTGGTATGGACACCCTGATTGGCGGTGTCGGCGAAGACTGGATCTTTGGTGGGCCTGGTAACGATGTGCTCTCCGGCGGCTATGATCGCCAGGCCCCGGACCTGCTGTTTGGCGAAGACGGCGACGACACGTTCCAGATTATTCCGGATGAACTGCCGCTGCTGAATAATTCGGATCAGACTTTCATCCCGACCTTTGTAGACACGATGTACGGCGGGGACGGCGAGGACCGCGTGCTGTTTATCGGTGGCGACGAAGACGGCAACGGCCTGCCGGTCGACGATTTCGTTGCAGTGCGTTACAACCGCTTCCTGGCACGTTACGAATTCAGCGCTTTGGTTTGGGATACGGCGAATCAGGAATTCGTCATCGAAGACATCCCGGGTGCGGTGTTGACGGCGCCGGACGCAGGCCCAGTAGACGGCCTCTTCACGGCTGGGCCGAGTGCGCCTGCAGGCGTTGTGACGACTGCGGGTTCACCGCATGCCAATGTCGGCACAGACGAACCGATTGCTGCCGGATCCAAGTTTGTCGTGATCGCTGATCCTGACGTCCTGGCGACGCTCGACGTCGTTCTGCAGGACACCGTGACAGCCGGCAACGAGATCGTGGTGTACGACAGCACGGCCGGTGCGGAAGTGTTGACGATCAGCATCGAGAGCGGGGTCTCAACTGTCGATCAGGTGACCGCGGCGATTAAGGCCGAAGGCTCGCTGCGGGGGGCGCGCGGCGACGATCTGGTCTTTACCATAGTGGTGGCCGAAGATATCCAGACCAACACTGTCTCGGTGATTGTGCCGCACGTTGCGACGACAGACAACGGCACTTTTGACGATCTGGTGCTCGATATCGAAGACGCGATGCGCACGGGTTTCGAGATCTCTCGCGGTATCGATATCGACCTCACCGATTTCGTTACCGTTGAAGCGAAGGAAGGGCGCCTGTCCTTCGCTACGACATTCTTCCTGCGCGGTGCCGAATTGCAGTTCATTGATCGCAACAATACGGCATTACTCGGTACGGAAAACGGACAGAGCACTGCCGACGAGAAGAGTGTTTTCCTGCAGACCTATCTCTTCTTCCAGGTCAACGAGGTTGAAGGATTTGAGATCGACACCAAGGGCGGTAACGATGTCGTCCACGCCGATCCGGAGTACAAGTTCCCGAACCTGGACAGCGAGTACGGCATTGATCCGGGCGATATCGAGCAGGGTGCCGCGCTCGGCAACCTCAAAATCCTCGGCGGCGACGGTCACGACAGGCTCTTTGGCGGTGCCGGTGACGATCATATCGAAGGTGGCAGCGGTATCGACTTCATCGCCGGTGGCGAGGGCAACGACTATATCGATGGCGGCAGCGGTATCGACCTGCTGGCCGGCAACACGACGGACGCGCCGGACGACTTCGAGCTTGTTGAGCGTGTCGGCTCCACCGGCCACAACTCGGATGTCGACTTCGCTTCCGAGCTGGCGAGTATCCAGCCGGGACAGATCGTCGAGATCGACGGTCTGACTTTGCACGAGGGTGATACCGGCGACTGGTTTATCATTCGCACGCCGGACGCGCTGAAGTCCTTCGGCGCCAGTAACCGCGCCCTGCTGACGCGTGACATGATCACAATCGAATTCGATGACCCCGATTCGGACGCCGTCTTCCATAGCAGCGAATATGCTGAGCTAGGTACGAATTACTTCCTTTTCACGGCACTGGATTCCGATCCCAGTCCGTCGGTGCTCGACGTCATTCCGATCGAGCAGTTCACCGACGGTATCCCCGAGTATTACCTGCTGCATGTCCTCAATGTGAAGTCCTTCTGGCTCACGGCCGACATTGCCCCGATCACGCTGGGACGACTCTCGGATGACGTCACCTTTACGCTGACGCTCGATAACGATACGCCGATCCCTGTCTCCGTGACGAAGACATCGACCGACGCGAATACCGGAACTGAGGACCTTGTGGCCGATATCAATGCCGCTCTGGTGACTGCCGGCCTGACTGATGTTGTTTTTGCCGAGAAAGTTTTTGTCGCGACTGGCGAGCGCATTAATCTGTCGACCAAACGGCCGGCGAACCTGACGATCGGCATTGACCTGAATGCTTCACCGGCGGCCGACGAACTGGGTTTTGCTGATGGCCAGACCAATGCCGACCAGGGGCCGTTCATGGGGCGTTACTCGGTCATTTTCTCGGCCGGCGACCCGAAGGTCGGCGATATCATCGATGTCGACGCTGCCAACGCCACGATCGGCTTGACCTCGAAAGATCTGTCGTTCCGTCCCGCGGTGATTCCGCTCGGCGACATCAACGGTGACAACTTCGCTGATTTCATCACCGCGGTGCGGGATGACCTGAACGAGACCGGACCGAGTCAGGCCCGCGTCGTCTTCGGTTCTGCAACGCCGGTGTCGCAGGACATCGATGAGTTCGACGTGACGATCCAGGTGCCGGCGCCGATTCTCAATCCGGGGCTCGTGAGCGGAGCACAGACGCTGTTTGCCGCACCTGGCAACTACGGCGACGACCTTGATACGCCGCTGACGCCGTACGACGATATAGCCTTCTCTGTTACCCAGACGTTCCAGGACGCTACGACCACGGCCGGTGCATTCCCTGATGCCGCCTACGTCTATTTCGGCCGCGATATATGGCCGCTGGTCGTTGATTTGGCGAACCAGGCCGACATCGTCATTGGCGGCAATGCCTCCAGCAGCGGCGATGGTGAAGTGCTGCCGATCGATCCGGTCGTTATTAGCGGCGGCACGATGACGGCCAAGGCTGCGGGGCTGGCGATCATGCCGGGCAGTGATAACAACATCCAATTCACCGCCGACCTCGCCGGTATTGCGGCGAACAATTATGAGGTGCGTTTCGAGTTCGATGCTGCGCTGGCGCTGGCGATCGACACTTCAAATGCGGCGTTCATGCTGATTCACATCGTGCCGGGCACGACGACGGCGGAGGCTGTGCGAGTTGCGGTCAATGCCAATCCGAGCAGCACGCCGGGTCTGGTTCTGAAAGCCACTATTGCCGATGACATCAATACTTTGTTCGTCGAGAGCGCTGGCGACATGGACGGCGTTGCAAACGGTTTCGACGACCTGGCGGTTGGACAGGACAACGACCTGCACATTTTCTACGGCCGGTCGTTCGCCGACTGGAATGACGTAGCTTCAACGCTGACGGAAGCGAATTTTGACACGCCCGCCGCGGACGGGTTCCAGCGTTTCGACGCACTGATGACACGGACCGACATCATCTTCGTCGACAACAATCCGGATCCGGATACGATTACGACAACGGGTGGTGATTTCCTTGACGCCGGTTTCACTGCCGGTCAGCTCATCCGCATCACCGGCAGCGGCAGCAATGACGGTGTCTATACGATTTCGACACTCACCCTAGCCAACGAGATCACGCTCGAAGCGACGGACGCGCTGAGCACTGAAGCGGGTGGCAACACTGTGACGCTTTGGCGCGCCACAGCGGTGACCGATACGGCCAACGGCAACGACCTCTGGCATATTTCGCAAGGGCGCAAGACCGAACTTGGTCACAGCCAGGATTACAGCCTGTACTTCGGTCAGGGCGAGTCGTACAGCGGCACCGGCGAGTTCATCAAGGGTGACTTCGACAACGGCAATAGAGTCGTTGGTTCGGTTATTTCTCCGAGCTTCGATCTCGATGCGACACCGGCGGAACTGAGCTTCAACATGTTCCTTGAGACGGAAGCCGACCCGACGGATGTGTACGACCTGGTGCGCGTCTACGTCGAAGCCGGTGGCACGATCAAGATTCTCGACAACAGCACTGGCGGTGTCCTGAGCGATCCAAGCGGTACGTGGGTGACGATGACTCACAGCCTCATCGCTTTTGCCGGCGAATCTAACGTTCGCATCCGCTTCGAATTCGACAGCTTCGACGAAGCCAGCAACGAGTTCGAAGGCTGGTATATCGACGACTTCACTATCCGCCGCTTAGTCAGATTGGAGAATTCCAGCTCCGACGCCTCTTTCGATGTCAGTGGTTTCTCAGACTTTGCAGGGGTCGGCGACTTCCTGGCCACGGGTAACGATGAGCTGGCCGTGATCGATCCGGTTGCTGCCAGCGGAGACGGTGAAGTATATGTCATCAGCGGCGCGCCTGCCGCAGACGACATCGACATTACCGACAGTCCGTTGTTGGTCACGACAAAAGACTCGTACCCCAGGGATCTGAGTTCCTACGAGGTTCATCCGCTGGGCGATATCGACGGCGACCTTGTCGATGAGTTTGCCGTCTCAAGTGTCATCGGCCAGGGCTCGTTCATCGAGCACCGGTCCGGGGCGCAGATCGAAGATGACCGGCGGCGCGTGATCTATGGCGCCGGCAACGTCGATGGCGATGACTTCCACGACATTCTCACGATCACCCTCGAGGAAGGTTCGAAGATCAGTGAGACTGGCGAAAAAGTGGTGCACCCGGTCGGTCAGTTGATCCTTGGAAAAACGGGCATCTTCGGGGGCATGGACGTGCTGCCCGGGGTTGCGTTGACTTTCGAGGCCGATCATCCGACGTATGTCGACGCTGTAGACGCTGTCATTCCAAAAAATCTGGCGACATTCTTCTCGAGCGTCGGTGACATGGACATGGACGGCGATGCGGACCTCGCATTGGCCGAGCCGATTGGCAATGTCACACAGATACACTTCGGTCAGGCGTTGAGCGATTTCGTCGCTCCGATCGACAGTTCGGTTACCAATAAGCTGGCTGAAAAACGGTTCACTTATGACTATGCCAAGCCGACTGTCTCTGTGGCGATCGGTACGGGGAATACGGGCATTGACCTTGCCGACACTTCCAATACCCAGATAGATGCCCGCGACGCCTTTGTCCTCGAAGGCAGCGATGCCGTCGAGCGTCTGGCAAAGGCCCAGCCGATTGGTGATTTTGACGGTGACGGTGCCGACGACATCCTGGTGCACGGAGATCAGCAGAGCTACATCTTCCTCGGCCCCGTGGCGGTCACTGGCGAGAACGATGTTGCGTTGCGCGCCGACTTCATCATCGACGTCGCGACGCTTGGCACGCCGGGCAGCAATATGGGCGATGTCAACGCCGACGGCATTGACGACCTGGTCTTCCTCAAGCACGACGCCGTGAATGAACAGACTGTCGTCAGCATCATCTTCGGCGGCCACATCCTGCCGCGCACCATCAGCCTCGAGTCGATCGACCCGATTTATCTGCGCACGATCCTGCTCAATGACATCTCCTTCCTCTCCGACGGGGCGAGCGTTTATGTGCTCGAGTACACCGGCGAGAAGAACCCGATCGGCGGG
>CAUZJQ010000158.1:0-9706 GCA_963580095.1 Lentisphaeria bacterium | reverse complement strand
GCTGGTGGTCACGGCGTTCCAATCAAACGTACTGACAGAAAAAAACCTTATCATGAATCGGGCAGGGTCCAAATATTCATAGGAGCCTCAAACAGAGCGATTTACAGAAACATCGATGTGGGCAGGTTTTTCCAAGATTTCTCGATTCTCGACGCATAATCCGGTTGTGAGCGGCGTCTTCCTACGTACAGACGGTTCGCCTCGGACGCATGAGAAGGATGAAACGATCTGGCGACTCGGAAGTGTCGCCTGTTGGGATCGACTGATTTCACGCGCCTGAGTCAGTTGAAAAGTGGAATTTCATCCGCACAGATGAGTTTTTGGACCCTACGCGTTGGGTAGCCCCCCCCTCCTACTCGACACCCCAACAGCCCATTGCATAGCGTCACAGTCAGGGTATGATAGCGAATGACACCGACTATCAGCGTTCTCATGCCGGTCAAGAACACGGCACCCTTTCTTGAGGAATGCCTGGACTCGATTCTCGCTCAAACCGAGACGGATTGGGAACTACTGGCGATCGATGACCATTCGGGCGACGATAGCTCCGGGATCCTGGAGGCCTACGCTGCCGCTGACACCCGGATCAGGACGTACCCGAGTGATGGGACGGGCATCATTGAGGCTCTTCGAACCGCTCACAACCGGAGTACCGGGCATCTGATCACACGGATGGATTCGGATGATGTCATGGGCGCGGATAAACTGGCAGTCCTTAAGGGCAAGCTGTGTGGGGCCGGGCCAGGTCACGTTGCCGTCGGCCAAGTCGACTATTTTTCAGACTCAGAGTTGGGTGAAGGCTACAGTAACTACGCAGCATGGTTGAACGCACTCACTGTCGAGGGTCGCAATTTCGACGATTTGTATCGGGAGTGTGTTATCCCCTCGCCCTGTTGGATGCTCTATCGCGACGATCTCGAACGCTGTGGCGGGTTTCGCCCGGATCGCTACCCTGAGGATTACGACCTCTGTTTTCGGCTTTACGCCAACGGCCTCATCTGTATTCCCTGCAACGACGTCATCCATCGTTGGCGTGACTACCCGACGCGGACTTCACGAACGGACGCCCACTACGCGGACAACTCCTTCCTCGATATTAAGCTTCATTATTTTCTCGATGTCGACTACGAGGGTGCACGACCGTTGGTACTGTGGGGCGCGGGACGCAAGGGTAAACACATCGCCAAGCAGTTGAGTGCCGCATCGGTACGATTCGCCTGGCTCTGCAATAACCCCAGGAAAATAGGGCAGAAGATCCACGGGCAACTATTACAGAATGACGACGTGGCATTCACTTTCGCCCACCCCCAATTCATCGTCGCGGTGGCTGGTGACGAACAACAGGCACCGATCGTCGAACGCCTTGTCAACGCGCAGTGTTCACCCGGACAGGATTATTTCTTGTTCTGCTGATACCGCAAGCGGTAGACCTTTTTTCGGATCCTTCTGGGCCGGGAGTGGATTTTAACATGACATTTGCAAGCCTTCCCAATTGGACTGGGCGCTGCTATTGGTGGATTGTGAAAGTTGAGTCGTGACAGCCGATTTCCGATCAGATTGGTGGCCCTGATCGGAATAGTGATAAATGCAGTAATCATAATATGAGCGATCTATTTCGTGCTTCGAACTCTGGCAGGCACGCTTTCGCCTCCTGGCGCGCGGCGGCTTTCTGGTTACCGCAGCCGTGCGGGATGGTGAGGTAGAGTTTGTCGAACTCGAGTCACGCCTTGGTGAAACGTGCCGAATTCGTAATCCCTGGCAGCAGCCCTGTTTTCTCACCGAAGCGGACGGCGCAACGTGCGAGCTGGAGGGCAACGTCCTTCGCTTCGCTACCTGTCCGGGACAATCGTACCGGTTGCAGCCACAGCGCGATCATGAACCGGTCGATCGTCATATCGCACCCGTGCCGGTCGCGGGGCCGGTATCAATGTCGTTCACCCTGTCCAGTGGGGTCACCGTGGGCGGCAGTATCGGCCGGCGCCGGGATGAGCCGGACAAGGGGCTGCAGGCAGGCGAAGAGCAGAAAGCCGCCCACGAGTATGGCCGCTGGGGATAAGACCGCCCCCCCTACCCCAACGCCTGATCAGCGAATCCATCACGCCGGCGCGCCGCGAAAATACGGATTGAGTGTATCCTCGAAGAGGTCTACTACCTTGGCTACTGTTGTGCCGCCTGCACCGGATTGTATGTTCTCATGTTCGCATCCCAGTCCTTCTCGTGCTATCGTTCAAGGGTTCCGAAAGCAATCCCCTATCAGTCCGGTTGCGGACAAAAAAGGCTTTGATCCGGCACGAGAAGTCGAGGGGCCAGGGTGAAGTGCTTTGCCGTGGCGGGACAGGATAACATCTCGGTTTTGCAGCGCCTCAAAATGCTGCGTCAGAGTGGGCTGGTGGAGGCGCGCCAGGAGGGGAAGGTCCTGATTTGCTCTCTGGCTCGCAGTGACCTATCGGAGGAACTGGTGCAGCAATCCAAAGTTATCGCGGGAGCGTAGACAGACGTGATGTTTCGCTTGATTGCAATAATCTCAACGCTTTTGATGTGTCTCGGCTGTGCCAGCAACAGACGTGCGCCGATGACGGTTCTCGGCAATTACGGGGCGGTTGCGCCAGTGCCTGCGGATGCAGCATCGTCGCGCCTGGCCAAGGCGGAATTGGGACTGGTCGACCTACTTGTCGTTGCTGCCGAGCATCCGCGTGTGCAGGCTGCTCACTATCAGCTGCGGGCTACCGCCAGCGACGCCCGCCAGCGCCTGCTGTATCCAAACCCGGCGATTGGCCTGGAAGCAGAGGACGTTCCAGCTTCCGGTCTGGAGTTAGATGAAGGTGGCGATCGCCTGTTCCTAACCCAACCGCTGGTAATCGGGGACCGCTTGCGGACGGCCAGGCAGCTGGGCCAGGCCGAGACCGCGGCCAGTGCTCAATCGGTCCAGGCGCTGCTGCATGATCTTCAGTCCCGCATCCGCAAGGTGTATGTTGAACTGGCATACCTGGCGTTGCGGGAGAAGCAGTTGGCAGCAGTGATGGAGGAAGTCGGGGCGGCACGCCGACTTTCTGAAGAGCGCGCTGAGGCGGGTGCGGTATCGCCTGCAGAAGCACAGCGAATCCAGGTTGAGCACGAGCTCTCGAGTCAGGAGCGGGAAAGTGTACTGCGGCGCCAAGCCTCGGTGCAAGGGCGCCTGGAAGCGCTCCTTGCACTGGACCGGTTTGCACTGGACCGGTTTCCACATGACCGCCTGAAACTGGTGCTGACTGAGCCGGAGCCTCCACCGACTTGGAGTAGTCTACGTACCGCACTTCTTGAGCATCACCCGCAACTGCAGCGACAACTGCAGGCGGTCTCGGTGGCCGAGGCACGGGAGGAACACGAGAAGGCCAAGCGTGTACCCGATTTGGATGTCGACGTTGCCTACGGTCGCAACCATGCAAATGACGAAAACTTTGCGGAGTTCGGAATTTCGTTACCGCTACCTGTGTTCGATCGGCGACAGGGGCATATCGAGGCGGCTCGCAATCGAGCCGCAGCGAGTCGCTCGTTGGTATCGGCGCTTGAGCGGGAGTTGCTTGCCGAGTTACAGTCTTCGTTGGCTCAGCTGGAGAACCGGCGTCAGGCGTTGCGACGCTACAACGAATACATTATCCCCGAAGGCAATGCCTCCTATGCCCAGGCAACACGCCGTTATCGCGCGGGCAAAGCCTCGTTACTCGATCTTCTTGACGCCCAACGCACACAGGCGCGGATCGAGCAGAACCGGTTGCTTGTTCTCTATGAATTGAATCTGGCATGGGCAAATATCGAGAATCTCACTGGTTCCCCCGTTATTCACCTGCAAATACAGTCCAATGGAGAAGAAACACCGTGAAGAACAACCTCATGCTTGCCATCATCATTGTCGTGGTCGGAGCCGGAGCGGGCTTCGCCTACCTAAAGTTCGGCAAAAGTACTCCGTCATCACCTGCGCCGGCAACTTCTGGTCCCGGTGCGGCCAATATTCACGTGCCTGGACACGAAACTACCGGAGAATGGTGTGCCGGGCACCAGATCGCGGAGGCGGATTGCCCGTGGTGCAAGCCGTCGCTGATCGAATCAAAGGGCTTCTGCAAGGGACACGACGTGGCCGAAGCTCTGTGCACGGTTTGCAGTCCGGCTTTGATTGCCGGCTTCAAAGCCGAAAGGGACTGGTGCGCCGGGCACAACATACCGGAATCACAATGCGCCGAATGCAAAGCGGGCAACCTCCCGCCGGACGAACGGGGTCCTAAATGATCCCCCAGCCCGTCAAAATCGGTCTTGCAGTCGTGTTGCTGGGTGTTGGCTTCGGCGCCATCGTTGCGGTGGATCGTCTGGGTTGGATCAACGGATCGACGTCGGGCAACGACACGCAGTCGGCCGCTGCGATACTCTGTCCTCATGGCATGCCTGACGCGAAGTGCCCCTTCTGCGACGAATCTCTGATCGACAGTATGGGTTTCTGTCATGGGCACAGTGTCCCTGAAGCACTGTGTACGTCGTGCTGGCCGGCGGTCAGGGTGGCCTTTAAGGCTGTCGGCGACTGGTGCATCGGGCATTCTCGCCCGGAATCCCAGTGCGAGTTGTGCAATCCCGGTACACTGTCCAAATTCGCTCCGGTGGACGCCATGGCTACGGAGACGCCGCAAGCGGCCACCGGATCGGTTCAGCCGCCGACGGAACCGTTATTGTCGGGTGACGAGACGCCACGGCATCTGCGCAACCCGAGTGTCACCTGCACCACACAGAAGCTTCGCGTAGAGTTCACCACGCCTGAGATCGCCAAGGCTGCCGGGATCGAGGTGGAAAAGGTGACGGAACAGCCGGTCAGCCAGAGTGTTTCAGCGCCGGCCGAGTTGCACTACGACTCGAATCGCCATGCCCGGTTGAAGCCGCGCACCGGTGGAATCGTTCACGAGGTTAAGGCGGCGCTGGGCGACACGGTGGCAGCGGGACAGGTTCTGGCCGTTCTCGAATCGGCGGAATTGAGTCAGCGCAAGGCCGAATACCTACGGCTCTATCGCGAAGCGCAGGCTACCGAAAAACTCGTGCGACAGCTCGAAGCATGGCATCGGCGAATGAATGATATGGAGGTCCGTCTGACTGGCAACAGTTACCTCGAAAGCCTGTCATTGGTGAAGCTCGCGGAAGAAAATTTCAATCGTGAAGAATCACTGATAGCGCGTGGGGCAACCTCGAAACGGGAGCTGATGGACGCTCAAAACGCAATGGTTCGGGCCAGGAATACGGTCTCTGAAAACGAGCGCAAGCTGAAGCTCTTCGGCATCGATTCTGAAACCTTGAAAACCCTTACGCCGGAGCAGATCGCCACGCTGGACGGCCAGGGCAGTACTTCCGAACAACCCGTACTTGAAGCGCAGCGGTCGGTGTCTGTTCTGGCTGCACAGCGTCGCGCTGCCCACGACCAGCTGCGCGTACTTGGCCTCGACCCGGCCGCTATCCAAAAGGTCGTCGACGAGGAGGACACGTCGGGGCTGTTGGCGGTTACGGCCCCCTTCGCCGGTGTCATCATTGATCGCCAGTGTACGCTGGGGGAAATGAAGACAGGTGACAACGTGCTGTTCGCCATCGCCGACATTTCTCTGATGTGGGCTATCCTTGATGTCAAGGAAGCGGACCTGCCCCGGATTCGCATGGGCCAGTCGGCGATCCTGGACTTGGCCGGACTGCGTGGCCAGCGCTTCGCCGGAATGGTCACCTGGCTGAGTACGCAGATCGACCGCCGGACAAGAACACTGAAAGTCCGAGTCACCGTGGACAACCCCGATGGCTTGTTGCGCGCCGGCATGTACGGCAGTGCCGAGGTCACTATTCGGGACCGTGCCAACTCCCTGATCCTGCCGCGGGAGGCGTTGCAGTGGGACGGGTGCTGCAACCTGGTCTTTGTTCGTCACTCCGATCTTCTGTATGAGCCGCGCAAGGTAAAACTCGGCTACGAGACCGATCGTTTCTACCTGGTCGACAGCGGCTTGCGCGCCGGTGAGGAAGTCGTCACCACAGGCAGTTTCCTGATGAAGACGGAGATCATGAAAGGCAACATCGGCGCCGGCTGTTGTGAAGTGGAGCCCGGCGTTGACTGAGGCTTTTGTCGCGCTGGAGGAGGGATAAATGATCAACAAAGTTATTACCTGGTCGCTGGAACACCGATTGGCGGTCATTGTGCTGGCGCTGATCCTGATGTCGAGCGGCATCTTCGCCGTTCGGAATCTGCCAATTGATGCGTTCCCGGATACTACGCCAGTACAGGTGCAGATCAACACCACTGCCCCGGCTCTGTCGCCGTTAGAGATTGAGCAGCAGATCACGTTTCCAGTTGAACAGGCCATCAGCGGCCTGCCAGGACTGGAGGTCGTTCGCTCGATTTCGAAGTTCGGGTTCTCCCAAGTGACGGTCGTCTTCGAAGATGGGACGGGCATCTACTTTGCCCGCCAGTTGATCATGGAACGCTTACAGACGGTGGAGTTGCCGCCTGGCATCGCCGCACCGAAAATGGGACCGATGGCGACCGGTCTCGGCGAGGTCTTCCATTACGTGCTCAGTAGCCAGACTATGAGCCTCGAGGAACTGACCACCTTACATGATTGGGTAATCAAGCCGCGGCTGAGTGCTGTGCCAGGCGTGGCAGAGGTCAACACCTGGGGCGGCGAGTTGCGTCAGTATCATGTGCTGATGGATGTCGCGGCACTGCTCAAGTACGACTTGACCATGGACGATCTCGTCTTTGCCCTGGAGAGCAACAATCTGACAGTGGGCGGTGGCAACATCGTACAGGCCGGTGAGCTGCACCTCGTCCGTGGCGTCAGCCTGACCACCACGAAGGCGGAAATCGGCAACATCGTCATTACAGCCCACGACGGCGTCCCTGTGCTGGTGCGAGATGTGGCGGAGATCACCATCGGTCACGAGATTCGCCGGGGTTCGGCCACCGCCAATGGCCAGGGAGAGGTCGTCCTCGGTCTGGGCTTCATGCTCATGGGAGAGAACAGCCATGAGGTCACACGGCGCCTGCAATCGCGCCTTGAGGCAATCCGGCCCACGCTGCCGGAAGCGGTCGAGATTAACATCGTCTACCAGCGCACGACGTTGGTGAATCAGGTCATCGACACCGTCAAGGAGAATCTATTCGAAGGTGCGATCCTGGTGGTCGCTGTACTCTTCATGTTCCTGGGCAACCTGAGGGCCGGCCTGATCGTTGCCTTGGCTATCCCGCTTTCGATGCTCTGTGCCTTCAACGGCATGCTGCGCTTCGGTGTCGTCGGCAGCCTGATGAGCCTGGGCGCCATCGACTTCGGACTAATTGTCGACAGCTCCGTCATTATGGTCGAGAACAGTGTGCGCCGGCTCGGCGACCGGGAAGACCAACGTTCCGTGCTGGACATCGTTCGTGACGCCTCGATCGAAGTGCGCCGCGCAACGATGTACGGTGAACTGATCATCATGATCGTCTATCTGCCTATCCTGACCCTGGAGGGCATCGAAGGTAAACTGTTCCGGCCCATGGCGCTGACGGTCATTTTCGCCTTGCTCGGTTCACTGGTTCTGTCATTGACGCTGATGCCGGTGCTGACCAGCATTTTCTTGCGCAAGAGTGTGAAAAAACGCCAGAACTGGCTGGTGCGCGGTGCGCAGTGGTGTTACCGGCCGCTCCTGCGCCTGGCGCTTCGCTGGCGGCTGGCGTTCGTTGGCGGGGCGATCATCCTGCTGACCGGCAGCATCGTATTAAGCCAACGGCTTGGCTCGGAGTTCGTGCCGAGGCTCTCGGAAATGGGCATTGTCATCAACACCGTCCGGCTGGCTGGCGTCTCCTTGGAGGAATCCACCCGCTACGGCTCCCATCTGGAGCGCTTCATCCTTGACAAGTTTCCCGATGAAGTCGAGGATGTCTGGGTGCGAACCGGCACCGCAGCGGTCGCAACCGATCCCATGGGCATTGAGCTGTCCGACGTTTTCATTACGCTCACCCCACGCGACCAATGGACACGCGCGCACAATCAAACTGAACTCACCGCGATAATGCGCCAGGATCTCGACGGTCTGCCGGGGATGCGCATGATCTTCACCCAGCCGATCGAAATGCGCGTCAACGAAATGGTTGCGGGCATTCGCTCTGATCTCGGCATCAAGCTCTTTGGCGATGATCTGGACGTCTTGCGGGAGAAAGCCGCAGAAGTTGAGGCCGTGCTGAACACTATCCCCGGTGCTGCCGATATTTATACGGAACAAGTCACCGGTCAACCGTCCCTGGAGATAACCGTCGATCAGCAGGCGATTGCGCGGCACGGGGTACCGGCTCGCCACGTGCTCGAAATTATCGAAGCGATCGGCGGCCGTAAAGTTGGGGAAGTGCGGGAGGATCAGCGGCGATTCGACCTCGTCGTGCGCTTGGCCGAACCCTACCAGCGGGACGCTGTTGCCATCGGCCGTATCCTGGTGCCGACCGAGAGCGGGGAACGCATTCCACTCGACCAACTGGCCGACATTCGGCATGTCGAAGGGCCCTCCACCATCACCCGCGAATGGCAGCGCCGACGCATCGTCATCCAATGCAACGTCAGCGAGCGCGACATCGGCGGCTTCGTGAAGGAGGTGCAACGACGTCTCGCCGTCGACGTGGCCTTGCCGAACGGCTATTACCTGGCGTATGGCGGCCAATTCGAAAACATCGAGCGTGCCCAGCAACGTCTGCTGATCGTCGTCCCCTTGGCCTTGTCGCTTATTCTCTTCTTGCTCTACACCTCTATGGGGACGGTGCGCGACTCCCTGATTGTTTTCACGGGGGCACCCTTTGCCGCCATGGGCGGTGTTCTGGCCCTATGGCTGCGGGACATGCCATTCACCATCTCCGCGGGCGTCGGGTTCGTGGCGGTTTCCGGCGTTGCCATGCTCAATGGCCTGGTCATGATGTCCACGATCAACCAGCTCCAGGAAAAGGGCATACCGCTGAACGACGCCATCGAGGAGAGCGCGCTCATGCGCTTGCGTCCCGTCCTTATGACTGCTCTTGTCGCCGGGCTCGGCTTTGTGCCGATGGCGCTCAACACGGGCGTCGGCGCGGAGGTGCAGCGGCCGCTCGCGACCGTCGTTATCGGCGGCGTCATTACCGACAACCTGTTGACGCTGCTGGTGCTCCCCGCCCTCTGCTCGCTCTTCGGGCGCAAGACTTCCCAAGTCGTCGACGCGAAGCGGGCCAGTGAGCTGAAGCTCGCAGGTGTTAGCGACGCGGCGCAGCATTGAACGTTCGGAAGTGTCAAACCTCTGTGACTTGGAGGTGTTGACATTTTATCTGGCGCCAACGATTATGACAGGAAGTGGCGACCCGTTCAAGCCTCGGCGATCAGCGACTCCATCACGCCGGCGCACCGCGCAAATACGGATTGAGTGTATCATCGAATTTGCGGAAGGTGCCGTCGGCTGTTGGTACGATAGCCACCATGTTGGCAACGCGACGGGGGCGATCGGTCGTGTTGGGGTCGCTGCCGTGAACGAGAAGTCCATCGAAGACGATCAGTGTGCCGGCGGCCGCGGGCACGTCGATCAATTGCGATTCATCGACGTCGGCGCGGATGATGATGGACCCCGGAATCGGGTCGTGGCGAACCTCCTGCCGATGACTGCCGGGCAGTATCTTGAGACACCCGTTCTCCGGTGTGGCGTCATCGAGTGCGATCCAGCAGGTCAC
>CAUZJQ010000157.1:0-9759 GCA_963580095.1 Lentisphaeria bacterium | reverse complement strand
TTTCGTAGGCAGTAAGGTTGGTGATTATTACGAACCGGGTTGTGCCACGCTCCATGCTGGCGGCCATACGGCCCACTACGTTATCAGCCAGCGCGGTGAAGGAAGCGAAGGCGGCGGAGCCGATGGTGCCGCTGGTGCCGCTGGTGCCGATGGTGCCGCTGGTGCCGCTGGTGCCGCTGGTGCCGCTGGTGCCGCTGGTGCCGATGGTGCCGCTGGTGCCGATGGTGCCGCTGGTGCCGCTGCCCCGTGCACGCCATGCGCCGCAGTCACCGATGCCGCCGTCGCTTTGGCTTGCAAAATTTTGGGCGAGAACCCGCCAGCCAGTGTTTCAGAGCTGCAGGCTACCTCACAGGTCATTGTCGATACGCTCCTGATAAGCGCCAATATCTGCGAGGACGACTGCGATGTCAGCGCCGGCATTCAGGCTGCCATCGACGCCAAACTCAATGAGTAAAACTGGTTGACGCCTTAACCTTATAAGAGAAAGCACGGAGTCTTCGGACTACGTGCTTTTTTTTTGGGGGGAGGGCACAGTCCACTTCCGCTTTCACGGGCTTCCGATCTCGTGAAAGGGAAGCCGCAGGTCGGCAGGATGCCTGCGCTCCCAAGGTAGAGCCCGCACAGCTGGAACTCAACAACGGCCGCCACGGTTCGGTTTGACAAAAACAGTCTGCAGGCAGATACTTGGCTTCCCTGTATCATGTATCATGGAACATATAATGAACGGTTACTCCCATGCCAACCCAATGGGCGCGGAAGCATTTGATCACCGCGACGATCGGGAAAGCAGCGGACGGGGCATCCGTCACTACCCCATCAAAGACCGACAATGAGTAACCCCCACGATCCGGCTCTGCATCTGTTGGTCGATGACCATCACGTCCGCAACCTGTTGTCAATGAAGCGCGTCTTCGGAAAGGCGAAGAAAAATCCGGAGCCGGTACTGACCGACATTCCGGGCCGTCGCATCTCTTGGGGTTGCGTGCTCACCGATCAGGGGAAGCACCGGCTGTGGTACCAGTCCATCGTACCGCAAAATTGCCACGACCTGGCGAAGGCCGGTGTCTGGGGCCGCGGCGACGAGTACGGCTTCTTCCCTGATCGGCATCCCGGCGCCGTGCCTGAATGGCAAACTGCAATGGTCAGTTACGCCGAGAGCGGGGACGGCATCACGTGGACACGTCCCGACGACCTCGGGCTGATCGAGTGGCAAGGGTCAAAGGCCAACAACATTGTCCTGGACGGCAGTATCGCCGTGAAGCAGTATGACGGTGCCATTACGGACATAGGTTGCCCATCGGTCGTTCGCGACGACTCCGCACCACCGAAAGAGAGGTATAAGCTTTTCGCATTTTGGGGAAGCGTACACTCCCACGATGGCAAGGTCGGCCTGGATCGAAGCGAGGCGGATTTGCAGCGCTTCTGGGACGCCTCGGCGAAATATGTCATGACGAGCCCGGACGGCATTCACTGGCACGGCCCCGTGAAACGAATCAAGGAACACGCCGGCGGCGGCGACTACAGCGGCGTGACACGTGATCATCGCAACAATCGCTGGTGGTACAACGACCGCGCCCGGCAGGGGCTGTGGGGACCGACATACATCCGCACGGCAGGGCTCTGCACCAGCGAGGGGCTCGACAACTGGCCTGAGCACGTCGAACAGGTTTTTCCGCTGGGCGAAGCCGAAGATTTCGGCGCCGCCTACGAGCACCACGGCATGGTCCCATTCAACTACGGCGACCAGGACCTTGGCTATCTCGAACTCTCCATCAAGGGCCGGCCGCAGGCGAGCCTGCTGGTCAGCCACCACGACGGCGAACCCTGGCAACGCGTCGACGGCTGTCCGCCGGTGATCGAATGCGGACCGTCGGGGACGGCCGACAGCATGATCGTCAACGCCACGCGTAACGCACCGCTGCTGATCGGTGACGAGATGCTCATCGTCTACAACGGCCACCGCGAGTCCAATGACGACGCCAGACTTCACGAAGGGCATATGTACGTGGCCCGACTGCGCCGCGACGGGTTCGCAGGCATGGCAGTGGATCAGGTGGCGGCGGCGCGGCACGGCCGGCCGGCCTTGTTGCAAACACAACCCGTAACAGTAACCGCCGACACGCTGGCACTGAACATCGAGGGACACGGCGGTACGGCCCGCGCCGCCCTGTTCGACGAAGCCGCAGAGCCGATCGACGGGTTCGGCCTCGATGACTGTCTGCCCATCGACGAAGACAACGTCCGCGCCGAAGTGCACTGGCGCGGCGCCGACGTTCACCGACTGAAGGGCCGGCGCGTGGTCGTGCTGGTCGAGTCGAGAACAGGCGTGATCTGGTCGTTTCGCCTTTGAATGAGTCAAACTGTCCGGCGGAAGGCTCGTATGCCCCAGTGTGTCTCGAGGTGCGATTGGTTGATGATGCGCCGGACATGCTGCCCTTTCTCCTCGCCGGCAGCAAGCTTGCAGCCGCATCCGCAGCATATGAACGCTGGAGACCGGCCTGGCATTCCTGAGCTCGATATAATTCGGCACGTCGTAGACAACGAGCAGCTCGTACAGGCCATCGGGGGAGACCCGTCGGATCCGTAGTAGCGGCAGGGACTGAACGTTGCTTCAAAACAGGCAGTTTACGGCCGACCCATACTGTAGTGGTCGACGACTTCCAGCGCCGTGATGCCACGGTCGAAAATGACGACTTCGTCGATAAACCCGAACATATGCTGGTTGAACCCACCGCTGTCTTGATCGACACCGATTAGTAATTTGCCGTCCTGGGAATCGTCGAGCGGGGCGCTGTAGGCAAGGCTTTCCATGAGCTGACCGTCGACGTACGTTTTCAGGATATCACCGTCAAACGTAACCGCTAAATGGTGGTACGTCGCCGTGCTCAGAAGCGACCCCCCGTTGGATACTGCGGCAGCCGAGTTGACGCGCCAATCGACGCGGTCTGGGGTGATCTCGGCGCCGAGCTTATACACTTCACCAGTCGAACCGCCCGAGGTCGAGGCGATACGGCAGACGAAAAACGGGGACGTAAAGAAGTCTTCGACCCTGATCCACGTCATGATGGAGACTCCATCACGCAGGTTGGCATGATTGCGCGGATCCAAAATCTCCACATAAGACGTAGTGCCGTTGAAATAAAGCGCGCCTTTGCGATTCCAGCGACTTCTGCTCCACGTCGGGGTGCCGATCATATTGCCGTTGAGTGAATCCGGGACGTAATCCTCGGCAGAGACCAGGTTTACACCGATGTTTCGCAGCACATTGCCGTCTCCTTCCTCGAAGTCGTAGTAAGCAACGACACCCGGGTCTGTCCGAAGGTTGTTCCGGAAAACCTGCCAGCGTGCGTACTTGGCCGCCAGCTTCGCCTCACCAAGCGCCGGGAGCAGCATCGACACCAGGATCATGATGATCGTGATTACGACGAGCAGCTCGATGAGTGTGAAACTGTTGCGAGCTGTTTGGCTATGGACAGGCGATACGTCCCGCAGCTTCTCGATATGACTTTTCAGCATGGCCGACGTTCCATGATCTTTCATCATTATGACAGTTCATCCGCCGCAAACCTATCCCTGCGTCAGATCCGCACCCATCCGTATTCCCGGATTGACACAGATTATCCCGTTGACATAGGTTGCGTACATCGCGGCGATGTCTTCGAGGTTATCACCTGCGTCAACGAAATGCGGCATGACCCGCAGAATCCCAGCGTTGGAAAACTTCCCATCGCAATGCTTGACCAAATGCTCGACAATCTTGCTATGCCCCCGAGCTGCTGCGATATCTACAGGCGACATGCTGTCGTCAGTTATACAGTTCGGAACTGCCCCCTCGGCGCAGGCCAGTTTGACAATCTGTAAATCACCAACGTATGCTGCGTAGTGAAGCAACGCCCAGCCTTTCGGTCCGGACTGTTTCAGAATCGAAGAATCGCTTCTTGATCAAGGCAATGACCGCTGCCGGATTCTTTTCGATCATCGCAAGAAAGCCCGGCCGCGCAAAGACGCCAAGCAACCTCGACGCAAAACGCAGTTCCGAGTCGCTGCTGGCGTGTAATTCCCTGACCAGCCGATCGCGAGTCTCGTCGTCCAGTTGCCGCGCCTTGTCAATCGCCGCTCGACGAACTGCGGACTCCGCATGGCCCAGCTCGGCAATCAACTGCTCGAAATCGGACGCGCGACCCGCAGCGGCTACGACGATCAGAACGATAAGGAGTCGCGGAATAAGATGAATGCGTTTGACCATACCGAGAATCTACTTCACAAGGGCTTCGGCATCGATGCTCTTGATCGACATTCTTGGCGACACCGGGCTCTTGCTTCTCCGACTCCGTCTCAGAATAGAGTTCAAGAGTACGGGTCAAGGCATCAGGTGAAGTGACATGTCACTCGCCACTCGCCACTTGCCACCGTATATTTTCGACCGTGGCAGATACTACCGAATCCGAATCCCCTCCCCCACCCAGCGACGAAGAGTCCCCGGCAACCGACAGCCGGCTCATGGCCGCCATCCGGGCGAATGCAATGGGCAACGCCGAGACGATTCTGTTCGTCGTGCTCTTCGTCGTATTTACCCACCTGCTCGCGTCAAAATATCCAAGCATGAGCGGATCAACGTCGACGTTCATCGGAATTTCGATATGGTCGATCATCTTCGCACTGCTCCTGCGGAATCGCCTCGTCTCTTTTCTGACTGTCCTGTGGATGTGCGTGGCCTTCTTTCTGCTGTTCATGCCGCACACACCGTCCTTGACAGACCAGTGTTATTATCAAATCCTCAAGCCGATCGAAGTCCTGTCCGGAGGCAGTCTCTATTCAGAGGCAACGTATACGTACCTGCCCACGATGGTGATGGCCAACCTGCCATTCGCGACGCTCGGCATCGACATCCGGCTGTCGTATATGGTGATGTATCTCATCGCCGCGGTCATTCTTTTCTTTAACGCTGCGCCGCAATACCGGCTGCTCGCCGCGACGCTGGTCGCGATGAATCCGATCCTCCTGCAAACCGCGATCCGGCTGGAAAACAATGCGGTCACGGTCTTGCTGCTTGTCCTGGCGTTCGTCTTCCTGGACCGTCGTCGAAGCTTTCCAGTTTATGCCGTGATATTCCTTGCCCTGGCGTATTGCTCCCGACAGTTTGTCTCGATCACGCTGCCGCTGCTGTTCATTTATCTCTACCGAACGAAAAATCTACGGACGTTCTGGTGGGTGTGCGTGGGATGCGCTGTGATTATAGTGCCCTTCGCACTGAGCGATCTTTCGGCGTTCTTCGACGGCACGCTTTACTATCATGTCCGGGAAGTACCTGAGCGGTTGTGGCGTGCCCGTCTCGATGTCACGACCTACTCGTTTCTGACTGCGCTGGGAAGTCTCGGTGCGGATCACGCCTGGTTGTGGCACAACTTCCCGAGCAAACTGCTGCAACTCGTGGTGTACGTCGGCCTCATTGTTCTGTATTGGAAACGCAGCAAAGCCGGCGGTTTCGGCGAGTACACCTATCACATGTGTGCCATGGCCGTGCTTGTCACACTGTTCGCACACTCGCTGCGGGTCTTTCCAGGGTACTTCCTCTTGGTCCTGGCTCCGGCAATGTTCTACGTAGCGCAACAAGGGGACGATGCCGTACCGCGACGGGTGCGGCAGATCGTCCATGGCGTGATGGTATGCCTGCTGCTCGCGTATCTGCTGTGTACCGCCGCTGGTGCAATCTCATCGCAAAAGCATACGATGGCCGCAGAGCCACAAGTGTTTTCGTTCGTATCGGAACGGGATTGGTACAGCGCGGACGTGGACGGGACGCCGGTCAAGCTGTACGAGTTCGCCAACTTCTCACCGGACCAGATCCTCAACCCCATCGATGGCTACGGCTGGCTCACGTCACGTGAGATCAACGAATTTCGCGTCATGCTGTCCGATAACGTGAACTGGGTGGCTGACATCACCGGCAGCCGAATCGTTGACGAGAGCACCGGTCAGCAGGAGATTGTGACGATCACCCTGCCGGCCCGGGCAACCGGTGCAGGTCGTCCGGTACATTTGGGCAAACTCGATCCGAACTATTTCATCCTCGAATTTCCCCACCGGGAATCCTCCGTCAAACTTGCCGGTTCCAAATTTACCGGCTTCAGCAAAGTCGTCCTCCGTCCCGAATGAGCAGCATGAACGAATTCTCTCTATCGATCATCATTCCGGCGCATAACGAAGCCAACCTGATCGCCAAGACGATCGAGGATATCATCGCGGCGGTAGCGCCACGTTCGATCGATTGTGAAATCATTGTCGTCAACGATGTCAGCGAGGACAACACCGAAGCCGTCATCCGCGAGCTCATGAACAGCCAGCCACTAGTTCGCCTGGTCAACCGACAATCGCCGCCTGGCTTCGGACGAGCCGTACGCGCCGGCGTCGAAGCTGCGGTCAACGACGTAGTCGTCATCGTCATGGCCGATCAGTCGGATGACCCCGAGGACATCATCCGCTACTACGACACGATCGCCGAGGGTTACGACTGCGCCTTCGGCTCACGCTTCGTCGAAGGCAGCACCGTCGTCGGCTATCCAAAGGTTAAACTGATCGCGAACCGCATCGTCAACCGCTGTATCCAGGTACTGTTCTGGACGCACTTCAACGATCTGAGCAACGCCTTCAAAGCATACCGGCGCGAGGTGCTCGAGCACTGCGGACCGTTCCACGCCAGTCATTTCAACATCACTATCGAAATGTCACTGAGCGCCCTGATCCGGGGCTACAAGATCAAGCAGATCCCGATCAAGTGGTACGGCCGCACCTGGGGCAGTTCAAAGCTGCGAATTACTGAGATGGGCAGGCGCTACCTCTGCGTGTTGCTGAAGTGCTTTTTTGAGCGCATGCTGATCTCAGATGACTTGAAGGCCGATCGGGCGGCGCATGACGAGCGGCAGAATGGGGAGGAGGAGGAGGAACGGAAAAAATCATAAGAGAGCCTAAAATAAAGCAATCGCGGGACGGCGCGAGTTACAGCAGATCAGGCTGGCCCGACGGCTTCTTGCGCATCGACAGGTCGAAGCGTTCGGCGGCTTTACCGGTCAAGCCACCCTGCCCTGCGGAGTGCGCTGCACGAAACCTTCCTGAATAGGAAACGGCTCGCAAACGTCCTCGAGCGTCCCGACTTCTTCAGCGAGCGCGATGGCCAGGTTCTTGATACCAAACGGGCCGCCGTCGAACTTGTGCAGCAGCGCCTCCAGATAGCGGTTGTCCATGTCGTCGAGACCGTCGTGATCGATTCGTACTCTGGACACTGCTAAAAACATTCCGGTGCCGATTCCGTAGTGTCTACGCCGCCCGTGGGATTTTCCACCTGAGGAGTCAGGCTTAGCCTTTCCCCCTTGCGGTCATGAATGTATATTCGCAGTTAACAGGAAAGAAGCCATTATGGGAAAAACATCGAGTCAACGCCCCAATATCGTATGGATCGGCGTGGATCAGATGCGATACGATACGCTGGGATGTAACGGCAATGCCCTCTGCAAGACACCGAATCTGGACCGCATCGCCTCGCAGGGAATCTGCTTTGACCGCGCTTACTGCCCGACCACTCTCTGCACGCCCGCGCGTGCATCTATGTTCACCGGGCAATACGCCTTCCACCACGGCATGCTGACCAATTGTGAATTCTATCACACCATTGCCCCGGAGCTGCCGGACCCCGGCATGCTGCTTCATCCCCGCCTGGCGCGCCTGGGATATGGGCTCGGATTCGCAGGCAAGTGGCACGTTGGCACAGAGAAAGGTCCAGTGGACTACGGCTTCGAGGGCATGAATATCGCCGGGTACGGCAACATCCTCCAGGACCCGGATTACAAGAGATACCTCGAGGAAGCGGATCTGACCTATGAGATCCGTGACCCGATATACGCCAATCCAGGTGAAAACTGCCTGCTCGGCGCGACCTGGGACGGCCCCGTCGAGTCCACACCTGCCCACTACCTGGCCAACCGTGCCATTGACATGATGGAAGATCTCGCCCAGCGCGACAAGCCTTTCCTGCTTACCTGTCAGTTTTGGGGGCCCCACCAACCGTACCGCCCCAGCCGGGAATACGCCGGGCTTCACGACCGCAGCGCCATAGAGCCGTGGGTGAACTTTGGGGACGCCCTTCAGGACAAACCCGCTACCAACAGCCGGACAACCACCGACTTCTACCGGGCACTGCCGAAGGACTGGGAGGGATGGCGCGAGATTGTCGGCTTGTACTACGACTACACAACTATGATCGACGCAGAGATCGGACGGCTGATCGAGCGGTTAGACACTCTGGGTATTGCTGAGAATACGTTGATCATATTCACCTCCGACCACGGTGACATGACGGGAAGCCATGGCGGCATGAACGACAAGGGTTATATGTTTGAGGAAGTCCACCGTGTCCCCCTGATTCTATCATGGCCGGGACAGTTCGAGGCAGGGAAGCGATCCGATGCACTTGTCTACAATATGGACATCTTCCCCACCATCCTGGATCTACTGGGCATCGCCGACAAGGATCTCGACGGACAGTCGCTATGTCCAGCGGCCTATGGGGCGCCTGAATCCAGGGACGACCTGTTGCTCGAGTTTCACGGCATCCGCTTTCTGCAGTCCCAGCGGGGGCTCGTAACTCGTGATGGCTGGAAGTACGTCTTCACCCCGAGCGACCGTGACGAGTGTTATGATCTGAATCAGGATCCCGGCGAGCAGGTAAACCTGATCGACGATCCCAGGCACAACGACAAGGTGGAAGAGCTTCGCAACAGGATGATGGAAGCAGCCATCGCAGCAGGCGACCCCTTGGCAGCCTGCATCTGCAAGTTTTTCGGTCACTGGATTAATCCTTCGGGCCGACCCGATCCTTCCCAAAGATAGACGGACAGCGAATCTGACCATGGCAATCCGCAACCACCCCCGAAACACCAAAAAAAAACGTTGCCGTTCCACCGCTCCATAGCTATATTCATCAGCCAATGACGGAACGCGAACAAGGAATCACGGATGTGACGAAACGAAACGACAACTTTGAGGTGACCGCTGATCAGCAGGCTCACTTTCGTGACGAGGGCTTCATTCTTTTCGAGGACTGTCTCTCGGCCACCGAGTTGGACACGCTGCAGGGCGGCTGCGCGGCGGCAATGTCCAATGTTGAAGCGCGAATGGATGCAGCGGGCACCGATGTGTCCGGGATCAATCACCGGGGGAAACGGTATTTCGAGGCGGCGCATCCGGACGATTTTTCGTCGTTGCGTGACGTGTACTTCGGCTCCTTGGCCGCGACCATCGTAAAGGCGACGCTGGGCCCGGACGCCTACTTGTTCCTGGGCCAATATACCGTCAAATGCGGCGATGTCGGGCTCGCATTCTCCTGGCATCAGGACTCTGCCTATGTCGGCTTCCCGCACCCGCCCACGATCAATTTGTGGTGCGCCCTGGATGACATGAGCGTGGAGAATGGCACCCTCTACCTGCTCCCCTATTCGCGCGCCGGCACCAGGGAGTGGGTGCCGCACCGTCTTGACCCGAAGACCAATGACCTGACAGGGTATTTCGGCGATGACCCCGGCGATCCGCTGGAGGTCTCCGCCGGGACGGTTCTGGCGTTTTCCAGCACCGTGTTCCACCGCAGCGGCCCCAATCGCACCCCAGCCATGCGCCGTGCCATCACCATTGAGTATACCAAACATCCTTTGATCAACCCCGAATCCGGGGAACAACTGCTGTGGGCCATACCGTTTCTGGCCGATGGGA
>CAUZJQ010000156.1:0-9798 GCA_963580095.1 Lentisphaeria bacterium | reverse complement strand
CCAACGCGACGGCCGTTGATCCAAGCCTCGTAGTACCCCAGCCCGCTGATCTCCAGCGTTGCCGAGGCAATGGCGCTGCTCACCGTGAACTCACGACGAAAAAGCGGGGCACCGCGCTCGCCAGAGCAATCCGCCATCCCGATCCAGCTTGAGTCGTGACTGATCACTCGGCCCCACGCAAGCGCACGAGTTTACCGCCGCCGGGCATCGGCCTTATCTGCGCCCGCGCCCCGTCCGAGGCCGGGTGCCACTCGCCAGTCGCAGCGTCAAACACCTCCATCGGTCCCGGACCGACGACGGTCGTGGTTACCGCCTTTGAGTAGTCCAGATTTACGACCAGCACATGGGAGGGAGTCCCCCCCGTGCCGAAGTAGCCCAGCAGGATGCCGTTCTTCTCCTCCGGAGCGACCACGGGATCGACGATGAAGGACGCGTCGGGCGGCAGTCCCAATGCGCCCGAAGGTACGACGCCCAGATGATACGCGCCCAGGGAGGTCAGCGGCTGCAGCACTTCGCCGACAGCAACAAACTCGGGGTTGATCTGGTGCAGCGCCTCGCCCAGCGGTGTCAGCGTACCATCCGGATTCTCGACGCCGCCCCAATGTTCGGCGCCCTCCCAGGCGTTGTAGACGAACTGCGCAATGCCCTGGCCGCCGTAGGCCAGCGTGGTGAAAGCAAGATATCGTCCCTCGTCGCCGTTGGGCGTGCGCCAGCCCGGGCCGTTGGCGCAGGCCTGAACGACGTTGAGGAAGGGCAGACCTCCTTCCAGCGCCGCCTCGCGGACCAGCGCCAGGTTCAGGAAGTAGCCACTGCCGTCGAACGCCCGGTCGGTGAATCTCATGTGATAGTGGTCGTAGCTGATCAAGTCGGGCTTCACCTCCTCGATGAATCGGCGGAGGTATTCCCGGTAAGCGGTCACCTTGTCACCGGAGGTGCCCTGTGCTCCAGCGCTGGCGTACGTTGGGAACAGGTTGATGTAGGCCAGGTGTTTGGGATCCCGCTCGCGAATGAAGGCTATCAGCCGGCCCAACGCGGGAAACTCGGTGGCGCTCGGCTCGTCGACGATGTAGTAGGCGTACATCGCGGGGTGATCCTTGACCATATCGATGTTGGCAGCGAGACCTTCCCGGCGCTGCGGGTCGTCGATATGAGTGGGGTCGATCGTCTGCACCATCCCGCGCAGTCCGTGCGCGTGTGCCGTATCGAGGTCGGCAACGCTCTGGCACCAGACCAGGTTGAAGCCGCTGTCTGCCAACTTCCCGGCCGCCGTTGCCAACAATTCGAATCGCGGCGGTGCCCCACAACCCGGCCCCTGGTAATACGTGACGATGGGGGTGCCGACCTGCCACTGGCTGCCCGCCGGTCGTCCGC
The DNA here is from genome assembly GCA_963580095.1 of Lentisphaeria bacterium. GTDB lineage: Bacteria > Verrucomicrobiota > Lentisphaeria > JABSQK01 > CAJWLW01 > CAJWLW01. Next base: position 8,427 of record CAUZJQ010000156.1, on the reverse strand, counting down.
ACACAGGCATTCCGATTCCGGACAACACCAGGACTATAACCAGGCCGAACCAGACGCTGCGGCATCCCTGATTTTTTTGCCGAACAGTGAATGCGCTGTCTTCTGCCATCAAGTCGCCTCGTAGCGCGCGAAAATCCCGCAGGCTTTGCCGCCATTGGTTTCCATGGCGATCTCAAGGTGATTGGTGCCGTGGCGAAACGCCACCGGGATCGTTACCTCGTCCGAATGCGCCGGGTTGGTGCCACTCGCTTCATGGACAATCTCACCGTTGAGGCGCACGACAACATTCCCGTCGTACCCCAAGTGCAGCAGCCCCGCATCGATCGGGCCGACCTCGACATCTTTACGGAAGAATATTACGCCGTCTCGTTTGTCGATGATTGGCGTGGCCTCCACGAAACCGTACGAGAAAAATGTCTGGTGCACCATCTCCTCGCCATACGCTTGCAATGGCCGCCATCCGGTCGCCTGCTCCACGGTTGTGTTCTGATGTGTTCCGTCGACAATCAAATCCGAAACCTCCCATTCACTGAGGTACTCGGCGGTGAACGAGATATCCACGAGGTAGATATCCGGGTGATCCCATTGGCAGACAGCCGGATCGGTAGGGGACATGTGACAGGAATAATAGGACAGGTGAAACCGCCGTTTATTAAGCGGGTGCCGCGCCACGCCCATGTAAGCGATTTCACCGCCGTACCCGGAAGGCAAAACGAGCTGAAGTTGCGGCGCATTGTCGACGATCTTAAAAAGAGCCAGATGTGTAACGTGCGGGCTCAGGTACCAGCGGCCGGAAATCCAGATGTCCTCGCCGACCAGCCACAGCGCCGGACCATGCAGTGCAACGTCCAGCTCGACCTTGTCCCAGTTCTCGTAAGGCGGCACCGAGCGCAACAGCAGCGGCTTGCGAGATTCAAGGCCCCGGCGCATGATCATGGCAATCGATCCGTCCGGGTAAAAATCGAAGTACGATTCGTTTGGCAAGTCTTCGCCTTCATGGATGATGCACTGCTTCTCCCAGTGCAGGCTATCGGCGCTTTCGAACCAGGCAACGTCTGTTTCTTCCGTCTCGAAGTTGGGTTTCCCAGGCGTCTCGATTATGCCATGAAAACGGAACCCTGCACAGTAAAAACGGCCGTCAAAGACTTGCGGTCGCCACATGACGTAGTCATCGGCGCCCTCGATACGGTTCCAACCTGTCCAGTGCAGGCCATCGTCGCTCCACGCTACGCCAGAATAGACTTGCCAGCCCGGGCTGTCCTCTATAGCGGAGACGTACAAACGGTTGCCATCGGTATAGAGGTGAGGGTCGCGGGTGTCGAATTCACCGCGCAGAACCGCCACCCTGTCGAAGGTGACCCCCTCGTCACGGCTGCGCAACACGATCACGCGCCCCTGCTGGTCGATGTGGCGATCACCCTGCCGATGGGTGACGTAGAGCGCATCCTGAAACCACACGGTACCCGTGAACGCATTGTGATTGGCATCGTCGGTCAGTCGGCGGACAGAGCGGACGGTGAATTCCTTGAAGTCGTTAGCCATTCTTTATGAGTCCGACATTGGATGTGAATGTTTGCAGCAGAGGGGGTGTACGACTCAAGCCACGGTTTTAAGAAAAAAGATATTCCTCAGACTCTATTATACTCACTTAAAGAAACATGACCATTCAATTCATCCGGCCAGATTGCAGCCGCATGACCACCAGCATGCAGCCCGTTTGCTTTGTTGCCGTGCCTGAGGTGAACACCCTGGCTGGCACCGCTCCAGTATCATATGAGGCTTTGATGCTGCGTTCCGGATGATTGAGAGTGGGAAGCGACCTCCGGACGAGTGGTGACGGTCACAATTCCACATATATATTGAGTTGGACGATTCGCATCGCTCACCGTACTGAAACCCGTCTCCGACTTTTCAACTATAGCCCACATCCCTCAGCCCCATTGATACAATGTTCAAATCAATCCATTATCAGAAAACAGACCCCGGGCTCCGGTGGAGCAAGGACTCGGATATCGCGATTGATTCCGGCCGCGGCCTTGAGGCCGATCGAGCCCTTACGCCGAACGTGATAAAGATCGATGGCGGCTATAGAATGTATTACCACGGACTCGGGACGGGTTCGATCCTTGGCATTTTGAGTGCGTTCTCCGCCGACACCGCTCAATGGAAATTCGAGCCGGGCATTCGACTACCCGCAGGTGGTGAATGGGCGACGCAATGTATCTGGAGCCCGGACGTGATCCCACTGCCTGATGGCGGCTATAGAATGTATTTCGAAGGCAAGTGGCAGGACGCAGACGACGGCGTCCGAAGCGCGGTTGTCAGCGCTGTATCGGATGACGGGCTCGCCTGGGAGCAGGAGCCAGGGGCCCGGCTGGGTGGTGAGAACGGCTCGTACGGGGCGCCGCGATGTCTTTATATCGATTCTGCCCCGGGTAACCGCGCCTCCCGCTATCGACTCTACGCCAGCGACTTCGAGGCGCATCAGATCGTCAGTGCGAAATCCGATGACGGCTTGCAGTTCGAGCTCGAGCCGGGTGTTTGCATATCCCGGGAGAAAAAGCTGGAATCCTATGAGGTCTACGCGCCGGAAGTGCTGCGCCTGGCTGCCGGCGGGTACCGAATGTATTACGCGGGATGGGTGCCTGCACCTGAGGTTCCGGCCGGATCAAAGTTTCACGGCAGAATCTTCAGCGCATTTTCCGAAGACGGCCTGCAGTGGCTCAAAGACCCGGACGTCTGTCTCGATAACGGCGGCCCCTGGGACACAGTCAAGGCGTCCGAGCCCTGTATAATCGACCTTGCGGACGGTCGGTTCCGCATGTTTTACGAGGCCTGTGATCTCGAAGGACGCTGGCGGATTGCCAGTGCGACATCGCATTCGGTTCCCCGACCGCAGTAGCCCAGCCAATCCACGACAATTTTGCCTGACATTGATCCGAACAAACCCTACTTAAACCTTGTCATATAAATACTTTAACGAGATTTTTTAAAAAAAAGTCTTGGAATTGTGGGGAAAATTTACGATACTACGTACGAATAATTGAGCTGTATGAAGGGTGAGATTCGCATTCTGCGACTCGACTCGTGTCGTGTGAGTGATGCACTGCACTCTTTGCCATGCCAACGATTAGAAGCAACACGCAGTAGTTCGCAAGACAATCAATCATCCAAAAGGAAGCTTGAAGGAGCCTCAAACAATGAAGATTAAAATGCACATCAACGCCGCACTCATCTGCATGGGCCTCGTTCTGGCCGGCATCGCCCAGGCCGCTACAATCCCGGCCAAAATCAATTACCAGGGTGTCTTGAAAGACGCCGCCGGTGTCAAGGTCAACGACACGGTGGACATCGACCTGCGCCTGCTGCCATTGGGCGGCGGTGACGCGGTGTTCAGTGAGTCGCACACCGGCGTGTCTGTCGTCGGCGGTCTGTTCAGCCTCAAGATCGGTGGCGTCGAAGACATGTCGTCGGTAGCGTTCGATAGCGCCTATGAGCTCGAGCTCACCGTCGGCGGTGAACTGCTGTCGCCGAATACGCCGCTGTGCTCGGCGCCGTACGCCCTTGGCGTTGTCGGTGGCGCGCAGGGTCCGCAGGGTAAGCAGGGTGCCGATGGTGCAGCCGGTGCGCAAGGACCGACTGGTGCAGCCGGTGCGCAAGGACCGACTGGTGCCGATGGTGCAGCCGGTGCGCAAGGATCAGCCGGCGCCGCAGGTGCGCAAGGGCCCGCTGGTGACTCCGAGTGGATTCCGAGTGAAGCGGCAAATCCGCTCGAAGGGATATGGACGGCCAAGGCCGTTGGCATAGGCATGGGTCGTGAATATGAGGTGTGGGGGGAAACTGAAGGCGATAAAGTTGACTTACATATCATGGCCGATGCTGGCAGTGGCGGTTACGGCACGACAGCTGATCCAGCAGGTGTAATGCGGTTTATATTGAAAGATTTCGATTGTACTGGTGGAGAATCCTTGGGCCAGCTCCAGTGGTACGGCAATGAAGCAAACATTGCCGGCGGCGCCGGCAAGCCCCGGGCGAGTATTGATGCACAATACGTCAGCAGCGCAGGGCAAACGGCGCTGTACTTCAATGTGGCCGAGGTGTCGGAAGCAGAAACGAAGGAAAGAATGATAATCAATCATCTCGGTCAGATCGGAATGGGTGTATGGCCTAACCATCCGTTGCACATGGCGAGCGGAGCCATCGTCACGGACGGTGGTGTCTGGACCAATGCGTCCTCGCGCGACATGAAAGAAAACATCGCAGAGCTGACGACTGAAGAAGCTGTCGAGGCACTCACCGCGCTGACACCTGTCAAGTACAACTACAAGAAAGAACAGGATGAAGAGTACGTAGGCTTCATTGCCGAGGATGTACCGGCGTTGGTTGCAACCAACAACCGCAAGAACCTCAGCCCGATGGATGTCGTCGGTGTCTTGACCAAGGTGGTCCAGGAGCAGCAACTCCAAATGGAAGCCATGAAAGTGGAGCTGGAGAAGCTGAAGAACCTGCAGAACTGATTCGGCACGCCAATCGAGGAAAAAATCATCAAGCCCATCCGCCGCGGCGGGTGGGCTTGATTTTTTATTGGAGTGAGGCTGACTTTTCTGGATCGCCGGTTTGGCAACGCACCGGAATCGCAAAAGGTGCCGGTGCCGCTCCCGCCATCAGCGGTTTGGGATAACCGTCGTTGTTGTGCGGAAGGGTTTGTCTGCTTCGTAAAGCCTTAACCGCATCTCGATCTCCCTGGCCAGCGCCTCGTCACTCGAGCGTCTCGCCACCTGCGCGGCCTGACGGGCGATCCCCACCGCCCTGCTGAAATTCCCTGTCTCGGCATGGGCGGCCGCGAGGGCATCCAGAAATTGGGGATTCGCATGTTGCGTCTGCTCGCAAAGGGTGGAAGCAAGTTTAAGTGCGTCAGTCCCGTTGCGGTATTGGGGATCCGGGCAGGTAGCCAGGGAGAAGGCCAGGAAATAGGTCATCGTGAGTGCTTCCGGCAAATGTTCGTGGCCGTTTCTCCAGGCTTCAATCGCCTTTCCGTATTCCTTTTTTTCCCACAGGATTATACCAAGGTCACGGCTGGCGCCTCCAACGAGAGGATTCAACTCAACGGCTTTTTGATAGTGAAAAATAGCCGAATGCTGATCACCGGTAGCCTGCAGGATCTGCCCCATCTGCTCATGCAATTTTGGATTTAAGGGACTATCCTGGAGCGCAACAAGCTGGTACTTTTTTGCTGTCTCGTATTTGCCCAGCAAAAAGCATATCCTGGTCAGTTTTCGACGAATCGGTTTGTCATCGGGCACCTGTTTCAGGTATATCTCATATTGCACGATTGCCTCGGGCAACTTCTTTTGCAACTCCAAAACCTGTCCCAGGCCCCTCTGCAGAATTGCCGTTGTCACCGATTGGGTCCCGGGCTTGACCGGTTCATCCGGCCGCGCCGGCAGCAGCAGGCCATCACGATATAGAGCTGCCGCCCGATCCCACTTTCCCAGCTTGACAAACGCCCCGGCCAGGCAACCGATAATATTGCGGTTGTAAGGATCTTGGCGCAGGTATTCTTCCGCATGTGGTTTGGCGGAGATGAGTTCACCCAGCTCGACATAAGAGATGATGATGGTTTTCCGTAATTTCAGAGAGTGCGGGGTCTGTTGTATCAGGGGGAGCAGCCGTTCTATGGCTTCGCGGTGCATCGATGCAGCCTGCAGTTCTTCTGCGTCGCGGCAACCGTTGAAAATGTGCATCATCTTCTTGGGGTCTTGCCTCTGCCCGGGTTCGGCCTGCGGGGCAGGGACGGGGGCACCGCCCACATAGCCCAATGAGCGCAGGCGAGCGAGTTCCTCCGCGTCGAGCGCGACCGCCGCGGGCACGCCCGTTTTCATGGCAGCTCGCATGGTTTGCAGGCGGGACCGCATCTCGTTAACAATGACACCTTCAACCGATGCCAGGTTTTTCAGCTCTCCAGGGTCCGCCTGGCAATCATAAAGCTCCGGCTCAGGCGCCTCGATGTATTTCCAGCGATCTGTTGTGATGCTGTAGAGTGGTGCCCAGCCATAGCTGTTCATCAACCATTCGCTCTCTCCATAGATGCCGGGGGAAGCCTGGTCAGCGACGCCGGCACGAAGCAGGCTGCGCCCGCCGATGTCCTCGGGTTGTGGCCAATCGAGAACATCGAGGATTGTCGCAGCGACATCTATCAGGCCTGCCACTGCCGACTGGACTTTCCCTTCGGGCAGCTGCCCGGGCAGGCTGAAGATCAGCGGCACGCGCATCGTTGCGTTATAAATCAACGCCCCATGTTCCCGCTCCCGGTGTTCGCCGAGCGACTCGCCATGATCGCCCGCGACCAGGATCAGCGTATTCTCACGAAGTCCGGCGATGTCCAGAAAATCCAGCAGCCGCTTTATCTGTGCATCCATGAAAGCGATCTCAGCGTCGTACGAATCGCCATGACGGGATCTGTAGGGCTCAGGCGCATCATAAGGCAGGTGAGGATCGTAGAAATGCACCCATGCGAAAAAAGGCTGGCCCGTTCTTCCCAGCCAGGCTGAGGCCCGATCCGTCACGATGTTTCCGGGATTCTGCTGGTGGAAGGCGTTCGTTCCGTCGGTTGGCGGTCCCATCCGGTCGTCATAGACTTCGAATCCACGGTCCAGGCCGAACTGCTTGTCCAATACGAATGCGGCCGGAAAGGCCGCCGTCCGATACCCGCGATCCCTGAAAATCTCAGCCAACACCACCGGGTCCGGCCCCAGGCTGCCGCGGGCGTTGTCATGCAGTCCGTGTTCGGGCGGGTCAAGGCCGGTCAGGATCGTTGCATGGGACGGCAGGGTCAACGGTACCGGGGCATATACGTTCTCATAGCGCACGCCGCGGGCCGCCAGTTCGTCCAGCGTCGGGGTCTCGGCCTGGTCATAGCCGTAGCACCCGAGACGGTCGGCCCGCATTGTGTCCAGGGTGATCAGCAACACGTTGAATCGTTTCTCGGCGCGCTGATTATTGGACCAAAGAACCCAGGCCATCACCGCTAACGCACCCAGCAGCATGATAACCAGGACAGGCGCCCATCTTCTGTTGTGCATCCTGATCCCTGTTATGAATTGCAGCCTATGTCCGATACGTGTTACACACTTCCTCTTGCGCCCCTACAGTCGGGCTCCAATACCGGGCTCACCCATGACTTTGCAGTGGGTGCTTTCACGTAACGCCTGTTCTTTCGTGAAGAACAGTCGGCACCGCAGCCATCACCTGCACCGGTAAAAGTTACACCACGACTATCTCCATCGCCGTTACATTCAATTCTCTTTCGACACGATGTACCGTGCCGCAGTTTCCTTCACAACGTTGGGAAACCACTGGTCAAATTCAGCGAATTCGAAGCCGGCTTGCCTGGCTTTGGATACATCCATCGTGAGATCAAACTGGTTGATCCAATTCATCCGATCAGGGTCATCGCCTTCGGTCAGAACAATCGGCTCGGCGCCAAGGATTTCTCCCGTCAACCGGGTAAACTCGACCGGATCAAGCCAAGGCTCTGAGCTGGCGTTGTACGCGCCCTCTTGCCCGGACAAGCCAAGCCAGGTCAGGAACCTGCCTTTCTCGGCTGTACCGATGTAGCCCAGCACACCGCATCCCGGCTGAATGACAATCGGCGCGCCATCCAGGATACGCCCGACCAGCCACCCCAGTCGATTAAGCGGATCGTCTGCCCCCAGAACAATCGGTATGCGAGCCGCCGAGAAAGGGAACGGCGCCATCTGTGCCAGATAAGCTTCGGCTTGCAGTTTGCCCTCGCCGTATCCGATTTCGCCGGCAGAGTGCCGGCCCGGCACCCAGCCCACTTCCAGGTCCAGGTCCGTCTCGATCATCCCACCTGTGTGGATAGTGGTGTACGCCGCGATGCTCGAGGTAAAGACATAGTGTCCGATCTTCCCCGCAAATACTTCGCAGGCATCGGCCACATCATCCGCGCAGTAGCCGATCTGATCGAACACCACATCATACGCTTTCCCGGAAAACGCAGTCACCATGCTGTCAAGGTCGGTGCGCTCGAATTGCACCCACTCGACAGAGCCCTCAAAGGCAACCTTGGCCTGGCCCCGGGTTGCGACAGTGACGTGGTGGTCCTGCCGCAACAATTCGCGGACCAGGGATTTTCCGGCAAACGATGTGCCGCCCATAACGAGAATATTCTTCATTCGATTCGTCCTCCTGAGGTCGGTGTCATCATGTCCAAAACATTTCTCGTGAAATCTCTTCGCCGCATCACATCGGATCGCTGTTGGCATCTGCCGCGCGTCCGGCGAGAACCACGGCGGTCTGCTCCTGGACTTCGCGGACAAAGAGATGGAAGTATGTGGCAATAGTAGCGCGGTCTGAATCGTCGCGGACCTCGGATGCCATGGCGCGAACAGCAGCCTTGCCAGC
>CAUZJQ010000155.1:0-9807 GCA_963580095.1 Lentisphaeria bacterium | reverse complement strand
GAATTTCGCTGAAGGCGGCAACCTCGTCGACGCCCGGGCCGATGACGCGTTTGGCGGTGTCGTACATGACTTCCGTAAGCCGGATGCAATCGCGAATGGCTTCGATTTCGTCGGGATGCTTCGATTTTCGCAGCCGCAGAATCTCGGGGCAAAGGTCGACCGGCAGGTCACCGCCGGTGCGCGTGAGCACCACGACCCCGGCGAGGTCGGCACCGTATTTTCCGGGCCCGATCGCCGGTGCCAGCGCGGCGGCTGCTTCCTCGAGTTGCTGACAATGCATCGTGCTGTAGCGGTCGGCGGCGTATGGTGCCAAATCATCGACAGCGGGGGCGTCACTGGTGTCCGCGGCGAGCGTCACGGTCCCATCGGCAGTGATCAGGGTGGCGGCGGCGTGCATCGGATTGTGCAGGTGGCCAGTGAAATAGTAGACGTGCTCGCGCTGGGCCAGCACGGCGCCGTCGAGATTCTGGTCGGCAAGGATTTTTAGGAGTTTCTGCTGCCGGGCGCGGCAGCCGTCAGTTGTCAGTTTCATGGTGTTTTCCGTGGTTGTTCGGTTTCCATTCCGTGGCTCATCTGCCTGGCAATCTACAGTCCGGAAGTGGATTATGATGGAAGATCACGAGTGCGATGCCGATGGCAGCCTACGTCGACGCCCGTGAACTCAGCGTTTCAGGTGTCAATTCGCCTTCGCCGAAGAGGACATTGAACTGACTCCGCAACCAGCTTTCGCAGCATTTTGTGGCAGCATCCATGTAGCAGACACTATAGGCCCGGCGCGACTGAGAGGAGTCGTTGACGTTAGAGCTGTGCAGCAGCCAGTTGTGCAGCAGTATGCTCTCGCCTGCAGCCGATTCCAGGGGGATCGCGGTCGATTCATCCAGTGCGGCGAGCTGCTCCTTGCTGAGGAAGCCGGACAGGTCATCGGGGTTCACCAGCTTGCGATGCGATGCGGGAATGATCCGCATGCAGCCATTGTCGATGGTGCACGGGTCGAGGGCGGTCCAGATCGTCACCAGCGGGTCGGGGGCCAGTCCGGTCCAGCGGTCCTGGTGCCACGGCAGAACCGTCCCGCGCCGGGCCGGCTTGTTCATGAACATTGCCCGCATGCATTTGATCGCGGTCTGGGGGCCGTGGACGCGGCCGCAGATGTGCCGGGCCAGTGGATGTCTGCTGAATTCGAGGAACAGCGGGTCGAACTCGAGGTCCTCAATTTTGCGATAGTTCCGGGTTGGCCCCTTGAATCCCTTGGTCTGCGGCGAGATTTTCGAGTAATCATCACCGCCGCCGTCCAACTGCATGAGCATCTGGTCGTAGTCGACCTTTGCCCGGCCCATCATGATGTCATCGATGCGCTGCTGCAGCGCCGCCAGTTCCGAGTCGGACAACAGGCGTCCGAGCTTCAGATAGCCGTCGCGCTCGTATTGCTGCCATTGATCGTCGGTCAAAGCATTCATGGTTTCCGGCCTTCTTGTAAGGTGAACAGTGCGGGTCTATACCTGTCGGATACAATAACTGTAAATCATTTTCAGACAAACTTCGGATTCGACACGCCATCAACTGGATCGCGAAAGGGGCAAAAGCCGGCCACATCGAAGTGATGAACATGCTGACGATGATTTATGAACAGGGCATGGGTGTGGAAGCGGATGAGGAAACAGCAAAATTATGGCGCCTGCATGGCGCCATGGCAAAGGCAAAAAGGGAGAGAAAAAAATCGGGGTAACGGGATAATCTTCAATGCAATATTTATACCAATAATTATCGCCTATTAATATTATTAATATAATCATAAAAAAAATTATATTATAATATTTATTTATTGTGATATACGCTTCTTTATTTCCTCGTATTCTTCCGGCCGGTTCGCGTTGTCCAGTGCGTACTCGAACGGTTGCTCGAGCAGGCAGATTTCGGTATTGATCAGTACTTTTCTCGGGCACCTGTAGCCGAGTCCCATGAAGTGCAGCAACGTAAAAATGCTCTTCGGTTCCCAGATCGTGCACAACGGCTCGGGTAAGCTGTCGCTGGAGCTGCGGTATGCCGTGGCCGGTCGCATCGGATCGCGATTCGCCAGCAGGTGTGTAAGCAGGCTGTCGTCGACAAACGGCAGGTCGCAGGCGAGCACCAGCCAGGCCGCCTCCGGATGCTCGTGCATCGCTGAGAGTATGCCCCCCATCGGGCCGAACCCCAGGTGCCGGTCGCAGATCTGCGGCAGGTCGCGGACGGCGGCGTCCGCAGACTGCTCGTCACGGACCGATACAAAAGTTTTTGCGCAGTGCGAACTCAGTAATTCGCCGGCGTGCCGAGCCTGTGGCTTGCCGTGATAATCCAGTGCCGCCTTGTCCTGCTGCATCCGTGTGCTGCGGCCGCCGGCCAGCACCAGGCCGTACAGCGGACGGCTTTCCGTGACCGTCGCGAAATGACCGTCGGCGATGCGGCGGACAGCATCGATATCGTCACGCTGCCCGGGTTCGATCCAGGCCAGGACATTCTGCAGTTCCAGCCCGTCGGTGCGAATGCGATTCTCTGCATCGACGACGACGATCTTCGGCAGGTCCGACTGCTTCAGGCCCTCGACCACCACGCAGTCGGCGTCGATCAGGTGCTGTTGCTGATGGAACTTGTCGGTGCCGCGCTGCGTCAGGGTTGCGGTGTTCTCCGGCGTCGCCACGAAGACATCGGTGGCGCCGGCGGCGGCGGCCTGGAAACTGTCCTTGCCGGGCTGGTCCATTTCGACGGCGTGCGCCTGCTTGACATAGCCGACGCGGTGCTGCTCCGACAGGGACTCGATCAAGCGGCAGGCGAGGGCGGTCTTGCCGGCATTCGAATACCCGCACACGGCGATTTCGTACGGGTTGAAAGCATAGGGCTGCCCGCCCTTGCGCTGGCCGTGTCTGCTATTGGCTTTGGCGTTTGAAGTCACGTTTGCCACCGGTTTTCTCGATCAGTTGCGTCGACTCGATGACGATGTCGTGCGACAGCCCCTTGCACATGTCGTAGATCGCCAGGGCAGCAACGCTGGCACCGGTGAGTGCTTCCATCTCGACCCCGGTCTTGTGGTGCACGCGCACCGTGCAGTCGATGACGATCCGTTGCTGCTCGTCGGCGGCGATCGTGATCTTGCATTTCTCGATCGGCAACGGGTGGCAAAAGGGGATGAGTTCACTGGTTTTCTTCACCGCCATTGTGCCGGCGATGATCGCGGTCTGAAACACCGGTCCCTTGGCCGACTGGATGTCGCCGTCCACCAGTTTTTCCAGGACTTCCAGCGGCAGCTGGACGATCGTGCGCGCATGCGCCCGCCGCGCTGTCGCCGTCTTGTCGCCGACATCGACCATGGTCGGCTGGTTCTTCCCATCTATATGGGTGAATTCTGTCATTTTCTTAACCGTCAATTAATGGGAATTAACGAAAAATAAAGTTGGTATGATTGGGGCGCTTCAGCATAGCACATAAAATCGATTACAAGTGAATTTTACCTGCCACTGAACATTCTCCCTACCCCCCGATCGCGAACATTTCGACTTTCGGGTCGGCATCAGTGTCGGCGCGGTGTTTGGCGCGCAGTTCGGAATAGCGGTCGTCGCGCGCCCGCCAGATGCCGGCGATGGCCGTGTGCAGCTCGTCGTCGGTGGCGCCGTCCTGCAGGAGTTGCCGCAGGTCGTGGCCTTTCGAGGCGAACAGGCAGGTGTACAATTTGCCGTCGGCCGACAGCCGGGCGCGATGGCAGTCGCCACAGAAGGGTTTGGAAACCGAGGAAACGAAGCCGAGCTCGGCACTGCCGTCTGCGAGCCGGAAACGCCGTGCCACTTCACCCTCGTAATTGGGCGGCACCGCCTCGATCGGATGCACCTGGGCTATGCGGTCGACGATCTCCTGGTAAGGTACGACCTGGTCCTGCTTCCACTCGTTCAGGTTGCCGACGTCCATGTACTCGATGAAACGCAGGATATGCCCCGTGTTGCGGAAGAACTCGACCATATCCAGCAGCCCCTCGTCATTGACCCCGCGCTGCACGACGACATTCACTTTGATCGGCTTGAAACCGGCCTCGTGGGCGGCGCGCAAGCCGTCGAGGATGCGTTCGACCCCGCCTTTGCTGCTGCCGGTGATGCGGCGGAATACTTCGTCATCGAGTGAGTCCAGGCTCAGGTTCAGGCGGTCGAGCCCGGCCTGGCGCAGCGCCGTGGCGTGTTCGGCCAGCCAGTAACCGTTGGTCGTCAGGTTGAGGTCTTCGAGACCCTCGATCTCGCGAAGCTGGCAAATCAGCTCGGCAAGGTTTTTGCGCAGCAGCGGTTCGCCGCCGGTCAGGCGGATCTTGACGACGCCGAGCGCCACGAATTGCCGGGCGATGCGCGTGATCTCCTCGAACGACAGGCGGTCGCCCTTGCGCATAAACTCGTAGTAGTCCGGGTACTTCTCAATCGGCATGCAGTACGAGCAGCGGAAGTTGCAGGCATCGATAACCGAAATCCGCAGATCCCGCACCGGCCGTTGCAGCGTGTCGCGCACTGAATTGTCGTTGTCCTGCATGTCGTTCATTTCCATCGATACAGTTTGGCTATGGTGCCTTCAGGAAAAAAATCCTGGTCCGCCGGTAATTCGACAAAGCCGTCGCTCGGCACCAGGCCGGCGAAATCGCCGGAACCATTGAGTGGTACCGGGATCGCCAAAAGCTGGCCGACGGCGTTGAAGCTCAGCTGCACCGGCAGCAGATACGTCAAAGGCTTGGTGAACTTGAAGTCCTCCGCCAGCACAGCGCAGCCCGGTGGTTCTGCTTCCAGCCCGGCCGAGTACTCGAGTTGCGGCATAATATAGCGCTGAAACGACACCAGTGCCGACACCGGGTTGCCCGGCAGCCCGTAAACCGCCTGGCCGTCGCTGCCGATGCCGAACCACAGTGGCTTGCCGGGGCGCTGGCGGATCTTGTGGAAGATGCCTTCGATCCCGAGCTCCTCGAGCACGCCCGGTACCAGGTCGAACTTGCCCATCGACACGCCGCCGCTCAGGATGATCACTTCGTTCCCAGCCAGGATGCGGCTGAGCCCATCGAGCAGCACCTCGCGGACATCGGGGAAATGATGCAGCGCCACGTCGTTGTAGCCGGCATTGCACAGCGCCGCGCGGATGGCGTGCGTGTTGGTCTGGCGAATCTGGTGGGGCAGCACCTCGTCCTCGATGTTTCGCAGCTCGTCGCCCGTCGCGATCAGCGCGATACGCGGCTGTTTGTCGACCGTGACCATGGCGTCGCCGGTCGAGGCCGGCATGGCAACGCGCTGCGACAGCAGGCGCGCCCCCGCTTTCACCAGGCAATCGCCGCGCTGCGAATCACTGCCTTGCGGGTGGATGTTGTGCATGTGCGTTAGATGCACGCCCGATTCGACCGTGGCGACGCCGTCGATGATCGTGATTTCCTCGACCGGCACCACGCAGTCGCAACTTTCAGGCAGCACTGCGCCAGTCATAATCTCCACGCATTGCGTGGGTTCCGTCAATTCGAGCGGTGGCTCCCCGGCCTTGACCATGCCGGCGATCGGGAAGTCCCGCCGTCCCGCCGTCCAGGCCGCGTGTGACAAGGCGATACCGTCCATGGTGACGCGGTTATACGGGGGCAAGTCACGGTCTGCGGTGATGTCGCGGCGCAGCACCCGCCCGTGGATATCGCTGAACGGCACGTCAACTGCGGGATAAACGCCCACGTTCTCGCGGATCAGGCGATCGGCCTCCTCGACTGTGATCATCGTTTGCATGGGCTAACTATAGCCTGTAGCACCGGGCGTGCTCGGTTGTCCCGACGAAATGGGGCCAATTCCGGTTCGGCCGATTCAATTCGATTTGCAGCACTGGGCTCTGCCCGGCGTTTTTTGACAGTCAACTCAGCAGCTTGGAGAGGTACGAATATCCGCTAGCCGAATCGCCCGATTTTCTGTGTCGTATTTCGTTGACTTCGCAGTCACTTGCGTTAGTTTGTGGGCGGGTTTGGTCTGGTGTTACCGTTGTCCGCGCGCGTAGCCTGTCCGGGGTTGGGGTAGCTCAGATCCATTTTGGGGAGCCATAAATTGCGATTTGACAGTATGTTGGAAAATTTATTCCGGTTCCTTCCCGGACTTTGGCAGCGGCCCGTTCTGCGGTTTGCCGCCAGCGGCTTTTTCCCTGCCCTGCCCGCCATAAGATTTACCCCGTTCGCGACGTACCATAATAGAGGGGAGAGGCAGAATCCGGACGCACCCACGAGACTCACGGCATCGGCGCCGTGGCTCCCGTGGTTGTGTGTGTTTTCTTCAAACACATCAAAAGCCCGAACTTGTCAGGCTTTTCTACGGCCTTGAAACCAAACACTTCAAACCTGTCATTTTTTTTGATAACCCATAAGGAGAGTACATGGATCGACTCCAAATGAACCAGAAAATGCCGTGGTCCGCACGGTTCCTGAGCATATTCCTGAGCGGCCTCATGCTGGCTACCCCATTCAGCGTTGTCGCCCAGTTACCCACCAACCCGGGCGTCGTCCACGGCGACGTCAACTTCAACCAGCAGGGTCTCGACCTGTTCATCAACCAGTCGACGGGCTCGGCGATTGTCAACTGGGACAGCTTCAGTATCGGCTCCGGAAACGGTGTCCATATTACCCAGCCGGGTTCGAAGTCTGCCATGTTGTCGCGTGTTCTCGGCGAAGACCCCTCGGTTATCCAGGGGTTGCTGGAAGCGACCGGTATCGTTTACCTGGTGAACCAGAACGGTATTTATTTCGGGCCGGATTCCCGCATCGACGCAGGCGCCATTGTCGCCAGCACCATGGACATGGACAACGACGCATTCATGGCCGGCCGGGCATTGTTCCGCGGCACCGCCGAAGCTGACATCATCAACGAGGGCGATATCACTGCCGAGCAGTTCGTCGCCTTCCTGGCCCGCAACGTCCGCAACTCCGGGCATATCCGGGCGAATGCCGTGACCATGGCCGCGGTCGAGAACGTCACCTTCGACACGATCTACGGCGGCTGGCTCTCGGTCGATGTCACCGGTATGGTCGGCGACGTCGAGAACGCCGGCTACATCGAGATCACCCCGGACATCGAGGGCGTCATCCAGGGCGCACTCTTCGCTGGCCGCGACGTCGAGAACGAGGGGACGATCACTGCCGACGGCAATTCCAGCGGCGGCTACATCGGCTTCGTCGCCGACCAGAACGTGACCATCGGCGAAGGCGGCACGATCAGCGCCGGCCGCGCCACGGTCAGCCTGACCGGCGGCAGCGTCATGATGGAACCGGATGCCTATATCTCCGGCGGCAGCGTGTTGGCCGAGGCCACAGCGGGCGACGCGATCGTCTACGGCGATATCGACGTGTCCAGCGACGACGGCCACGGCGGCTCGGTGCAGGTGCTCGGCCAGCGGGTCGGCCTGCTCGGCAACGCCAGCATCGACGCCTCCGGCGCCACCGGCGGCGGCACCGTAAACGTCGGCGGCAACTTCCAGGGCAAAGGCGACCTGCAGAACGCTCGAGAGACTTTTGTCGGGGCGGGGGCTGTAATCACTGCCGATGCGCTGACGGACGGTGACGGTGGCACGGTCATCGTCTGGGCCGATCAAACGACCAATTACCAGGGTACGATCATCGCCGATGGCGGCGCGCAAGGAGGAAAGGGCGGCTTCGCGGAAGTTTCCGGTAAGGAACAACTCACCTTTGATGGGGCCGTACACCTTCTTGGCACCGACGGCAACGGAACGCTTCTGCTTGATCCCATCGACATCGAGTTCAATCCAGGTACGTTCGACGGTGAGGATGGAACGCAGGTTAATTCTGGCGCCGCTGAGGACGCTTTCTTGAGTAACGACGGCAATGACCTTCAAGGTACTGGTATCATTGCCGTCGGTGAAACTGGCGAAGGAACCAATCCGTTCCAGATCTTTGAAAGTGAGTTGGAGGGGCTCGCTGCTACTGTGGGCAATATCGACTTGACTGCATCGGGTGCAATCACCGACAACGGCGCGATATCGCTGGCATTGGGTGCCGGCACCGACTTGACGCTCCAAGCCGCAAGCATCACACTGGACGAGACGGATTTCACGACAGTTGCTGCGGTGGCCTTTACCTCTACTGCCGGAGTCATCACCGTCGACAGCATTACCGCAAGCGGCAGCGTCACCCTCAATGCCACGGGGGGTATCATCACGGTTTCCGCAGGCGAGACGGTTGATGCTGGTGCGAATACAATCACGCTTATCAGCGATAATTTTGATGTCGCTGGCAACGTCACGACCACGGGAGACGTCGATGTCAGGCGCCAGACCGCGGGGGCGCTTGATCTGGGCGCGAGCGGAGTTCTCGACGACGCCGCGCTCAATCGAATCACTGCTGCCAATTTGACCATCGGTGCCGGCGGCAATGTCAATGACATCAAGGTGGACGGTGTTTCCAATAACACCGTCTCTGCCCTGGTGACCCTGAACAGTTCCGGGGCGATCGACTTCGTGAACAACCCGTCGACATTTGCCAATGCCGGGTTGACTGCGTTTGCAGGCACAACGTTTGACAACACTGTACTGATCACGACCGGCGGCAACGTTGACCTTGATTCGACCATCGGCATGACGCTGTCCGGAGGAATAACTGCCAACGGACTCGTTGTCGATGCAAAATCAGGCGGCACGCTGAAAATCGAGGGCGTTAATCTTTTTCCGACCGGTAACGGTAATATTCGGCTCCAGGGCAATGCTATCGACATCGACGTGGCGATTGATGCCGGAACCGGCAACATCAACATCACGTCCACCGCCGGCAACATCAACATCGGCGGCACGCTCAACGGCGGTGCGACAATGGTCAGTTCGAAAGCAGAGCTTGTCGCGACTGCGGCGATTTCGTCCAGTAACATCGTCGACCTTCATTCGGATGACCTCATGACGATATCGGGCGGTGTGACGACGCTCGGTGGGAATATTTCTGCGGATGCTAAAGGCGCCACCTTGACAATCAATACGGTCGCCGTTACCACCGGCGCCGGCGTCGGCAACATCGACCTCGAGGCCGACTCTGTCGATATCGATGTGGATGTCACGGCCGGAACCGGCAACCTCAACATCGACAGTGCCACCGGCGCGATCACCATCGATGGTTCGGCGATGACCAGTGCCGCCGCGACCTTCGATGCAGCCACCGATCTTACCTTGGCGGCGACTGCCAGTCTCACCGCCACCGGCGTGGTTGACTTCGATGCCGACGGCGACATGACCATCGCCGGCAATGTAATAACGACTGCCGGCTCGATCACATTGACCGCCGACGCTGGCGTCGCCGACGGTACCGGGGACTTCTCCCTCGGCGCTGCGACATTGCAGACCGGTGACGACGGCACGATCACCGTCGAAGGCGAGAACGTCAAGCTGGAGACTCTCGGCGGCATCATTGATCCCAACAACACGGGTACTGACGGTACTTTGAATGTCAATGCCGACCTCAACGGCAATGGTGGTGGCACGGCGACCATCGGCAAGGACGCCGATCTGACCGGCGTTGGTTCCCTGGTCATCGACAACGGAGCAACCGACATCACCTTCGGAACGCCCCCTCCCATGGCAGGTGCCGATTTGATCGCGGACGTCCTCAATGCCATCGACGGCGATATCACCATCAGCACAGACGGAAGCATCACGATCGAGGACGAACAGCTCGGCGCTACCGTCACCATTACCGACAACGTCAAGCTGACAGGCGGTAACATCGTCATCACCGATGCGATAGACATCAACGGCACGCTGGACATCACCTCTACCAACACGGACATCACCATCGACGGCACGCTC
>CAUZJQ010000154.1:0-9834 GCA_963580095.1 Lentisphaeria bacterium | reverse complement strand
CATTTGTCTTTCTACCGATAGGTTTTGATTGTTTCGCGTGGGGGGAGGTAAGCCGATGGCCAGGAAATGTAACAGCCTGGTCGATGTTGTCCGGCCCGGTGCCGAAGCGGACGTTGGCCTTGCGACGCGCGAGGGCCGGTCAATCCATCAGCAAGCCCCCATTGACATCGAGGATTTCACCGGTGATATAGCGAGCATCGTCGGAGGCCAGGAAGGCGATCGTTTTGGCAACGTCGATGGGCTCTCCCGGCTTTTTGCCCAGGGGGATTCTCTCGAAGAAGTTCTCGACGCCCGGCAGACCCTTGAGGAAATCGGTTTGAATGATGCCCGGAGCTACGCAATTGACGGTAATGTTGTGAGCGGCAAGGGCTGCGGCAAAGGTCTTCGTCATGCAGATAACGGCTGCCTTGGACGCCGAGTAGTGGGCCCCGACGAGCAGTCCCCCGGTCTTGCCTGCTTGCGAGGAGAGGTTGATGATTCGTCCACGCCTCTGTCTCTTCATTGCGCCGGCCACGGCCTGGCAGCCGAACAGAACGGCCTTGGCGTTGACGGCAAATACACGATCCCACTGCGACTCGGTGAGTTCCTCGAAGGGAACGACATCGTAAGTCGCGGCGGCATTGACCAGAATATCGATCGTGCCGAAGCGCTCTAAGAGCTCTCGGCTCATTTTCTCCCACCCGTCCTTGTCGGCAACATCCAGGACATAGCTGCCGGCACGGTCGTCGATCTCGTTGACGGCGTCCACCGCCGCACCGATCTTGTCGGCATCGATGTCGACCAAGGTGCAGATGGCGCCGCGCCGTGTAAATTCCTGAACGGTGGCCAGCCCGATCCCCTGGGCAGCGCCGGTGACGACGGCAACTTTGTTCTCGAGACTACTGATGAGTGTTTCTCCTAATTAATGACGCTGTATAATGTTTCCAGTGGGTTGTTTCCGCAAGACAGAATGGTGATTGTTCGGCGAACATTTCATACTTCAGGTTCTCCGCCAGGCGAACTGTCGGGCTTGGATAACATTACCGCTTGCGGTCTTGAAACCGATCCGGTATCGCACGGTACTACTGCGTTCCATAGCCTTGATGCGTAGCGGTGGGGTCAGCTAATAGAGAGCTGCTGACTGGAAGGGAATTGATTTTGCCGACCAGTTGTACTGGTCCCCGGTAAGGCCTGGGGCTGCTACAACCATCGCCGTGTGTTGCAACGGGGCATTGGCGCCTTGTCCGGCCGGCTGGGAGGCACCGACTATTTCCTCGCATCTTCCTGCGGCAGCAGGCGGCGGAGAACATCCTCGATACTCAACGGATCCAAAGCCCCGTCACGGTTCGAGTTGACGACGATGCGATTGAACTGCAATCCTTGAATAGCCTGCATGGCGTTGTAGTAATCGCTGCCCGGCTCACTAAGCGCTGCAGTCAGGCCTTCGATGCGCTTCGCCTCTTCGAGTTGCAGCAACAGCACTGCGCCCGACTCGGCCTCGGTGTAGACGCGATCGGCTTCAGCCTTTGTTGACTTTACGTACAACACTGTCTGAGCATCAATTTCGGCAATGGCGACCTGGTTGGCGCTGCGCAACTCCTGCAACAACTTGTCCCACTCGGCTTCCGAGATTTTCACGGCTGCCTTGATCTCTCGCTCCATGCCCTTGGTGACCTTCTCTTCCTCGAACTGTCCGAGCTTCGCCTCTTCCAGCTTGGAAAGCTGTTTCTGCAGCTGTTTGTCCTGCAGTTTGCTCTCGTACTCGGTTTGGAATTCAAGGCCCCGGATGAGGATCGACTCGGCTTTGAGATGGAACGGTTCCAACGCCGTGTTGAGGACAGTTTTGGTGGTGACCTGGAGTGTCATGCGCTCATCGGTGTCCTGGTACTGTTCCGAGGTCAGCCCGGCGAGCTCGGCGCGCAACACGCCTTCCATTGTCGACTGTGCGCGGTCCTGATAACTGCGCTGGATACCGTCCTGGACGATCCGGTGAGCTTTATCGGGGATGATGCTGTAGAGCACGCTGACGTCGAGATACGCGATGTTGTTGTCCCGGGTCCGAATGTTCATTGTCTTGCGAATGCGGATGTTGTTCGACACCTGCTGCTGAGCGGTATCCTTGCCGACGAAGTGAATCACGTGCATGCGCCGGTCAAGCATGTGCCATTTGTACAGCGGGCGAAACGATAAATGATAGCCTACGCCATAGTCCTTGGCCTCGACACCACTACCGCCGAAGAGATGTTGTTGCACACCGCAGGTGGCAACAGGCACCTTTTGGAAGAATACGCCGAGCACCACCAGTTTGATGAGAATGGCGATCAGGACGAGACCGGCGATCGTATAGAGGACTTTTCTCATTTTGCACCTTCCGCAGACCGGTTCAGCCGATCATATGAACCTTCGACTTCGAGGCGGTCAGGGGCGGGATCTTGCTGGTACGGGACAACATCGATCTTCATCTCGGCAATCTTGCGGGCGTATTCGCGCCAGACGATGCCGCGCCCGTCCGTGGCGTAGGCGCCGATTTCCTTGCGTAGACCGTCTATCTCGTTCCGGTACTTGACGTTGAGACCCTTTGCCTGGATCTCCCCCTCTCTGAGCAGTGCCGCAGCGGCATTCACCCGTTCGATCTGATAAGCGTCCGCTTTTTTTTCGCCCTTGATTCGAGCCTGTTCGGCGGCCAGCCTGGCCGACTCCAAGTCTCCGGTCAATTCCTGCCTGGCCACTTCCTTTTCGAGATTGACTTCTGCCAGCTGCGTCTTCCGCGCGTTCACGAACTTCTCGCGTTGAGCCTTCAGCCGTTCGACTTCCTGGTTGGCCACTTTGCGCTCTTCAATCGCCTTTTCGTAGGCTGCATCGAACTTTGGCTTCGGACAGATCAACTGGACGATAAGAAGCCCGTGCGGCTGGAGCATGTCATTGAGGCGCCGCTGTGCAGTTGCGATGGCGACGCCGTACTTGGTCGGGTCGGTCACTTCCGCGACAGAGAAGCGGCCGAACTCGTCCCGCAACACCGACCGTGCCAGACTGCGGATCCAGAACTGCTTGAACTCCTCCCCAGGACCGGACTCGTTGAGCACGTGCGCGGCTTCGGCGGTCAGGATCTGGTACTGGATCTCGAGCGAGTCGAACCAGAAGTTGCTGCCGTCCATGGCGCGCACGGTCAGCTTTTGGACGCGGTTCGCATCCAGATCATACGAGCCTTCCATGACGAACTTGTTCGGGGTCTTGTCGAGAATGAAGATCTCCTGTACAATTGGCAGGTGAAACTTGATTCCCGGCTGGGTGATGATTTCCTGGTTCCCCGACAGATAGTTCACTTTGACTCCGACCTGCTCGGCCGAGATTTCCCGGTACATCCGCAGGTTGGTCACCAGAAAGATCAGGCCGACAGCAATGATGAAAAAGGGGATGATCCGCCTCACGCCATCAAGGTTAAACTCGGGTGGATTGAGTCGTGTTATGCTGATGTCGAGCCTCCGCAAATAATCTTTTACCAAATCCTACTCATTCTTTCACAGTGCAACGAACTCTAATTTATGATGGCTTCCACCATTTACCACACGTATGGTTAAGTTGGCCAACCAATTTAGGGAAAAATTGACGTACATGTAGCTGCAGCCACGACAGGAGTCGCGCTTGGTTCGTCCTGTTCGAATCAATCACTCGCGCCGCGAATCAGAGCGCGTCGCGGTCGGCCAGTGCCTTCAGTTCATCCAGCTCGCCGGCACGTTCGGCCAAGGCTTCAGGCTTCCCTGGCAGCCTGGGCATCGGCCTGGGCCTTTTCGATCTGATTGCGGATCGCCGTGATCGTGCCGTCGCCGGGTGCAACATACTGGGCGTACCCACGCTTCTCCTTCACCAGCTGTACGCCAGGGACCACCATCTGCAGCTCGGCAGGGCTCTGCCCCCATTTTGTCTGATCGTAACCCCCAATGATTCTCGGTGGATCGACAACCGGCTTCAGGCCATCGCCTTCCTGTGCATGAAGGACAACGCAGCTGGAGAATAGGATGAGTGTGAGCATTCGGTTCATGGCGATTATATCTTGTTGGTTTATTGGCACCAATAAAAAGCCCGGAAGCCAAAAAATGACTTCCGGGCGTAGGAATTGAAATGTATTCGGCAGTTATTACGGTGTCTTCGAGTCGATCAGGCCTTGGGTGTTGCCGAGCATGGAAGCCAGGCAATCCGCTTCGCTGCCGAACGTGCCGGGGCAGACATTGACGCCGATCAGCGCGAGCTGGCCAAGCGTATCGACGCAATCGGCAACCGCTGCAAAGTTGGTCAGGTCCGCGCCCAGCTTGCACACGGCGCTGAAGACGATCGTCTCGATGTCGTCGCAATTGACACAAGCCGTGCCGGGCCCCTGCGGTCCCTGTGCGCCTGTGGCACCGTCGTTGCCGGCCGGGCCCTGCGCCCCCTCTGCGCCTGCGGCACCGTCCGCGCCGGTCGCACCGTCCGCGCCCTGCTTGCCCTGCGTTCCCTGCTCGCCCTGCGGTCCCTGCGAGCCGGCGCTGGCCGACTCCCATGACGCCAGGCCATCACCATCGGAGGTCAGGACTTTACCCGCGCCGGGATCGCCGCCGGTAATTTTCACCTGCCCTGCAACTTCAAGCTTGGCTCCCGGAGCCGTTGTCCCGATGCCGACTTCGCCGCCCGACATGATGCTGAGATGATGATTGTGCCCGCCGCCGCCCGACAGGCTCAGGAAGTTGTCTGCTGCCGTGCTGCCCGCCGCGCCGAAGACAGCCGCGGTCGAAGCCGAGTTGTTGTTGGCCTTGATCACGAAATCAAGCGGCACATTGTCACCGCCGCCGTTCGCTGCCAGTGTAACGGTCCTGCTGTTAGTCAGTTTGTTGACGTTGAGTCCGCCGTTACCCAGCAGTTCCATGTGGACATCGACGGAGTTACCGGAGAAGGCCAGGGAATTATCGGCCGCCGTGCTGCCGGCTGTCCCGTAAATTCTGGCAGTGGAAGCCGCATTGTTGTTGGCCTTGATCACGAAATCAAGCGGTACATTGTCACCGCCGCCGTTGGCCTCCAGCGTCAGAGCCCTGCTGCTGCTCAGTTTTTTGAGGTTGAGTCCGCCGCTGGGCAGCAGTTCCATGTGAGCATCGCCGTTGTTAGCGGAGAAGACCAGGTAGTTATCGCCCGCCGAGCTGCCGGCTGCCCCGTAAATTCTGGCAGTGGAAGCCGCATTGTTGTTGGCCTTGATCACGAAATCAAGCGGCACATTGTCACCGCCGCCGTTGGCCTCCAGCGTCAGAGCCCTGCTGTTGCTCAGTTTTTTGAGGTTGAGTCCGCCGCTGGGCAGCAGTTCCATGTGAGTATCGACGGAGTTAACGGAGAAGATCAGTGAATTATCGCCCGCGGTGCTGCCGGCTGACCCGTAAATCCTGGCAGTGGAAGCCGCATTGTTGTTGGCCTTGATCACGAAATCAAGTGGCACACTGTCACCGCCGCCGTTGGCCTCCAGTGTAAGAGCCCTGTTGCCGCTCAGCTTTTTGAGGGTGAGTCCGCCACTGGGCAGCAGTTTCATGTGAGTATCGCCGTTGTTGGCGGAGAAGACCAGGTAATTATCGGCCGCCGTGCTGCCGGCTGCTCCGTAAATCCTGGCAGTGGACCACATATTGTTGTTGGCCTTGATGAGAAAATCAAGAGGCACATTGTCACCGCCGCCTGCGGCTCTGAGCCCGACGGTCTGTGAATTTGTCACCTCGGCAGCAATCAGCGAACCACCGACACGAATCCAGTCGACATCATCGCCGATAGCGCTGAATGTTGTGCCGATCAGGATTGCTCCAACGAGTATGACGAGAAGTTGGATTGTGCGATTCATGGCGATCTTTACCTTATTATGGTTGTTTAGTTGTGTGGATTTCAAACAGACAAAAGTCCCCGAAAAACCCGGGCCTGCTGGCAGTCACCGCGTTGCGGCAACACCGACAATCGTGGTTTCACGCCTCAGCTATTAATATGGTATAAAAAATTCCCCGACAAATTCCAATCACTTTTTCTCACAAATATCCTGGTAGTCGGAGGCGGGCGTCGTCGTCGATCAGACCGGGTGAGGTCGACGGCAATTGGCCAGGGGGATCCCTTTGGCGCAGTTTGGGATCAACTGTAGTTGGCGCTTGTTCAATCAAAGAGTCCGCGGATCTTCGTGAAGCGCGGGAGATATCGCCGGGGTCAACGTTTCGAGGTGGAACCGGTCGTCAGAATATCGTGACCGTCCAGCCGCCGCCGATGTCGCCGCTGCGGATGTCGGGGCCGACCGAGCCGTGCCCCCAGAAATAATCGTTGTAGTTCCAGGCAAAATCTCCGGACCTGAATACCCCCATCACGGTGCCTACACGACCGTCCGGTTGATCACTCTCTATTGCTTCGAACCAGGCCTGGCGAACGGTCATGGGGTCGGCTTGCAACATGTTGTTCGCGAATGCTCCCGAGAAGCTGTCCCAGGCAGCGGCATTGGTATGGAAACCCAACATCAGGTGCAGGCCGTCGAACTCCTGACGCCAGCGATCGAATCGATTCAAACCGCTCCACGTGTCGACCAGGACCTGGCAGGACATGATTGCGAGCCACTCAAGGTCCTTATTGCCCCAATCACCGTCAGCGTCGGTATGGAACACTTTGCTGTCGTCATGTGTCGTGTCCTCGAACGTGAAGCCGTCACCGCCACCATGACCGACGTAAAAGGTGATATCGGTGTTGTCGATCCAATTGCTGTCCCCCGGGGCCTTGAAGTCTTGTTCCCAGGCGTTGACACCGGACCAGGAGAAGCGCTCGACCACGCCGTCGGCGTCCATCGCGTCGATAAAGCCCTGCTCGAGGTCGCCGAACTGGTTGGTCACGGCATTCTCAGTGCCGAAATCCCTAATGCCGCCGACGAAGGCGATCGCGGTGCCGTCGGGGGGGATCGATTCAGCACCTATTCCGGATACCGTCACATTCAGAGTCGTGCTGGCTTGCACGGAAACGCCGTTAGCATCGGTTACGATGACGGTCACCGTTTCGCTGTTGAGAGCCCTACGGCCCAGTACCTCGTATGCGACAGTGGCGGAGCTGTCGTCGAGGCCTCTACTGGAGGAATTCCAGTCAATCGCATAGGGCTGTGCGCCGCCACTGATCTCGACACCGGCGGTCACGGCCGCGCCTTGTGACGTGGCGGTCAGTTGGATAACAGGCACGTAGGTTTCGCTGTCCAATGCCGGTATCATCGTTCGCAGCAGCGCAATCTCTTTACCTTCGACGACGGCGGTCCCGCCGCAATCGTAGAAAGGCATCAAAACACTTACGGTGGTCAGTCCCATAGGCGGCGCGTAATACACAATGTTACTGTCTAGGTCCACGTTCGTGAACTGTGTGCCCAGATTCAGGCCTGCGGCATAACGCGCTTCCGCTTGTTCTTGAGTGATTATCTTTACTGACTCCCCGCGCTGGACCTTGCGATTGGCGTAGCGCAGTTGGGTCACTGCGCCGTCGCCGTTGAACGTGGCGCTGACCTTGGCGCCGGGGCCTTGCAGGGGGAAGCCCTCAAGTGCGAGATTGAACCGCACACGAGTGTCCAACAATGCCTCAACTATCACCGCACCGGTTGTGTCCACAGCCTTGAATCTACTATGGCAAAACCGGACACTGGTGGCTGTCTCTGGGTAGAGGTTGGATGTTTTCAACGCGGTTTCGTAAAGGTCCTGTGCTTGCTGTTTCTCGATAACGCTAAGGTTCGAGAGAGCGTCAAAATCAATGGCCTCGGCGGTGGTTTCGCGTTCATCCTCATTGTTCATACCGCTGCTGCCAAGTTGTTTCGTGGGTATGAACTGGAATCGCTGCCTGTCTATGAAGGTTATCGGACGGTTTGTGGCAGCAATCGGTGCGGAGACCAGAAATGCATCGGGGTTGTTGCTCGCCCCATCGGCCGTCTGATTGATGCCTAAAGCCTGGGCAAGCGCAGCCGCTTCGGCCTGGGTTGCGCCGTTTTGCACGATCGGGAAGACAGGCATGGTTTGGATCTCGGGATCACTGTTGTCCTGATCCAGGCCGGCGGTCTCCAGGACTTCGGATATACAGGTGTTAATGGCCTCGGCGGGACAGCCGCTTAACAAGTTCTCAACAGTCGTCTTGATTTCATCCCGCATTTCAGGCACGCTTGTCGGCGGGACCAAGGCGAATCCATTGCACGCCTCAGCGTAAATATCGGCCGCCGGGCAAGGTTCGCACTGAGCCAGACGCAACACCAAATGCAAAGTCGACTCCTTCTGAATGTTGTAATCAGAAAGAGTGCGACCATCCTCAAGCTGCTTACCCGCGAAAATGAGGCGCTGCTGATCTGGGGGAATGCCCTCCTTGTCCTGGATCTTTGTCTTGATGTTTTCGATGGTGTCGGTCGGTTCGACCTCCATGGTGATCGTCTTTCCGGTCAACGTCTTTACGAAAATCTGCATACCTGCTGCCGAATCGGCATACAGCCCTAGAAACAATCCCATCGTTACAACCATTGCCCAGTTTCTCATCTCAAACCCTTCCTTTTTTATTGTCGGCAGAAAAAAGTCCTGCTGATTTTTTTGAATCCAGAGGCGTAGTCTTACCCCCATTTTCCAGTATCCAACTTATTGTAGAAAACTCCCAAAATTATTGCAAGCTTTTTTGGGTAGGGTGCGCTTTCCTTGCCGACACCCCATCTGCAGAAGCTGATGCCGGGCAGCATCGTTATCATGTAGGCATCGGATACGGCTGGCGAGGCCGGTTGCGGCTGCGGACGCTCCATCCAATATGTCCATCGCAAAAAAGACGAGATCACTGGTGCCCTGGTCAGGCCGGTCACCTGTGCGCTGTTATTCGCGACGCTCGTCGGTTACTTTTCCCAGGCTCATGGAGGCCTGACTGATGAACCTGATTGAAACTTTTCAGCCCAGTCTGCGCGGCAGGGCCGACAAGCCGGCGCTTTGGTTCGGTGACCGGTGGCATACGTTCGGCGAGCTCGATCGCCAGTCCGATGCCGTGGCTCACGCGTTAGTCAACGACTATGGTGTCGGCCGGGGCGATCGGGTGTCGATGTTTCTCGGGAACTGCCCGGAGTTGATCGTCTTTTATCTGGCCGGCCTCAAGACCGGCGCCATTGTGGTGCCGATAAATGTTCTCTATCGCGACCGGGAGCTGACGCATCTGCTCACCGATGCTGAACCGCGGGTGCTTTTATGCGATCCCCAGCGGTTTGAGGTGCTGGCGCCATTGCGCCACCAATTCGATGCTCTCGAGCAGGTTTTTGTCACCGGGGCCGAGACGCCGCCGGCGGCACGGGGGTTCGGTGAGTTGACTGAAGCCGCGCCCGATACGCCATTGTCCGTTGCGGTGATCACTGCCGATGATCCGGCGCTGATGATCTACACCTCCGGCACTACCGGACGTTCCAAAGGCGCCCTGCTGACGCACCACAACCTGGTCTCGAATATTGTTACGCTGCTGCAGTGTTGGCAGTGGACTGCCGCCGATCGTTTCCTGCTGGCGCTGCCGATGTTCCATATTCACGGCCTCGGCAACGGGCTGCACGGGGCGCTGGCATCCGGCTGCACGACCTTTTTGCTGCCGCGGTTTCACGCGGATACAGCGTCTGAGCTGCTGAGGCGCGAGAAGTGCACGCTTTTCTTCGGCGTGCCGACGATGTACGAACGCCTGCTGGAGCATGCAGACGCCGATGGCGCAGTGCCGGCGGACATGCGGTTGTACGTGTCCGGCTCGGCGCCGCTGTCCCCCGACACCTTTGCCCGTTTCAAGACGGTGTTCGGCCACGAGATCCTGGAGCGGTACGGCATGTCGGAGACCGCGATGATCACTTCCAACCTCTAT
>CAUZJQ010000153.1:0-9862 GCA_963580095.1 Lentisphaeria bacterium | reverse complement strand
GTTGTGCCGACTCGTTCACAAAACTCGAGGACCGACTCGAATGGCCCGTCCTGACGCGCCTTCAGGATCGCGGTCGCGGCTGCGGCGCCAACACCTTTGATCGCTGCCATCCCGAAACGGATTGCACCGTTGTCGACGGTGAAGTCCATGTCGCTGGTACTGACGTCCGGTGGCAGGACCTTGATGCCCATCTCCCGGCATTCGTTGATCAGCAGCGACACGCGCTCCGACGAACTCATGTCGCTGGTCAGGTTGGCCGCCATGAACTCAACCGGATAGTTCGCTTTTAGATAAGCCGTGCGGCAGGCCAGAAAAGCGTACGCTGCGCTGTGCGATTTATTGAAGCCGTATCCTGCGAACATCGCGATCTTTTCCCAGATCGCCGTCGCAACACCTTTGGAACGACCGTGGGCTATGCAACCCTCGACGAAGCGCTCGAACTGGGCTTTCATCTCGTCTTCTTTTTTCTTGCCTATGGCGCGCCGCAACAGATCGGCCTGGGCCAGGCTGAAACCCGCCACCACTTGCACCACCTGCATCACCTGCTCCTGATACAGCATGATGCCGTAGGTCTCCTCGAGAATCGGTTTCATCTCCGGGCAGTCGTACTCGACTCTTGTCTTGCCGGACTTGCGGGCTATGAAGTCTTCGAGAAACTGCATCGGGCCGGGGCGGTACAGGGCGACCAGGGCAATCACATGTTCAACCCGGTCGATACCGAACCGGCGACACAGATCCTGCATGCCGCTGGATTCCAGCTGGAAGACACAGACCGTCTGGCCGCATTGCAGCAGTTTGTAGGTTTCCGGATCGTCGAGTGGGATCTCGCCGGCGATGATCTCGGTGTTCTGTGACTTTTGGATCAGATCGCAGGTGTCCTGAATGATCGTCAGTGTGCGCAGGCCCAGGAAGTCCATCTTCAACAGGCCGAGCGCTTCGCATGGCCCGGCCTGGAACTGGGTGATCACTTCGTCGCCCTGGCCCTTGGCGAGCGGCATCAGGTTGTCCAACGGCTGGTCTCCGATGATGACGCCGGCGGCGTGGATGCTCATATTTCGGTTGAGTCCCTCCAATGCCTCGGAGTAAGAAAACAACTCGTTGACCCACGGTTCGGATTTGCGCATTTCCTGAATTTCGCGGACCTCGGCGTTCGCTTTCTTTAGCGTCATCTTGGGATCGGCTGGAATGAGCTTGGTGATACGGTTGCCTTCCTCGAAACTGCGGCCCATGACGCGTGCTACGTCCTTAATCACGGCCCTCGCTTTCAACGTGCCGAAAGTACCGATCTGCGCGACACAGTCGGCACCGTACTTATCGCGCACATAGTTGATGACTTCATACCGCCGGCGCTCGCAAAGGTCGATGTCGAAGTCCGGCGGGCTGACTCGTTCCGGGTTGAGGAAGCGTTCGAACAGTAAGTTGTAATGCAGCGGTTCGATGTCGGTAATATGAGTCAGGTAGGCCACGATGCTGCCAGCGCCGCTGCCCCGGCCGGGGCCGATCGGGATTTTCTGGCGGCGGGCGAAATAGAGAAAGTCCCAGACCACCAGGAAATAGCTGGTAAAGCCCATGCGCTCGATAATGTCGAGTTCGTAGTTCATGCGGTCGATGATCTTGCGGTGTTCCCCAACGAGATTGTCATAGCCGATACCGTCGAGGTCGATGCCGTAACGTAAGATGAGGCCTTTCTTGCATTGCGTGAGCAGGTAATCGCAGCGGTTGCTGCCGTCCGGGGTTTCGTAGACTGGATAATGATTGACGTTGAGTTCGAAGGTGACATTGCACTTCTCGGCAACTTCTAGCGTGTTACGCAGCGCATCGGGTAATTCGCCGAAGAGGGCCTGCATCTGCTCCGGGCTCTTGACGTAGAACTCGGGCGCCGGGAAGCGCATGCGCTTTTCGTCCTGCATCGTTTTCTGAGTGCCGATGCACAACAGTAATTCGTGGGGCAGGGCGTGGTCTTTCACCAGGTAGTGGGCATCGTTTGTCGCAATTAATGGCAGACTGAACTTGTCTCGTAATTCGAGCAGCGCCTTGTTGACCTCGTGCTGCTTCGCCATGCCGTGATCCTGAAGCTCGAGGTAGTAGTTGTCCTTGCCGAAAATGTCGAGATACTCGCCCAGTGCCGTCTCGGCTTTGGCGCGGGTGCTTTCCAGGAGCAGCGTCGGTATCTCGCCGCCGATACAGGTGCTCGTCGCAATGACGCCGCGACTGTGCGCCGCCAGGACCTCTTTGTCGATGCGCGGCTTGGAGTAATACCCCTCCTGGTAGCTGATACGGTTCAGCTTGCAGAGGTTCTGGTAGCCTTCATTGTCTGCCGCCAGGAGCAGCAGGTGAAAACCTTTGTGATGCGGGTGGGACCGCGTTTTTTCGAATCGGCTGCCGGGCGCCAGGTAAAACTCGCAGCCGATGATTGGTTTGACTTCCGCGTCGTTCATTGCTGTGTAGAACTCAACGGCTCCGCACATGTTGCCATGGTCGGTCACTGCCATTGCGGGCATACCCATCGCCTTTGCAGTTTTCGCCAGTTGCTTGATCTGGCAGGCTCCGTCGAGCATGCTGTAATCGGTATGGAGATGTAGGTGTACGAATTCAGCAGACATCGTTTGATTTCCGGTCGGTAGCCACTGTTTCGTATGTGTTGCGGCGTTGCGGCGTTGCGGCGTTGATTGCCGCCTTTGGTTAGTATATTATATAATGGCTACCACGGTCAATGCAAAACCAAATCTGGAAATCATGGACGAACGCCACATTGGCATGCTCACTAATGCCAGGATCGAGCGATTCAAGGCTGTCGCAGCACAGCGCCTGAATTGTCTGGCCCTGGTGTTTGAGCACCTTACGGATCCCCACAACGTCAGCGCCTGCCTGCGCGCCGCCGAAGCCTTCGGCCTCACCGATGTATGGGTCGTCGGCGATGCCTTTTACGAGTGCAACGAAAGCGTCTCCATGTACGCCGATCGTTGGCTGGAGATCCACCGGTGCGACGACGCAGGTGCTGTGGTCGCGGATCTTCGGGACCGCGGCTACGCGCTTTTGGCTGCTGTCCCAAGCGACGATTCCGTGGCGCTGACCGAACTCGAATTACCCGCCAGAACTGCGGTCATGGTCGGCAACGAGAAGGACGGGCTCTGCCCCGATCTGATTGATTCGGCAGACATCCGCGTCAATATACCCATGCACGGTTTCACTCAAAGCCTCAACGTTTCCGCTGCTACAGCGGTCATCCTGCAGCACCTGTCTCAGGCGTACCGTGCCGGCGGCCCTGCCAACCTCATCGATGCCGAAGCCCGGCAGCGGCTCATCAGTTCCTGGTGCACCCGTGACATCCGCACGAAGACCCGTGGCCACGTGCAGGTCGACTGAACAGTCTTTCCGGTCTCTTAAATGGAGAGATGTCCTTTATTTGGGGCCGAATTGGCTGTCTCCCCGGTTGTTGTGAATCGCACCGTGCATATATTGGCAGAATGAAAACCATCGACTACCAACACGATTGCTTCGCGGCGGACCTTGAGCAGTTGCTCCAGCGGAGGCCTGTGCCCGCCGATATTCACGACGCAGTCGCAACGATCCTGCGAGACGTCGAGCAACGCGGCGACGCTGCCATACGTGAATATGCCGCGAAGTTCGATAAGGTTGATCTCTCCCCGGATCAGTTTCGACTGACCGACGGTGAAATCGAGAACGCCTGCGAGTTCGTCGCAGCGTCCACCCGCGACGCCATCGATCTGGCCGATCGAAACATCACTGTTTTCGCAGAGCAGCGGCGTATAGAGGATTGGTCGTTTGCTCCGCGTCCGGGCGTTTCCCTTGGTGAGCGTTTCCGTCCGCTGTCCCGGATCGCTGCTTACGTGCCGGGTGGAGCCGCGCCCCTGGTCTCAACTGTGATTCACACCATTGCGATGGCCCGCGTCGCCGGTGTTGCGGAGATCGTGGTAGCTTCGCCGGCCACAGCCGATGGCACAATCAACCCCGCAATCGTCTACGCGGCAATCACCGCGGGCGCCACGGAGATTTATCGGCTCGGGGGCGTCTATGCCATTGCGGCGCTGGCTTACGGCACGGAAACTGTTCGGCCCGTTGAAAAAATTGTCGGACCCGGAAATGCCTATGTGACAGCCGCAAAAAAGCAGGTATACGGCACTGTTGCGCTGGACTTGGTGGCGGGGCCGTCCGAGATCATGATCATTGCCGACCAGTCGGCGTCGCCGGCTTTCATTGCTGCCGACATGCTGGCCCAGGCGGAGCACGGTTCAGGCCTGGAGAAGGCTGTGCTGCTTACGGACTTTGAGCCGTTGATCGAAAAAGTTGTCGAGGAAGTGGGTTTCCAGGCTAAGCAACTCGGAAGAGGTGAGGCGGTTCAAGCGGTTCTCGACAACGGTATGTACCTGGTGCGTCTTGAAAGCATTGAACAAGCCGTTGACGTGGCCAATCGTTATGCCCCGGAGCACCTCGAAATCTTGACCGAAACCCCGCGTGACACGGCCGCTGGCATTGTCGCAGCAGGTGCCATTTTTCTGGGGCCATGGACGCCTGAGCCGGTCGGAGATTTCGTTGCCGGGCCGAGTCACGTCCTGCCGACAGGCGGCACAGCGCGTTTCTTCAGCGGTCTGACCGTCGATCAGTTTTACCGGCGCACCAGCATTGTCGAGTACGATCGCGATGCCCTGGCTGCTGAGGCTGATGCAGTCGCCGAATTTTCCCGTGTCGAAGAACTCGACGCCCATGGCCGGTCAGTAGCCATACGATTCACAGACAATACGCGGTGAAAAATTTCAGGTCGCCCCTTTTTTTGCCTCGGATAGGGAAGGCCGACCCCGCCGAAAGATGCTGTGCCGATTGAAAGCGGTGCCTTGCTCGGCTGGGCCTGTCCGCCAACGGACCAAACCGCCAATATGTGCCGACAATCAAGAACGTAGGGTCCCACAATGGGAACCCCTGCTCGCCAGGTGATTTTGAAAAAAGGGGCATTTGCCAATAAAATGGCAGTAAATCAATGCGAAAGATGGGTGAACTCATGACTAGCACACAGACTCCACTCACAGCCGACCAGGTTCACGCCTTTAACGATGACGGGTATCTCGTTTTCCGGCAGTTCTTCGGGCTGGAACAGATGCAACTACTTGATGACATCGCCAAGGCAGACAAGGCGATGGCTGACGCCGACGAACTATTGGACAGGGACGGGGCTGTCAGCCGCATTAGTTGCTGGAACGATGTAGAGGACGATATCTACAGCGCGTTCGCATGTAATGAGCGCATTGTCGCGGCGTCCGAGCAGTTAATGGGCGATGAGGTCTATCACTTCCATCACAAGATGATTCTCAAGGAACCCCGGGTGGGCGGCGCATGGGAGTGGCATCAGGACTTCGGGTACTGGTACCTTGAGCAGCACGTTTTGTTTCCGGACATGCTCAGTGCGGCGATTGCCGTCGACGCCGCGAACCAGGAAAACGGTTGCCTGCAGGTGCTTCGCGGTTCTCACAAGTGCGGTCGTATCGAACATGGAAGCGTGGGCGGTCAGACCGGCGCCGACATGGAAAAAGTGCAGGCGTTGCTAGATTTCTATAAACTTGAGCATGTCTACGTTGCATTGGACCCCGGCGACGTACTGTTTTTTCACTGCAACACCCTGCATCGTTCCGAACAGAACCACTCTGAACGATCACGCTGGTCGTTGATCTGTTGCTACAATACCCGTCACAACGACAAGTACGTACTGGCCGATGATGATCATCCCGCCTACCGAGCGCTAGAACGTTGGCCGGATGAGAAGGTTCTCGAGCTGGGGAAACGGGACCACCCGTTGCATCATCAACCCGAAACGAAGTGACCATGAATCCCCATTGATGCCGGGTTTTCTTTGCCAAGCCTGCAGCTGTGGGATGGTCTGACAGTAACAATCGGGTACGCTGCCGATTCACACTACCAGTAATGATTGGGCCAGTTGACTACGCCAAATGTCCCGTTTTCTCCATATCCTGACTGAAGATTTATCCATCTTACGTGTCCGTCCACATACAGTCTGTTGATGCCGTCTCCGAAGACCCCGTCCGCATCTGCGTGGTGCGACCGATCCGGGAGCCGAGGGGTCCCCATGTATAGGGCATAATCCGTTGGGGTGTAAGAAAAATCGTGCATCAGCGGATTAACGCTCGGGCTCTGGACCTCCCACAGCTTCGGAACGGGCTGTTCATTCGCTGATGTTGCTCCCAGAAATTTCCCGTAATTCGTCCCTGTGTCTGCGTTCCAGCCCCACCAAACCCGCTGGCCGGGGTCGCAGCATGTGTCGTTCTCGCTAAGCCAGGGATCAGTGGGGCCATTCATTCCTGGATGGGTGCCGTTGCCGCCGAAGTACCAATAGGTCAGCATCGAGCGGGTACTTCCCCCGTAGTACGCTGAGGTATCTTCCGGCCAGTACCAGTTGTCGTTGGGAATGTCCCAATATCGATCGTTGCCTCCCAGTGTCATAGCTGTATCCGATCTCGAAGGGCAACCGACGACATCCCTGACCATACCGTAGTCATCAACCAGGATCGCGCCCCCGGAATTCTCACCGGCACCAGAAGTGGAGCCCCGAATGATATAAGGTTCATTCCACATCCCCATCGGCAGCCACATCTCGTTATCTGTGGCATACGCTGTCTCGATCATGCCGCATTGTTTCAAGTTGTTTGCGCAGAGAATGCGGCGGGCTCTTTCTTTCGCATCGGCAAGCGCCGGGAGGAGCATGGCGATGAGGATCGAGATGATGACGATGACCACGAGCAATTCAATTAAAGTAAAAATCGATTGTCGATGTTTCATTTGAGTAATCTTTTTTTCGACAGTGTTCTCATGAAACTATCGCTAACCTTCTCCTTAATTTAGCCTTGTCCAGCACGCGTGCAATTGTCGGCGTACTCTCCGGAACGGAGCCATCGAGGTGGGTGTCCCGAGGTATTGGGCAACGGAGATGTGCCTGGATCTCGAGCGGAACGCTTGGCAGAAAGACCTGTCAGGAAGGGATAAGGTGTCCTTTATATGTTGTTCTCCTGTGAGATGAGATGTGAGTTGATGAAGCGGGCAGGATGGTCGGAATTGGCGCAAGAATAGCGAAAAAGTCCTGCCGGGCTACTTCACGTCCGCGCGCCGAGTCGGACGGTTACGATCTCGAGTTCGCCCATGTAAAGGTCGGTTCTGGCGTCATCACGTCGTTTGTCGACCTGCACCCAGAGTCGATTCAGTCCGGTGCGCAGCGCCGTTGGCGGTATCGACGACACCTCCGCGTCGACAAGCATAAACACGTCCTTGCCGTAGCCTCGGTCGCCGCCTTCGCCAGAGGCGGCGGCGCGCATTTCCGGGCGTTGATACGTGGGCGTGTCGATGATCTCCAGGGCCTCCTGGCGCTCGTCGTCGGGGATTTCATCACCGGCCAGCGGTTGCAGGTCTTCATAGCGTTCCGCGGTTTGCCAGCCGATCTTCTTCCAGACGATGGGCTGGGGCATGCCGGACTTGGGCATGTGGGTATGCTGGTACAGGTACCGCTGACGCCATGAGAGCTGCAGGGTCAACCGTACGTCGTTGAGGAATACACTCGGCATCGCGTCATCCGGAGACATGTCGAAAACCTTGAACCGCAACAGATCGAGCTTACGACCGCTGTCGGTCAGGTTATCGCCGAAGTAGAATTCGAATTTCCGGCGTTGCGCCACCGGCGCGACCGGGATGCGGGTGCCACGATAGCCGGACGTAAATCCCTGCGACGGTTCATCCACCGGCTCGACGGAGAAGGGGATGTAGTAGTGATGTAGCGGATGCCTGGCGGCAGACTCAGGGGCCGCAATCACATTGAGTGCTTCGGTGTTGAACGGCAGCCCCACCGTTTTGCAGGCCGGATGAAAATGATTGAAGACCTCGACACCGTCCGCGCCGGTGCCGTAATAGGTCTGCGCGGCGGCGGCATAAACTTCCGTCTGATAAGTCCGCGTGGTCTTCGGCCAGTGGACGACGTTGGGGAACATGCACGGATAGACGGCGCATTCACTGCCCTCGCAGATCGCCTTGAACTGCTGCACCGGGATGTTGAAATTCGTGGCGTGAAATGCACTGGGCACGATATAATCCAGCCCGGCTTCATGGATCCAGGCCGGCAGGTCGATGCCAATATTTCGCGCGATCTCGGGGGTCTCGGGCACCCGGACGCCGAAACACATGCGGGGCTTGCCGTTCTTCGCTGCAAGTTCGTCCATGAAGGCGCGGATATCGCACATCCAGTTCGTTATGATCGGCGCCAGCTCAGCGAAGCGATCTGGGGTGATGTAGGCGTATGACCCCTGGATATAATCAGGCTGGAACAGCAAGGGGAAGCGGAGCCAGTTCAGCTCGATGCCGTCATAGTCGAACGTCTCGAGCAGCTCCTGGATGACGCCGAATCGGTAGTCGCGCACTTCCTGCCTGCTGTAGTCAGCCAGGCGGCTCGGTACATCGGTGCCGGGATAGCGCAGCGCCAACTCCGGATGTTCTTTCAGGAACAGACTGACATCCGGACTCTCGGTCGACAATGGCTGCAAGCCGTGGCAATCGTTCATGCGCACACCGGCGATGGCCTCCATGCCCATATCGCGGCAACTGTCGACAAAGACCTGGAGCGGCTCGTGACCGTCCCCGCGCATTTCCTTCATGACACGTGCCGCAATCGAGTAGTCGCCGCCTTTCCATTTCGTGTCGCCGTCCGCCCCGGTGCCGGCGAAACTGTCGAAGTCGATATTGGCCCAGTCAATGCCTCGTTTGGTAGCGAAATAGACCTTGTTGTCGAATTCGATCGAGTCCATGACGTACGAGGTAATGCCTGTGCCGCGCACGCGCTCGATCAACTCGCGCCATTCCCCGACCGAAGACGGTTCGCCAAATGCGGTCTGATCGAACGACATGATGGTGCGGAAATCGTCGTTGTAAATGACTCGATGTTTCATAGACCTATTCCTTAACCGTTAGTTGCCACTATTCCAAGTTTCGAGAACCTCGTAAACGTGAGTTTCGTAAGGCATAAACTCGTCCGAAAAGACACCATCAGTGAGACGGATCCGTCTATGCTCGAAAGGCAGGGTCACTTGTTCGTAGCGGGCCGTACCGGTGATGGTGAATGTTGGGGTGATCGGAACATCGGCGGTGTTGCAGGTAATCAGGTATGTCCTGTGGTTGTATCGTTTGATGCGGAACTGCAGGTCTCTGGTATTCGTGGCGATGCCTGGCAACTCTGGTGACTGAGGAGCTATCAGGATCGGGTAGATGAACTCGATTTCGCGGGCCAGGCCCCGGTAAAGCGACCAGTGGCGGGTGGACGTTGGGTTGATGCCGCTGTGACCGACGTGGAACACCAGGCCGTTGAGGCCATGCATGAGCGCCAGGTAGGCAGCGCAGCGTATCTCTTCCGGGGTGCGTTTGCTCTCGTGTGGGATCGTGCTGCCGATGTAAAACAACACCGGCTTGGCGAGCCCGAGAACGCGTCGGATCCTTTGGACGTCGTCCACGAGGTTGGGAATAAGGTGATCGGCATAGCTGGCCTCGGAGGCCACCTCGATCATGTCAGTGCAGTCCTTGTACAGATGGAGTTGGGACATGTCGTCGATCTGGATGCTTGTCGGATGATTGGGATCGATGCTTTTGATAAAGTCGTTGATCTTTTTGAACTCCTGCGGATTGT
This sequence comes from Lentisphaeria bacterium, assembly GCA_963580095.1. Classification (GTDB taxonomy): domain Bacteria; phylum Verrucomicrobiota; class Lentisphaeria; order JABSQK01; family CAJWLW01; genus CAJWLW01. The sequence goes on along the minus strand of CAUZJQ010000153.1, from coordinate 177 downwards.
TCAGGGGGATGCGTCGTTCCCTATCGCGATACATGGGAAACTGCGCTTCGTAGGAGATGAACCAGTCGAAGATTTGCGAGTCCCCCGTGTACTCAGAAATGCTTTTTTTCAGGGCCTTTTTGACGCTGTCGTCGTCTCCGAGCACGCGATAGACGGTTCGTTTCTCTTTGAGCGTTG
>CAUZJQ010000152.1:0-9912 GCA_963580095.1 Lentisphaeria bacterium | reverse complement strand
GGACACGTCCGAACAGAAAAAATGCCTGGGGCTCAGCCCAGGTCGCGCCTTCGTCGGAAGAGTATGATGTCACGATGTTGCGCCATCCGTCGTTTGGCGACGGGGACCGTGGATCCTTGTGACGCAGGGCAACGACTAAATCACCGTTTTTCGCGCGGACAACCGAACACTCCGAGGTACACCAATCCGCCGGCAGAAAGACCGGTTCATCCCACGTATTTGTGTCCGCATGCCAGGTCCTCAACAGCGACTGGCTGCCAAGCCTGCCGGACGGATAGTCATCTTCATGGGGCGGCTGCTGCTTTGTGGCAAATCCAAATGTCAACTTGGTCCCCTCGATAAGCGGCTGGTGGCACAGGTCCGCCTCGATCGACCGGTCATGCCCGAGATCGGGCTGCGGGATGATATCACCCCAGGTCGCGCCCCGGTCGTCGCTGCGGCAATATGCGAAGACACATTCGCTGTCCTCCGGCGAATAAGTCAGGGGCTTATCTTTCTCAAGTTGATAGACACCGCGGGCAATGATCGTATCCGGTCCCAAGGCAGGAACGACCATCGGTGTGCAGTATACAAACGGTGTTCGCCTGGCGGGCTGGTCCCATGCCTCACCGGAGCGATCTCCGGTAAACAAAAGACTGTCAAACCTGCTGCGGTCGGCAAAATCCCTGTGCCGCATCGACGAGGTCATTGTTATCACCGGCGTACCGTCATCCAGCACATCGACGCCATGCATTTCGGGCTTATTAGCCAGAAAACGGTAGGTCAACCCTTCAAAGTAGTGGGGCTTGCCGGCAAACGTGTTTTTGCGGATGGGATGTGGATAGACCTCGGTGACCAAGCGCTTGTCGGGATGGAGCTTTAACTCATCCCGGTGCACAAAATCGCTCGTCGCTCGGGCATCAAGGGTCTGCAACCGACCATTGAGTTCCTCGTCATAGTTTACCGGCATACCTTTCCTTCCTTTGCGTTTTGTCACGTTGTGCCGAATATAGAAAGGGCATTTCCCTGAGTCAAGATGCAGGGTACGAAAAGGGTATTGCAACTGTCCGGCAGGCCTCGCCGAATGTGATTGCGCTCAACCACCACTGATGGATAAACCCGTTCCCGCACCCAAATAAAAAGGGGGACCTACGCCTACGGGGACGCGAAGGGAAAGGACCCGTCAAAGCCGAGCGTTTCGAGAGTATCCACTGAGCTGGACACAAATCCAACGCCCGGGAACATCGGGTTCGCCTGATAATGCAGTACAATGTTGCAGCGTATCAGTTCGTCGGGGTCATCGCCCAGTTTGGCGCCCTGGTGCGGGATGTGTGAGAAGAACACCACGGCATCGCCGGCCATCGGATAGAGGTCCACGTGCGCCTGTGCATCGCACCATTTCTGAAATGGATTGTCGCGGTCCTCGGTGTAGCAGCAGTCCTTGAAGACATCTTCGGGCACCGGCTCCTTGAAAAATTCCGGCAGAAACCGCAACCGGCCGGTCTCCGGTGTGTTGTCGGTAAGGTAGAACGTCGTATTCATGCAGACAGCCTCAGCCGCGTGGCGCCCTTCGCCCTTCTGATGCCAGTATTGATCAAAATCCAAATGCCACTCCTGCAGGTAATCCTCCCGGTTGAGATGCGCCCGGAAGCTGCGCAGCTGGCACTGCCGTCCCAACGCCTCCTTCAGGAACGGCGCCACGCTGCCGTGGCCGATAAGCGGCCGTGCCAGTTCCGGCTCCTCTCCCAGCAAATGATCGTATGCATAGTTGCCGACGGAATTGGCAATATCGTGCACCCCGGTAGCATGGCGGCGGTACAACATCTCGCGCCAGGCATTGACGCTTTTCGAGTCCAATGCGCCCGGAACAAGCAGAAAGCCGTCGCGGTCAAGTTTATCCATTTCAGTCATGCCCTATTTTAGTAGCCATAGGCCAAAACTCAACTGCCCTGCCCTCACCTGCGGTTCTATGCTAAAACGTCGTTGTCGTAATCTTCTTTCGGCTAGCGCCCCCTGGAGCTGTTCGTTTGAAGCAGCTCAAAAGGTGTATAGGCAGGTATGAATTATTTTGCACCGAGGCCGTGTTGTACGGGTCCCGAATGGTATTAAGATAAGCATTGGAACTGGTTGCCTGCGGACGCAACGCATTATCTTCTCAGCAAACTTAGGAAGGGGAATCACATGAAAATACTTGTAATCGGCGGCACCGGCACGGTCGGCAGCCACCTGGTGCCGCGGCTGGTTCAGGGCGGCCATGAAGTCTCTGTCATAAGCCGCAGGCCCGAGCCGTACTATACCAACCCGGACATAGCATGGCCGGCGGTCAACTGGATCTCCACCGACCGTGGAAAAGAGACGGCAAGCGGCGAGTGGGCCAAGCGGATGGCTGACATCGAGACCGACGTCGTCATGGACCTACTGTGCTACAGCGGTGAGCAAAACAACATCATGTACGAGGCGTTCAAGGGCCGGGTGCAGCATTTCATCAACTGTGGTTCAATATGGGCCTACGGCCCGTCGGAACGCGCCCCGTACGAAGAACATTTTCCTCGCAAACCGATCGATTCCTATGGCGGCGGAAAGGTCGAGATCGAGACGTTTCTAATGAAGAAGTTTCAAGAAGAAGGCTTTCCCGCAACAGTCATTCACCCCGGGCATATTTGTGCCCGCAAAGTGTTGCCGATCGATCCGCAGGGCTCCCGCGACGGCGTCGGCGTTTACGAAAAGCTGGCAACGGGTAAAACCGTGCACTTGCCGGACCTGGGCCTGGCAACCCTGCACCACGTCCACGGCGACGATGTGGCACAGATGTTCGAACTGGCGATGATCCATCGTGAACAGGCGTTGGGTCAGAGCTTCAGCGCAGTGGCACCGTATGCCATGAGCCTGCTTGGGCTGACACGATTTGTCGCCGGGCTCTTCGGCAAGGAACCGAACATCGAGCTCGTGCCGCTCGAGGCCATGGCTGAACACGTAAGCGAACAGTCGTTCGACATCATTCGGCAGCACATCATCATGTCGCTGTGCGTCAGTATCGACAAAGCGAAACGCCTTCTGGGTTATGCGCCGCGCTACACTACCGAACAAATTTTCGTTGAGGCAATCGACTATCTTCTCGAGTCCGGACAGCTCGATCTGCAATGACCCAGCCCACGTTGACTGCAGACAAACTTAGTTGAATGATCGTGCCCGGGTCGAAAAACACGGCCTCGGCGCGGCCGGACGCTTCACATTGTCATGCACCACGTCCGTAAGCGAACTGACGATGGCCGTATCCGCTTAGGGCCGACTGCCGTGATCTTCCAGCCGCACCGTGGCGGGTGTTACCAGTCCATGACAATGGCCGGACGAGCCTCCTGCCACAAGCGGAAGCAGGCATAGGCAACGAACTCGAGTTGCACATTCATGCCTTGCCTTCGTCCTCGAATTGCTGTTGCCCGCGGTACGCGGCGTACTCCCAGTATTTGGCGCCGACCGGTTGCTCAAAGATGATCGGCTTGATAAAGGCCGCCGATTTCCTGAGCCCCTCTTCGACGTCCATATACTCGCACTCCATTTCCAGCGACAGTATGTCGTCGTACCCGATAAAACGAAGCGTGGTAATGACCTCGCGCCAGGTCGCTTCGTCGTGACCCCAGCCGATCTGGGTGAAGGTCCACGAACGGTCCTCGGGCTGCCGCGAGGAAGTCGTGTTGTTCATGCCCTGCAGGCGGCAGACGTAGTCGTTGATATACGTGTCCTTGAGGTGGACGTGCTGCACCAACTCTCCCAGATAGCGCAGTGCGGTAATCGGGTCGATACCCTGCGCCCACATGTGCGAAATGTCGAAGTTGCAGGCGACGACCGGACCGACTTCCTCGTGAAAGCGCTTGAGCTTGACTGGATTGCTCAGCATATCAGCGAGCTGCATCTCGAAGCACAGGGTGACGCCGTGGTCGGCAGCGATCTTGGCCTGCTCTTTCCAGTACGGGATCAAGCGCTGGTCCCATTGCCACTGCAGCGTGTCCATCCAGAAGCTGAGGTTCGGCTCCTGCGTCTGCTGGGTAATCCACACCGGGCAAGTCTCGCCTTCGACCGCTTCGGGCAGCCCAGCCACCAGGGTCATTCGCTCGAGGCCAATCTTCTCCATCAGCTCGCAGGCCTGGCGAAATTGAAAACGGTAGGCCGAGGCGATCTCTTCATTGGGCGACAGCGGCGAACCGTGACAACTGAGCGAGGAGACCTCGAGATTGTACCGGGCAAACGTATCCAGCCAGCGCTGTCGTTCGCCGTCGTCCGCAAGTAGTTTGTCGAGATCGCAGTATTCCTTGGAGAATTGCCCGCCCGCAGCCACTTCCATCCCCTTCATGCCGAGGTCCTGCGCAAACTGCAGCCCCGCCTCGAAGTCGAATTTCATAATAAAATGCGTATTGATGCCGAGAAACATGGATGCCTGTTTACTTTTGGGTTATCCAACCGCCTTTAGCTTGCGTGCCGGAGTTCGAGTCCGTGTCCGAAATCCGAAATCCGAAATCAATATAACGAACAGCCGCCCCGGTTGCCAGCAGCAAAATTCTTATCACCAAGACACGGTAACGGGGAAATGGAGATTTACCCGCTCCGTGGTTTTTGCTTCCGATCAAAAGACAATAACACCGGCTTGCAGGTGCCAGGACCAGCCGACCGAAACGCCACATCGCCAGGGGCGAGGCGAACTGCCGCCGTACAGGTGCGCTCGGTGAAAGCTACGCTCATGATTGAGAGTGCTCGTTCGGAAAACTATGCGTTCCGCAGGCGGGAAAAAGCGTCACTCGAAAAGCCCCGTGCTGCGGGCTCCCACGTTGTAATTTTGTTCTATTCTAGTTAAGATACCCCCCCCCCCCGCTTCAACAAGTATTCATGCCATGGCATCCCCCATGACCACAGAGAACAAGAAGCTGCTCGCCAGTCTCTACGAGACGATCTACACCATTCGCGTGTTCGAGTCGGAAGGAATCAAACTCTACCGCAAAGGACTGATCCGTGGGTACTTTCATCCGTACACCGGCGAAGAGGCCATTGCGGTCGGCGTGTGCGCCGCCTTGCGGGAGCAGGACTACATCACCAGCACCCATCGCGGCCACGGCCACTGCATCGCCCGCGGCGCCGACATCCGCAAAATGACGGCCGAGCTGCTCGGGCGTGCCACCGGCTACTGCCGCGGACGCGGCGGCTCGATGCATATCGCCGACATGAGCGCCGGAAACCTCGGCGCCAATGGCGTCGTCGGTGCCGGCACACCACTGGGTGTCGGCGCTGCATTAGGCACCTCGATCCGCGGCGAGGACCGGGTGACCGCCTCCTTTACGTCGGACGGCGGGGTGATGAACGGCACCTTTGGTGAAGCACTCAACCTGGCGGCCGCCTGGAGCCTCCCGTTTGTGCTCGTCGTCGAGAATAACCAGTACGCAGTCTCGACACCGGTCGAACAGACGACGCGCGAGCTGGACCTGTACAAGCGCGGTCAGAGCATGGGGGTGCACAGCGTCGGGATCGACGGCAACGACGTGGTCACAGTCTACGATACCATGCAGGATGCGATCAGCCGTTGTCAGGCCGGCGAAGGCCCGGTCATGATCGAGTGCAAGACCTTTCGCCAGGGCGGGCATCATGTCAATGATCCCGGCCTCTATCTGCCGGAAGACAAACTGCAGCATTATCTCGACCGCGACCCGTTGATCGTGGCGCGGCAGTACTTGATGGACGCCGGCGCCACCGAGGCAGAGGTCGCCGATATCGACGCCCGGGTCGAGGCCAACAACGAAGACGCCATCGCTTACGCGATCGACAGCCCGGAACCTGACCTGGCTGAGTTCTTCGAAGAAGTGCAGGCGAACGGATGAGTAACGAACCGCGCACCCTGATGTACCGCGACGCCTTGAACGAAGCCCTCACAGAAGAGATGCGCCGCGACGACACGGTCTTTGTCATGGGCGAGGGCATTGCCGAGCGCGGCGGCTCCTACAAGGTCACAGCCGGACTGCTGGCAGAGTTCGGAGAAAAGCGGGTCATCGACACACCCCTCGCCGAAGCCAGTTTTACCGGTGCCGGCATCGGCGCCGCACTCACCGGGATGCGCCCGATCGTTGAGATCCTGTTTATCGACTTTTCGTTGCTGACACTCGACCAGGTGATCAATCAGGCAGCCAAGCTGAAGTTCATGACCGGCGGCCAGGGCAGTGTGCCGTTCGTCATGCGCACGCAGGGAGGAACGGGCAACGGCGTCGCGGCGCAGCACTCACAAAGCCTCGAAGCGATTTTCTACCACATCCCGGGACTCAACGTCGTCATGCCGTCATGCCCGCACGATGCCAAGGGTCTCTTAAAAACTGCCGTGCGCCACAATGATCCGGTGATCTTCATCGAGCATAAACTGCTGTACATGAACGAAGGTACGGTACCGAGCGACGAGTACCTGATTCCGTTCGGACAGGGCGATATCAAGCGACGCGGCAGCGATGTCACACTGATCGCCTGGTCGAACATGATCCCCCGCTCACTGACAGCCGCTGACAAACTGGCAGCAGAAGGCATCAACGTCGAGGTGGTCGACCCGCGAACCCTCGTGCCGCTGGACAAAGAACTGATCCTCGAGTCCGTGCGCAAAACCGAACACGTCGTTATCGTGCAGGAAGCTGTGCGCCGTGGCGGCGTTGCTTCCGACATCGCCTCGATCATTCAGGCGGAAGCTTTTGACTACCTCGACGCTCCGATCGAGATCATTGCCGGGCTCAACACCCAGATCCCTTTCAACCTGACGCTCGAAGCCGCCTGCGTACCGCAGGAAGATGACATCATCGCCGCGGTCAAACGCGCCGTATACGCTTAGACCCGCAAATCCGAGATCATCCCATGCCACTGACGAGTATGACGAAAATTTTGCCGCACGCCATTGCCAACAAATACGGCGTCGGTGCCTTCAACCCGGTCGACTACAACTCGATGAAAGCGATCGTCGCAGCAGCGGAAGCACTGGACGCTCCGGTCATCGCACAGACTTCGGCGAAAACAATCAAGTACTGGGGACACGCCGCGCTCGGTGGCTGGATGCAGGAGATCACGGCGAACACATCGGTACCGGTTTCCTTTCACCTGGACCACTGTCACGATCTCGACATGATCCGCGGCTGTATCGAAAACGGCTGGACGGATGTGATGATCGATGCCTCGGCTAAGCCGTTCGACGAAAACCTGGCCTTATCGAAGCAGGTCGTCGACATGGCCAGCGCCGCCGGCGTCGGCGTCGAGGCCGAGCTTGGGCAGATTGTCGGAGTCGAGGACGGCATCTTTGTCGACGAACGCGACGCGCACCTGACCGAACCGGCAGATGCCGACCGGTTCTGTGCCGAGCTCGAGCTTGCGGTGTTCGCACCGGCGATCGGCACGGCACACGGGTACTACAAAGGTGAACCGCAGGTCGCCTTCGAACGCATCGAAGAGATCTATCGCATCACCGGCGTCCCCCTGGCACTGCACGGCGGCACCGGCCTCGACGATGATGTATTCACGCGCGCCATCACCTGCGGCTGTGCGAAGATCAATATCTCGACGCAATTGAAGCACGCCTTCGTCGACGGCTTTGTCGGCTACAACCGCGACAACCCATCCGACTACGAACCGTTGCGTCTGATCGAGGCACAGTACAAGGCATTGCTGGAAGTGTTCAGCAGCCGCATCGAACAGTTCGGCGCCGCCGGCCAGGGCGCCCGGCTGCTGGGAGCCGGGTCATGACCGAAGTGATCATGCCGCAGGTCGGGCAGGATATCCCCACCGCGATCATCGTCGAATGGCTGAAGCAGGAAAGCGATGCAGTATCAAAAGGCGACGTCATCGCGACGGTGGAATCCGACAAGGCCAGCTTCGAGGTTGAAGCCGACGCGGACGGTGTGCTGTTGAAAATTCTGCACGGTGAAGGCGAAGAGGTCGAGGTCTTCAAACCGATCGCCTACATCGGTGCGAAGGACGAAACGCTCGAATCCATTCCCGCCGCGGACGCTGCCCCCGCGACACAGTCACAGATGCCGGCGGCACCGCAGACTGCCGCGCCGTTGCCCGCACCATCGGCATCGCCAACCCCCATGACCGCATCACCCTCAGCCCGTCGACGGGCAGCAGAGCAGGGTGTCGAGCTGGGAACAATCACCGGCAGCGGCCCCGGCGGGCGGATCATCAATCGCGACCTTGCGAAGTCCGCCGCTGCAATTGTCCAACCGGCAGACGACGATGATGTCCGCCCATTCTCCCGACTCCGCAGACGGATTGCCCAGCGCCTGACAGCCAGCAAACAGACAATCCCGCACTTCTACCTGTTCATCGACATCGACATGACCACAACAGAAGCCTGGCGCCGGGCCTGGCGCGAAGAACACGGTCTAAAAATCACCGCAACACACGTGATCACCCGGGCAGCGGCGATGGCCTTGCGCGAGTTCCCCGAGATCAACGCCCACGTCGATGCCGAGAAACTGATCGTCAAGCCGGACATCAATATCGGTCTCGCCGTGTCCGTTGACGACGGGTTGCTGGTGCCAGTGTTGAGCAAGGCCGATCAGCGCAGCCTGTCGGAGATCGTCACCGGGAGCACTGCAATCGCCGAGGCCGCACGCCGGGGCACGATCGATCCCAGCCACGGCGGCACATTCACGATCACCTCCCTGGGCATGTACGGGATCAGCAAATTCATTCCGATTATCAACCCGCCTGAATGTGCGATCCTTGCAGTCGGCGCCGTTGAGAAACGTGCCGTGCCGATAGATGACGAAATTGCCGTGCGGGACATGATGACATTGACCCTGGCGGCCGACCATCGCGGTGTCGACGGCGCCTTCGCCGCACAGTTCCTGAACCGTCTCAAGACACTGCTGGAAGACTTCGATCATGATTAAAGCACTGCTGTTCGACTGTGACGGCGTGCTGGTCGATACCGAGCGCGACGGCCACCGGATCGCCTTTAACCGCGCCTTCGTCGCGCAAGGGCTCAATGTTGAATGGAGCATCGAAGCCTACGGCGAACTGCTCACCATCGCCGGCGGCAAAGAACGCATGCACCACTATTTCGAACAGGCCGGCTGGCCGCCGGGCATCGATGATCGTGACACCTTCATCAAGGGGTTGCATAAAGCCAAGACCAATCTGTTCATGCAAATTATCGAAGACGGACAGTTGCCTCTGCGGGCCGGTGTGGCGCGGCTGGTGGACGAAGCAATTGCCGCCGGCCTGACCCTGGCCGTGTGCTCGACATCGAACGAACGCGCCGTGACACTGATCGTCGAACGCCTGCTGGGCGCTGAACGCCGCGCCCGGTTCGCAGGCATCTTCGCCGGCGACATCGTTTCGCGCAAGAAACCCGACCCGGAGATCTACGATTTGGCACGCACCGAGCTCGGACTGGCTGCCGGGGAGTGCCTGGTGGTTGAAGACAGTCGCAACGGACTGCTCGCCGCCAGGAGCGCCGGCATGCCATGCATCGTGACAATCAGCAGCTACACCGGCAACGAAGACTTCACCGAAGCAGATGCCGTCTACCGCGAACTGGGCGACCCGCCAGGTACGCATGTAACACTGGGGCAGTTGATGGAAACGATTGGCCACGACCGGTCATAAGCTCCCGGCAGAATAGCCGAAGACGATCGTTCCACAAGAAACGCTCTTCATTTCAGCGCTTATCTTGGCGCGATTCAACAGTACAGTACATTTTTCGTCCATAGAACAGTCAAATCATTCGCGAACCGGTGGGGGGATCCGTGAAAATCTTTCTCGATACAGCCGACGTCGAGGCAATCCGCGCTCGGATTGATTCCGGCGTCGTCGACGGTGTGACGACCAATCCGTCGATCATCATGAAGAGCGGCAAACCGTTCGAGCCCGTAGCACGCGAGATTCTCGAACTGGTGCCCGGGGACGTCAGCATCGAAG
>CAUZJQ010000151.1:0-9983 GCA_963580095.1 Lentisphaeria bacterium | reverse complement strand
GAACCCTGCCGTGATAGTGTATTTCAGATCGCCCTCCATGATGCCGGAGTCGATGGCACGCTGAGTCACGATCGGTGAGACCGACATCAAAGCGGCATGGATAGGCATCAGTGCGAATGCCAGCAGAAAGCGCCATTTGTAGTGGCGCGTGAAGCCGAGGAAAAACCGGATGAGACTGCGATCGGTCATTTCTCCAGCTCCAGCAGTTGCTGCTCAACGACCTGATGCTCGTAGGTTTGTCGATACCCTTCGTGGCGGCTGAGCAGCTCGTCATGGGGGCCGCGGTCAACGATGCAGCCGTCGGCCATGATCAGAATCTGGCCGCACGGGATCAGTGCTGAGATCCGATGGGAAATTATGATCAGCGTCTCGTCGGGCAGCCGTGAATACAGGGCCGCCAGAATCCGGCTTTCCGTCTCGTGATCGACTGCGGAAATGATATCGTCCAGCACCAGGAGCTGGCGCGGCTTGAGCAGGGCCCGAAGAATTGCCAGGCGCTGGCGTTGGCCGCCGGAGAGCCGGATGCCGTGTTCTCCGATGACCGTATTGAGTCCGGCCTTGAACAGTGTCAGGTCGTTGGCCAGTTGGCTGATCTCGAAGGCGTCGTCAAAGGCTGTCGCGTGGAAGGCTTCTTCCATGGTGCCGTCACTGTTCTCACGGATCAGATCGAGATTATGCCCGATCGAGCCGTCGAAATGCCGATTGTCCTGGGTCGCAATCGCGAACTGCTTCAGCAGTACATCAGTCGAGATTTGTCCGTAGTCGATACCCTGAAATCGGCACGTATCGGGCGGCGTTGGCAGGTTGCCGGTCAGCAGATTGAGCAACGTGGTTTTACCGGACCCGGTCTGTCCGAAAATCCCGTACTTGCGCCCGCGCAGGATGTCGAGCGTGTCGATGCGCAGCTCGAACGGCTGGCTGAATTCGTCGGCAACCGGGGTGCTGTCCTCGTCGTTGGCCGCTGCCGCGGTATCATAGTGGAATCGCAGGTCGCGAATCGAGACAAGCGCCTCGTTGTCGGTGTGCGCCAGCAACGCCGGCACGGTCGAAACCTCCTTGGTTCTCTCGCGTTGCTTTACGTCGTCCGCGAGGTCTCGGATGTCGTAGATACGCTCCAGGCAGACCTCGCCTCGCTGGAAAATTGAAATCAGAAAACCCCAGATCCGCATCGGTTCCTGGATCAGCCCGAGATAGATGCTGTACTCGACGAATTCTGCGATGCCGAACGCCCCGTTGATTACCAGGGGTCCGCCCACGACCATCAGGATGAACGTTGAGAGACTGGCCACGGCAGCGGCGAAATTGGTGACCATAATTCGCAGATTTTGGACGTTCTCCGAGCGGTCGCGATAGGCGTGATTATCATCCGAGAAACGTCGAAAAAGGCTGTCGAAGACCGGATAAATGCTCAGCAGCGTGTGTGCTCGCAGCAACCCTCGAATCGTCTCGGTCAACTTGCCGAGCTGCCGTTGCACTATCCGCGCCCGGTGCATCATTATTGCGGCGAGAAATTTAATGACCAACACGGCCAGTGGCAGCGTCAGCAGGCAGACCACCGTGAGCGTGGTGCTGATTTGGAACATGTTGAAAAGACAGAAGCCTGCCAACAGTACACTGTTGAACGTGTGCAGGACGCCCATGGACAGCAGTACGCGTATCAGACCGATGTCGTTTGTGCCGCGACTCACCAGGTCGCCGGTGCTGTAGTTGCTCAAATAACGTGTGGGAATGGAGATCGCGTCGTTGAAGTAATCCTGGCGTATTTCGGCTTCTACCCGGCGTCCGGGAATGAAGATGTAGATCCGCGACAGCACCCGGAACACGCACAGCAGCAGGCCAAGCCCGATAATCTGCCAGCCCACATAATACAGGCGATCGGCGTCGCTGGCGTTGCCGATGACATCGCTGTTCTGAACTATGTCGATACCCCGGCCGATGAACCCCGGGATAGTCGTCGTTGCGACAACCGTGAGGACCAGGAAGAGGATACCCCAAAAGTAGAACTTGCCTTTGCCGGGCAGGTACTCACGCAGAAAGCGGCGGCTGAAGGGAAGCATCGTTACGGACTCGATAGATCAGGAAGTTCGCAGGTTGCGTCGGGCGACGAGGCTACAGGTAGCCCGTAACATGACGCCTGCCCGGGAAATGACCATTGCTGTTGCGCGCCAAGCGAATGAAACACTGCCGCGCCGTGTCCAACCGGGTCTATAATGGCCTGTAGATTCTTGAACGAACCGAACATCTGAGTTACTGTTTTGCTCACTAAAGAAAGGGTTGAAATCACATGCATAGAATTGGCATCATCGGTTGCGGCTGGATCGCACCATTCCATCTTGCGGCACTGCAGAAGTTCGCCGATCACGCTTCCGTCGCGTGGGTGGCCGACATCGACAGTATCCGTGCCAACGCCGTCGCTTCGCGCTACAGCGTTCGAGCAATCAGCGACTATCGTGAGAGGCTCGACGAAGTCGATTGCGTGCATATTCTGTTGCCCCACCACCTCCATTGTCAGGTCACGACTGTTTGCCTCGAGGCGGGCAAGCATGTGTTGCTGGAAAAGCCCATTGCAACCAGCCTCGAAGATGCCGACACTATGATCGCCTGTGCCGATCGCAACGCTCGCACCCTCATGGTTGGCTATCCGCATCGCTATCGCAAGTGCATTCAGATGTTCAAAGAGATCGTGACCGGCGGGAGCTACGGGAGACTGTTTATGCTCGACGGCATGATGGACGAATGTCTAAAAGGCTCTTTGACCGGCTGGACCAGCCGCAAAGAGACGCTTGGCGGTGGGGTGTTCTTTTCGTCGTCGCCGCATATGCTCGACGTGATGCTGTGGATCGGCGGGGACGTGCGCTGTGTCAGCGTTGTCGGCACACATGGCGGCTGCAACATCGAAGGCGAAGACACGGCCTGCTCCATCCTCAAGTTCGAGAACGGCGTCATCGGCGTCACCCGTCACACGTGGGCATCTCCGTCGGCACCGGTCTGGTACACAATGGAAGCTGTGTGTGAACAGGCGCGCGTTCGCCTGACAACCTCACCGGAGGGCGATCTGTTTCGCGACGGGCCCGACTGTGACTGGACAACCAGGATTGAGGCGCACGGGGCGCACGACGAAGTTTTGCTGGAAAGTAGTGAAGGACTTGATCTCACCGCCGAAGTCGAGCACTTTTTCGACTGTGTCGACACCGGTGCCTGCCCGCAGACGGATGGGCGCGCTGCCCGCAAGATCATCGAGCTTGTGCTCAACGCCTATGCCGATGCTGAGCAGCGCGGTGGTCTCTGAGAACCACAAACGGATCTGAACCATGCATAAAGACTGGGACATTGTTGCTGCCCACTGGTCGCCCGCCGGTGTCACATCAAATTTGCAGGCGCTCAGTGACGATATTTTCGGGTACCTGCGCAACAACGCCGTCGAGCCAGGCGACCTCAGCCACTTTGGAATCGTTGTCGAAAATATCGATGGCAGTGTTGAGCGCTTGAATCAGGACCTCGACACAGCATGGACGCCGCCGACGCGTGATTGGGTGGCGGCTATAGGCGTACATGTCGCACGGGGCGACTTTCATGGTATCGAGTTGGAATTCATTCAGCCGGTTGGCCCGAGCTTTTTCCTTGAGGCGTTGCAGGCCGGTGGCGAAGCCGTCCATCACGTCTCTTTCACAGTCGCGGATATCGATGCCGGGCACGCGGCGTTGGCCGATGCCGGTGAGCCGTCGCTGGGCGGTATCAGGCAGGGATCGCACGGCCGAATCGCGTTCTTTTCGCCGTCGGAGGTTGCTCCGGTTTGCGTTGAACTGTGTCAACAGCATTGAAAATAGAGATTTGCCGCCATGAACACAATGACGACTGAACGTGTCTGCGCATTGCTGTGCGACATGATTCGCTGTGATACCATCAACCCGATGGGGCGTCCACACAAACTCACCCGCACCGTCGAGCGGCCGCTGGTCGACCTGCTCGAAAGCGTCTTTGCCGATACCGGTGCAGTCGTGACGCCGATGCCGGTCAGCGAGCTGCATGAGAACCTGGAGATTCGCATTGCCGGTCGCCAGGATGGGCCGCCGCTCTTTTTTGAATCTCACATGGACACTGTCCCGGCGGACGACTGGCTCGACACGGCGCTGATTCCCCGAGTCGATGGGGATATTGTCTACGGCCGTGGCGCCTGTGACGATAAAGGTCCGTTGGTGTCCATGGTTGCTGCTGTGCTTGACATCCTTGAGTCCGGCGAGCCGCCGCCGTACCCCATCATCCTGCTGGCTGCCAGCGACGAAGAGAGTACGCAGACCGGGATCAGGCAATACGTCCGCGATCACCACGGCCCTTATCAGATTGCCGTCTTCGGGGAGCCCACTTCAAATGTTCCAGTCATTCAGCATAAGGGTGTTGTGCGCTGGGACATCACAATCAGAGGCGTCAGTGCGCATACGGCGCAGCCGGAGTTCGGGCGCAACGCGATTCAAGACATGATCAAGGTGATCCGGCGGCTTGCCGATTATCAGGACGAAATCGAGGCGCTGCACAACAACCCTTTGATGTCAGGTCCGCGAATCAATGTCACACGCATCGACGGCGGGCGCACCCGCAACGCTGTTCCCGACGAATGCACGATCTGGGTTGACTACCGCATCATGCCGGGCCTGGATGGGGCCGAGGAGTGGCAGAAGGTTATCGATGACCTGGCGCAGCTGGGTCTAGATATTACCCATGCCGAGCCTCAAATTGTCATGCCGCCGCTCAGCACGAATCCGGATTCGGCTCTGGTTCGTCAAGCTGCCGCGATATCCAGCGAAATCACCGGCCGGCAAGTCGCTCCAGTAGGGGCACCCTACGGTACGGACGCCGCGTGGATCGATACTGGTACGCCGACGCTGGTTATCGGTCCCGGCGATATCAAGCATGCCCACGCCATCGACGAGTTCGTCACGATGACAGAAGTCATGCAGTGCGCCGAGATTCACCGGCGGCTGATGCTGCATGACTGGCGGGCTGAATAGTCCGGGCGCGAGCTGCCTGGCTCAAGGCACTTCCGCCTCATCGCCGGCTTCAGCGATCCGGAAGATCATCAGGCCGGCCTGGCGATCGGCGACATACGCGAGCTTGTCGGCGATTGTGATATCTTCCACAGTGCACGGTGTTTTTCTGGCCTTCACCTGTACCGGATTCGCCGGATCCGAGAGGTCGTAGATACGCAGCCATCGCAGGTCGCCCACGCATGCCAGGCCGTCAATCACTTCAATCGTTCGAGTGGCGCGCGGCGTATTGACTTTTGCGAGCTGCCGGGGCTGTGTCGGGTCGGCGATGTCCAGCACTACGATGCCGGGATAACCCACTGCCAGATAGGCGTGTGGGCCGACGACATGCACGTCACGGATGTCGCCTTTATCCAGGGAGTAGCTCCCTATTTCCTGCGGCTGCGCCGGGTTCGAAATGTCGAGGATCCGCAGTCCGGATTTCCCGTCTGCCACATAGGCGAGGTTGCCGTCGACAAAGACGTCGTAGGCGTAGCCGGGCGTATTTAGCGCACCGATGATCGTTGGTTCTGCCGGCCGTGAAATATTGATGACCTGCAAACCGCTCGGGCCGTCTGCGATGTAGGCGTAGTCACCGGCCAGAGCGATGCCGTTGGCTTCGTTCGGAGTATCCAGGTAAGAAATATGCCGCGGCATCTGTGGCTGCGACACATTGACGATGCGCAGGCCGAAATATTCGTCAGCGATATAGAGCGTCGTATCCCGGACCGCGATATCCAGCGATCGGCCACGCGTCCGCAGTTCACCGATGCTTTTCGGCGCTGCAGGATCGGTGATATCGATGATGCGCAGGCCCGCATAGCCATTGGCGACATACGCGTACTGCCCCTGCATGCAGATGCCGCGCGACTTGCCGGCTGCCTCGTAATGCTTTACGACCGGCGCCTTGCCGCCTTTGCGCGAGATGTCGATGATTTCCAGGCCGCTGTCGCCGTGGGCGAGGTAGGCGTATTGATCGGCCACCCACACGGATTCCGAGCATGTCGAGTCATGGTAGCCGCCCATTGGCTGGGGATTCTCGGGATCGGAGACATTCACGACGCGCAGGCCAGCGTCGTTGGCGACACCGGCGAGGTAGGCATAGTCACCTTTGACCCAGAGACGCTCGGCGCCGTATGTCATCTTGTAGAAGCCTTTTTCTATGGGCGTTTTTGGATCGGAGATATCGATGATACGCAGGCCGCACTCGTCATCCTTGTGATTCTCTATACTTGCTGTGTACGCATAATTGCCGTCGATCCACACGCCGTAGGTGTAGCCTGGTGCCTCGAAGTGACTGATCTCCACCGGTTCCAGCGGATCACTCACGTCGAACAGCCGCATGCCTTTCAGGCTGGCACCGACGACGGCGATGTTGTCGCGCACGAAGACGTCGCGCGCCAGGCCGGTGGTGCTGCGCTGCGTGATAAATTTCGGTGCGGTGCGATCAGACACATCGACTACGCCGATACCGGCCCAGCCTGCGGCGACATAGGCGTAGTCGCCCCTGACGCACACGGATTTGCTGTACTCCGGTTGGCTGCAAGAGCCGACGACTTCCGCCTCGGCCGGGGTCGATACGTCAATGATGTGGATCCCGCCGCCCTCGTCGGCGGCGTACAGAAAATCGCCTTCAATCGACAGGCCGCGGGCGACGCCGGCGGCGGCGACCGAGGCAAGTTCTTTCCACTTGCCGTTCTCTTCGTCCATTGCGGCGATGCGAATGACGCCGCCGGAACTGAAAAAGATGTGACCATTCTGTTCGACGATCGCGTAGACCGGACCGAAGGCCCAGCGGCCCAGTAACTCGGGCTCAGCGGTAAAACTGTTGTGAGTGGTAACGAGGGAAATGCACAGGATGGCGAGGGTTACAGTGTTTTTCATAATCCGTGTATAGGAGATTACGGTTGACGCTTTCGATTTGATGCTGCCCCTTTGACAACGATCAAGTGGTGAGGTTCACTGTGGTCAGTCAGTTGATCGCGGTGAAGCGGTATTGTAATTTGGCAAAAAATCACTGGTTTTCAAACTATTTGCAGTGTACAAAATTCGGCCATGAATCTCAAGCACAAATGCTCACACATTCGTCCCTGCAATGGTGCTGTCTGCAGTGTATCTTATCTGCCGATCCGAATTTGACAAAAACGGAGAATATTGCTGATGATTCGACCCCTTTTCGTCGGCATGTTAGCGGCATGCCTGCAGACTGCGACGGCGCAGCACAAGCCCGCCGACCTGCCGGACAATTACCGCGACATCCAGATTTACACAACCAGCGTGCCGTCGGACAACGGCATTGGCCTGACCATCCACCTGCGGAACCGCGGGGACCGCGCCCTGCAGGCGCGACTTAATCTGGACGCCAACGAGGCAGCTGGTTTCCCGGGCATCACTTCCGAAATGGTACTCCTTGCCGGCACAACGACCCGGTGGGACGTGTCCGGCGTGCCGCCGCCCGGGCTGCAGCGCGAAATCCTGCACGGCAACGTGTGGTTCGGCGAGACCCGGGCCCGTGAGCTTTTTGTTGCCTTGCAGCGAATCGGCAATGTCGTAAAGGCGGTCGGCACGCATGCGCCGCGCGTCCGGATCGACTGGTGGCGGTCGCATCCCTCGTCGAGTCGCCAGGGTGATCAACGGCGGCTGCCTTTGATCACCCTGGCGACCCAGGGGGAAACTGAATATGCCATCGTCTGCGAACCGATGCCGATCGATGCAAACGGCCGCTCACTGTCGCTCGATGCCTGGGCTGCCCATCAACCGGAGCGCCCGGGGGAATTGCTCCTGGTCAACGCGGTGCGCGACCTGCGGCAAGCGGTCGAGACGATGAGCGGCGGCGGTCGCATGCGCATCACCGGTCGCCGTCCGAAACGGCAGCCGGTGATTGTTTTGAGCCTCACGCCAGCAGTCGGCGGGGAGGAATGGCCGCACCAGGACGCCTGTCATCTGCGCACTGCGCAGAACGGCGACGTTTTCATCGAGGCGATGACGCTGGACGGCTTGCGCCAGGGTATTTACGGGCTGCTGGGGGATCATCTCGACTGCCACTGGTTCCTGCCGGGCGAGGTTGGGGCAGAGCTGCCGCGACCGGTGAACGGTGTCGTGCAGTTCGGCCAGATCGAGGAGGTCCGGTCACCGTCATTTTTCTCGAACCGTGGCACGAGCTGGTCCGCCGCCCACGCCTGGGATTGCCGCAACCGCTCCTTCATCAATCGCGGTCGCATGACCTACGGCCATGCCTGGACAGCGCTGTTGAGCAAGAACGACTTTCCGTACGAGGAGCACCCGGACATGTGGGCCCGCAACCGCGAGGGCAAGCTGCTGATCCGCGAACACCCGTCCGGCCAGACCAACTTCTGCTCGTCTAATCCGGAGGTAATCGAATTCGTCGCTGCGAAGATCAACAAGCAACTCAGCGACCCCAATGCTTTGGTGGCATCACTGGATCCGAACGACTATTCAGCGCTGTGCCAGTGCGACCGTTGCCTCGCCGTCGATGCGGCCTACGGTGCCGACTGCAAGGACGGCGCCTATGTCACCGATCGGCTGCTCCATTTCTCGCAGGAAATCTACGACCGTCTCGAACCGGTGAATCGGGAGAAGTATCTGGGTATCCTGGTATACGCCTATCAGATCGAACTGCCGACCAGTGCGGTGCCGCACGACTATCACACCGGTATGGTCTGCAACATGGCATGGACGTACGACCACACCCGGCCGTTCACTGATCCCACGGCGCCGACAAACGTGAAGTTCTACGAACTGCTGAAAGGGTGGGGCGCGATCTTGCCGCAGTTCGGTTATTACGACTATTACGGCCACTGGAAACACTTCGGACCGTGGGGACAGATTCAGAAGATGCGTGAGGACTTGCCTGCCTTCCGCGATGTCGGCGGCACATATCTGATGTTGGAGTGCCAGCCCAACTTTGCCATGCAGGGGCTCAACCACTATATCGCGGGTCGTTTGTCGTGGGACGTGGATGCGGACGTGGACGTGCTACTCGAGGAGTTTTTCGAAAAGTTCTACGGGCCCGCGGCCGGCCTGATGCGGCAGTTCTGGCTTGACATCGAGATGTACTATGCCTTGCTGCCGCCCGGCCCGTATGCTGGCAAACGGGTGCGTGACACCCCGGGCATGTGGGAGGCACTTTGGGCGCATCTGGACGCGGCCGGGTCGATTGTCGCGGAATTGCCGGACAGCCAACAGCGCTACAGGGACCGGATCGGTTTCACCCGGGATGGCTTCGACGTGGCCTACCGTCAGTATTGTCTCGAGAAGAACTACGTGCCTCCTGGCGATGACCGTCCACCGCGCACACCGGAACAGCAGATTCAGGCGGCGGATGAAGCATTGGCCTGGTTCGCGGGCATTCGCGAGAAGTATGCGGACAGAACCTACTGGCCGCCGCTGTTGCCCGATTACTTTGCGCCCCGCGTCGAGCATACCTTCAACCAGGCGAAAGAGCAGGCGCAGAAGGCGTTGCCCACAGCGCTGAATCAGTAACTGCCGGCACCGGATGAATCGAACGATGAGCCGACGGATTCGACAAATGATGTTGATTGCCGGTACCGCGCTGATACTCTTCGGCTGCTGGTCGAGGAAGGATACGGTGCAGCAGGAGACCACGTTCGGCCCGATGCTGGACGCCGGCGAGTGGGCGGCGGAGTTTGAGACCGATCAGCGTGCCGCAGTTGTAAAGTACGACGGCCACGATATTTTTGTCAAAGGCGAAGTTTTGGAGGCCGGCATCGAGCAAGAGACAACGGTCGTTTTTGTCCGGCTTGCAGCCACCGACGACACGAGCGTTTTCTGTGCCTTCCGCACTGTAGACAAAGCGGTCGTAGACCGCTTGCGGCGGGGCCACACGATCAAGGTTCGCGGTTCCTGTACCGGGCTTGAAGGCATCGTCGACAACGAGCTCAATTTGTCGCTGTGCCGGTTGACGGAGTAAGCTCATCACCA
>CAUZJQ010000150.1:0-10018 GCA_963580095.1 Lentisphaeria bacterium | reverse complement strand
CGACCGCCGTCTTTGAGGCACGCAACATTCTGCTGGCACCGCCAACGCGACGTTTCGATTACATTGTCAGCAGCGGCATCTTCGCGTTCGGCGACCAGCCGTTCTTCGAGGGCATCGTCAAGCGTGCCGTATCCCTGGCGCAGGTCGCCTACGGCTTCAACCTGTACCAAACCAGCCAGTCGAGCTTCTTCAGCCCAACTGTCGAGTACGTCCTCGACTTCTGCAACGGTCTGGAAATCAACCGAACCGAAGTCGTCCGTGACTACCTCCACGACGATTATACCTTCTTCGCGTACCGCTGAGACGCAAAGCGTCAATCTGCAGCAATCAGATCCATAAGCCGCGCAACACCGGCCGCAAACTCCGATTGTGGTGTAAGCAGACTGCAGACGAGACAATGATCTTCGGCAAAGTCAAACAGAAAGCCTGGGTGCATAAGCACATCCTGTTCGATCAACAAACGCAGCGCCCAGTCCTCGTCGTTGTGCCAATCAGGCATGCGGACGATCGCATACCAACCGGCCTCGACAGTCAGCACCTCGGCAGCCCTGCCGTCCACAGCCGCAGTCAGGCTTGCCAGATTGAAGCGCAACCGTGACCGGATCTGCGCCTGTAAATCGTGGCGCGCCTCGAGTAACGACGGCAGTGCAAGCTGCACCGGAGTCGACACAGAGAGAAACGTATCGGCGATGAGCTCCAGACCGTCGATGGCGGCGACCCGCAACGCCGGCGGTCCGCATACGGCGATCCAGCCGAGCTTCATCTGCGGTAGTGCCGCCACTTTTGCGAGACCGCTGATGACAAACGTCGGCATCGGCGGCTGCCCGACAACCGTGGTGAGCGCATCCTCCGGCAAGTCAATTGCGAAGTCCGCAAAAACCTCGTCGACAATCGCGGCCAGATTGTGGGTGACACAAATCGAACAGATTGCGTCCCAGGCTTCCCGGGTCAACCAGGCACCCGTTGGATTGTTGGGATTGACGGCGATGACAGCACGCGTGCGTGCAGAGACCGCAGCTGCCAGCGCATCGACATCGATCCGCCAGCGCTGGTCGTAGACCGCGGGGTAGGTCACCGGCACGACGCTCTCGAGAGCAGCAAGGTCATCGAACAAGGGGTAGCCGGGACTCGGCACGAGTACTTCGTCGCCGGGATCGGCGAGCAGGCGGAACAGATTGGTGTAGGCTTCGCTGCTGCTGCAGGTCAGGATCACGTCATCCGATGCCACAGCAGCGCCTTTTGCCGCATAATAATCTGCAACCGCCTGTCGTGCGGTAGGAAGTCCGCGCGGCGCCGGCTCATAGGACATAGCGTCGGGATGATCGAGGGCGGCACTCAAGGCAGGCGGGAACACGAAGTCGGTGGTCGTCGGGTTGGACTGCGTCAGGTCAAGCAGCGGGACACCGAGATGCGCTTTACTGCACTGCAGCCGGGCCAGTGCATTCGGTCGAGACGCCCAGGAAAGACGTGACGAAAAGTTAGGGGTAACTTCCTCGGTCATTGAATAACATCTGTTCTGCGTTGCATTTCAGCCGTCCGGGCGCTACTTTCATACACTGACTCGGATCGATCGTTACACCTTTTGCACCACACAACATACGTGGAAACTGTCGAAACGCGAAAACCTGCGCGGGAGACGAACAAGCCGGCTCATTCTCGCCTGATAATTCTGGCGCGCGTGGCTTTGTGGGGTTTTATTGCCTGCGTTGTCATCGGCTTGATCTGGGGGATTTATTATGGTATCGGCCAATTATTTTATTCGAGCAATCCGCACTTCACGATCGAGCAAATCAACATCCGCATCGAACAGGGTATCGTCACCGAGGATTTCATCCGTCGCCATCTGGAGCTGACGGAAGGCGAAACGAATCTCTATGAATCGGAGCCAACAGAGCTGCGACGACGGCTTTTGGAGATGCCACTGATTCAGGAAGCGGATGTACGACGCATCATGCCCGGCACACTGCAGTTGACCATTTACGGGCGCACACCGGTCGCCTGCCTGGCCAAACGTACCGGTCGACTGATCGACGGGAGTGGCGTGGTTATCGTGCCACCCGAGGGCTCACTACCGGCGAAACTACCGATTGTCGCCGGGATCGCCGATCTCGATTCGTATGCCACGGGCGAAAAACTGACGCACTCCGGCGCTATGGCGGCACTCGAGTTTCTCAGACAGGCAAGGGGGCATCCGAAAGGCAACTATCTCGATGTCCATATCGTGCAGGTGCATAAAGACCAATTACGCGTGTACCTGCAAGCAAACGCCGCATCAATGATCCAGGCAAACGCTGTCATCACCCTTCCCCAGGAAAATCTCGAGAAGAGCTTTCAGCGGCTGTTCTACATCCTAGACGAGCATATCGGCAACAGCCAACCCGTGACCCGTATCGACCTCAGCTACGACCGGGTTCCCGTCAATCCGTGAAAGTTGTCGCCTGCTACAATCCCCGGGCCCGCGGGGGCAGATTCCAGCGGGAAATACCACGCCTGCGTGCACTGCTTGAGGAACACTCGATCGATGCAACACTGCTGGAAATCTGTGATACCGATTTCAACGAGATCTTGTGCCGAAAGCTCGAGTCGGAAACATTCGACGCCGTCGTCGGCATCGGCGGCGACGGCACGCATTTCCATCTGGTCAACACATTGCTGCGTTTCGGCAAATCACATCCCGAGCGGCCGCAGCCGCGCTATGTTATTCTCCCGTTCGGCACCGGTAACAACATCGCCAAATCCTTGCGGCTGAAGCCGGGCCCGCGCAATCTGCCAACAGCGATCGCAAACCTTACTGACGGTATCGACAAAAAACTCGACCTGGGCACCTGGTCGGGATACTACTTTGCCGACGCCTTGACTGTCGGGCTCGATGCACGGATCCTACGCTTTCGGAATCAAATGTCCGAGCGGTTACAGAAGCCCGTACTGCGGCGCCTGGTCCATGCCTATATCATCTACGCACTGGCGACTTTGCGGGCAATGTTCAGCAAATGCCGATTCAGGATGGAAATTCTCGTTGATGGGAAACGCTGGTACGAAGGGAGTGTAACGGATGTGGTAGTCAATAACACACGCATCTATGGTGGCGAATTTGATCTGACCCCAAAGTGCCGCACCGACGACGGCCTTCTCGACATTGCGCTGATCCGCAGCCGGGTCGAGTACGTCTACCGGTTTGTCTTCGCCTACCGGCATCTCCCGAGCTTCCTGCGACGCCTGTTCGTTTCCAACCACAGCGGCCGCGCCTGGATTCAGGCGCGGCACGTCGAGATCCTCGTCGACAACCCGGTGCCTGTGCAGGTCGACGGTGAGCTGTTTCCGAATAGCTCGAATTTCAGGATCGGCGTCGCAGATGGTGCGGTCACGGTAAAAGTAGGGACGGATGAGGCCTGACCACGCCGGCAGATCACTATTACGTCTCCAGCTTCTCAAGAGTCCTGATCAAATGCTCTCCAGGCTGATCGGAATTGAACATGAAGATCAGCAACGTGAACACGACGAGTATCACAATAATCGCAACTGCCGACAGAATGATGCCGACTACGCCAAAGCGTGTGCTGGAATAGCGTTCCGGTTCAGCGCGGCACTTCGAGATAGACACGATTCCCAATACGATACCGGCAATCGGAATCGGCAGAAATATGATGTTCCCAACGTTACAGCAACAACTGAACGGCAAGGCCACCAACGAGATCAGGCCGACAACAAACGAAATAAATCCACACACTTCGGTATTACGCGGCCGATATTCGACGTTTTGCACAGACGGCTCGTACGGTGACGGCGACTCGTACGGATTAGGCAGCATGGCATCCCCCCTTGTCCGGGACGATACGCAAATAACTAATCAAAGACATCGCTCCCAGCAGCGCTACAATGACGAAAATCGGGTAGTAGATCAGGCTCATCCAGTTGTAATCGACGGCGGCCGCGATGTCGCCATGCGAGATACTGCAAAACGCCCGGGTCATCCCGCAACCCAGACACGGCCGGTCGAAAACAGCACGGAACAGGCATTCGGGCAGGAAACGGATTTCGCCGCTCTCCAACTGCCCGGGTGCGACCAGAAAGGAAATGATCAGAGCAGCGAGTGGCACCAGCGCCAGCGCATGGATCAGCCATACCGCCCAAGCCGGATAATCAGACCAGCGAAATCTACGAATACCGTCAATCAGGCGCATTTATCATTTGCATCGGTGCAGTGTCCAAAGCTGAAAGGATAATTGATCGTACACCAGAGCACAAAGCAAACCGGCCACACGATTCATCCCGAATCCCCGTCAGTAATGTTCAGTCAGATTTCTCAATTACAGACGCTACTGTATCAATGAATAATTCAAAATGAGCCGCAACCGGCTGTCACCTGCCATGCAATACAAACTGATCTGCTTCGATCTCGACGGTACATTAGTCGACGATACCGTGTACATCTGGAAAACACTGCATGACGCGTTCGATGTACCGAAGGATCAACGCCAGCGCCATTATGAAGACTACCTGAATGGTCGAATCACTTACGCCCAGTGGTTCGAGGCCGACATCGACGCCTGGCGCGAGCGCGGCAAACGCCGCAACGACCTGCTCGCGGTGATCAGGCAACTGTCACTGATGCCCGGCGCCATCGAAACGCTGGACACACTGCGGCAACAAGGCTACAAACTGGCGATTATCTCCGGCTCCATCGACATCGTCATCGACACGCTCCTGGATACCGATCATTTCGACGACGTCTTCGTCAATCGAATTTTCTTCGACACCGCCGGTAACATCACCGGCGGCGAACCGACCCCCTACGACATGGAACACAAAGCAACCGGCTTGCGCGTCATCGCCGAACGGGAATCACTGCAACTCGAAGAATGCGTCTTTGTCGGTGACAACGAAAATGATGTGCATATTGCAGAGATCGCAGGACTAAGTATCGCCTTCAACTCGAAGTCGCAGCGGCTCGACGAGATCGCCGATGTAGTGATCGAGAAGAAAGACCTGCGTGAGGTTTTGCAGTACCTGTAGAGTCTTACGGTGCCGGCACCGGTCCCATGCGGTTGAGGACTTCGACATTGACACACTGGTACGCGACCAGTTGCATGACACCACTGGACGGCAGGATTCGGTGCGGGTAACCCTCGAGTTCAATGGACGCGTCACCGAAGGCGATACCCATATTGATATAGACCGGCGCGTCCTCCGGAACCGCCCGAATTACGAAGCCCGTCATCAAGGACGTCTCGCCGGCACGCTCGGTGTTGGCACTGATATACATGACACGCTGCTGCTTGCTGCTGAAGATTTCAAGCGCTTTCGCGTCGGTGCCGTAGTAGCCAACATGCAGCACCAGCGCACCGTCCGGCGAGTCCCTCATATAGCTCGCGACTTGGCGAGGGAGGTTGCTGTGGATATCGACATTGGTACCCCAGGCCTTGCCTTCATCGGCACAGACGAAAGTCCACGGCGCGTGCCCCATGGAAGCGCAGAAGGTCTTGCGCCCTTCGCGACGCTCGGCGAGGATCAACTCGACGGCTTTGTTGGTATTCGCTATCTGCTCGCGACCGAACTTGTCCCCCAGTCCCCGGATGTGGGTGAGGTAGCGTTTTGCCAAACTCCCGGCCGTCTGCGGCGGCACTTCGTAATCACTGTGAAACTGGACTTTTCTAAAATACTTGTTGCCCCAGGCAACGCCTTCGTCGTATAGATACGCCTGCCAAACAGGTGGCATCTTGCCGCGGCGCGTCAACGCCGCGATATACTCGGCGATGAAGGACCAGCCATACAGCATGTCGACCAGCATATTGCCACGCCCTGCCCTGCTGCCGTCAGCCAGTTCCACAACGCGGTCGTCGGAGCCAAATCCGCTGTCGAACCAGGCATCGCAAACATCAACATACTCGGCCAGCTCCGGCAACGCCCACGGGCCGAACCCGATGATGTATACCCCTTCGGATTTCAGCTGTTTCAGTTCGTTCAGCTTGTGCGCCACCGGGGCTCGCTGCCAACCGATAATGGCGACGTCCTGAGCCTTTTCCTCGGCGCTGCGATCGTGCTTGTGCGGCCGGCGTGTGCCGATGTGGATCACTCCTCCGCTGCGTCCCCACAGCTCGTCCTGCAGCCCCTGATGGTTCCATGGGAGGCGCAGTATGCCACCTTTGATATGGCGATCCGCGGCAATCTCCGCAACTCGAGTGACCTTCGGCAGATCCGCTTCGACACGGTCGCAGGCGCGATTGACGAACGCCAGGTAGGCGCGCGCCGAGTCGCCGGGCGCAGGGGCGTCCGCCCAGGCGGTCACACAAACAAGGAGGCAGACTAACGGCCGGACGATTAAAGCAGAAAATAAATTCACGTGATTCTCCAGTTGGTTCATGTTGTGACAGCGCTCGTGACGGACCAGATTCCGTCATTGTCGCAGGCAGCGTAGTACATGCGATACCTGCCGTCCTCGAGCCGGATCACCGACATATCCTCGGCATGCACCGCATCGGGCCCGTCACCGCCGTAGCCGGCGCCGTCGACAGCACACTCGCCATGCTCCCAAACAAGGCCGTCCATCGAATACGCCATAAATATCCGCGAGCGGTATCCGGCCATGTCCGACGCGATCGAAGCAGCTGCGAAGTCCGCACTCGATCCGTCCGCCGCCAACTCGGTACTCGGATGCGGCGGCACATCGGCGCCCGGCGGTGCGTCCTCCCACGTGGAAAAAACCATGCTCCAGTCGCCGCCGCCGGTCGCAACGACCTGAGCAGCCGTGCAGCCATCCGAGTCATAGTCTTGCTGCTTGTTACGAATGCGATAGCCAGGCTCCATGTCAAAATTAAGTCCATCCGTCGTAATCGCGCTGACGACGCCGCCCGTTTCCGGCTCTTCGGGCGTCGCCCCGCAGCAATACAACCGCCCGCGGCCATCGGGCAATTCCGAATATCGCGGCCCTCCGGTACTGCCGGTGGCCTGAAAACGAATGCCGTCCTCCAATTCCCACGCCAATTGATCGATAGAAAACGCACTGCAAATCACGAACGGCCGGTCAGCAGGCCCCCTCGACTCGAAGTACATGCGCCAGCCATTGCCCACACTGATAATCGACGGTACCAGCACCCGTCGCGACATGTGCGGAATATCCCGCTGCGGTGTCAGCCGAAAGCCCGGCTCCTTCTCGAAATTCACGCCATCGTCGGAGACCGCGCTCAGGATGTAGCCCTGGCAGTTCGGAAAGGGTTTGCCGGGACCTACCGCAGTGTAAAACAGGCGAAAACCGCCGTCCGGCTTGCGCACGATGCACGGACCCTGCAGCTTACCACTGTCGAGGTCACGGGAAGGCAAGAGCCGGATGCCGGGTTCTCTCTGCCAATTGTGGGGTATGCGCATGTGAATTAGCGGATCAGTAACTAAAAAAACGAAGAGCCGCTAAAATAGCACTGGAAACTGGCAGGCAAAGCCCCACGCCAAAAGAACGGATAATGAACTGTAAAGAATAAGCCGTCCGCGCCGTGTCTTTTATTTGATGGACAATATAATACCTGACCTTCGCGGTGGCGTTGTTGCCGCGTCGACAGTCTGCGGATGCATCACAAACCGGAGTTATCCATGAAAATAAAAGACATCCGTCTCCTACCGCTCTTCGGCGAAACACCCGACGGCGGCTGGGACGATGCGTTCAGCGACCGCGAGCGCAACCTGATGACGCTGGTCGAAATAATCACTGACGAAGGGATCACCGGCCTCGGCAGCGCCTACACCTCCGAAGCACTGGTGGCAGGCGCCCTGACCGTCGTACGTCCATTCCTCTACGGTGCCTCAGCCCTGGATCCGGCCGCCGTCAGTGAAACACTGCATCAGCAAACGTTCTGGCAGGGGCGCGGCGGTTCGGTCACGCATGCGATCTCCGGCATCGACATTGCGCTATGGGATATCTTCGGCAAAGTCACGGAACAGCCAATCAGCCGTCTGCTCGGTGGCCGTTATCGTGAATCCATCAAGCCATACGGTTCGATGCTGATGACCGACACTCCGGAGATGGTCGAACAACTCCAAGCCGCCATGGCACGCGGCTTCCGGGCCTTCAAGATTGGCTGGGGACCATTCGGCCGCAAGGACCGGAGAAGCGACGAGGCAATTGTCAAAGCCGCTCGAGATACCATAGGTCCGGATTGCGAACTCATGGTCGACGCCGGCGGTTCCGATGCCTTCTGGCCGCACGGCTACAAGTGGGCGCTCAACACCTCGAAGATGCTGGCCGACTACGACGTGACCTGGTTCGAAGAAGCGCTGCGCCCCGACGATATTGACGGCTATGTGAAACTGCGGGAACACTCGCCGGTGCCAATCAGCAGTTGCGAGGTGCTGACACGTCGACAATCCTTCATCGAATGGATCGAACGCGGCGCTGTCGATTATATCCAGCCCGACGTAACCAAGGTCGGCGGGTTGAGCGAGCAACATCGGATCGGCCAGTATGCCGATGACCATGCGATCGTGATGGTGCCACACGGCTGGAACACCGCCGTCGGCCTGGCGGCCGATCTGCAGCTCGTGGCGGCAGCAGCAAATGCGCCATGGGTCGAGTACATCACCCCGGCGCCGTATATCGAAGATATCTTCGCGGAACCGCTGACGATGGACGACAACGGTATGCTGCCAATTCCCGATCGGCCGGGGCTGGGATTCGAATGGGATCCCGATGGCATCGCACGGCATACGGGCGGCATGGCACTGACACCCTCGACAAAGTAGACGGAGTCTTCCTGTGCCTTCGCCGGGGACAAACATTCCGCGGAAGATATGCCGCTAATGATCACCGCTCGGCAAGCTTCGCACCGACAACGAACTATCACTGACACGGCAGCTATGATGAAAAACTTGCGGGAGTTCAGCGCATCACAGGGAACTGGTAAGAACACGCTGAGTCGTCTGGCCAACGACAAATCGCTCTACATCAAAGTGGAAGACAGGTTCAAAGGTCTGCGCGGCGCCGCCAACGATTTCGGAGAGAAAATTCCGGTGCAAATCTTTGGCAGTTTCATTTTCCGTGGACTCTGATGGCAGCAACTCACTTCGATCAACTGGTCAAACGTGCGCTGAAATGCATCCCGGCGGAGTTCCGCGAGATCATGCAGCGCGAGAACATTGCCGTCGTCGTGCTCGACTGGCCCGATCCACAACTGGTCGAGGAAGTGCTCGGCGACAAAACAGATATGTTGTACGGCCTGTTCACCGGCATCGCGCTGCCGGATCGCCACGCCCAGGACATGGAACTGCCGAACATAATCCATCTTTTTCGCGGACCGCTGGAGCAGGATTTCCCAGCCCCGGCCGAGCTCGAGCGTGAGGTGGCAATTACCCTGTTTCACGAGATCGGGCACTTCATGGGAATGGACGAGGAGACGCTCGAAAAGCGAGGCTACGGGTGAATGCTTCGCCCTAATCTCACGCGTGATGAAGAGCATGAAACATTACGAATGGGATGATCAGTCAGATTCCCACAGGAGCGTACGACGGGAATCGCCTCAAGCCCCGTGTGCATGGCCATGTGCTGCGCATTGTTCGCAGTTGACCCAGTCGGAATCCCCGTCGGTGTAATACTCTTTCTTCCAGATCGGCAGACGAACTTTAACATTGTCTATGACGTAGCGGCAGGCATCGAAGGCTGGACCGCGATGTTCAGCGCTGATCCCGACCCACACAGCCATGTCGCTGATTTCAAGCATACCCGTGCGATGAACACATGCCGCCTGGATTATGTCGAAGTGTTCTTTAGCTTCATTGATAATCTGCGACGCTTCCGCCAGGCACAACTGCTCGTAGGCCTCGTACTCCAGCCGCAGCACCTCGCGGCCGTCATTGTGATTGCGCACCCAGCCTTCGAAGGTGACATAACCGCCAGCACGCACATCGGCGAAGCGCGACTTGAGGTCAATAGCCTCGAGCGGGGTCGCGGAAAGATTAAACATTGTCAGCCTCCGGCAACCGGCGGGATGAACACGATGGCGTCACCCGTCTGCAAAGGTGTGCTCCAATCGCAGAA
>CAUZJQ010000149.1:0-10022 GCA_963580095.1 Lentisphaeria bacterium | reverse complement strand
CAGCCGCAGGACGCAAACCGGAATACCCGACTCCTTCGCCATGGCGAAGCCGGCAAATTCATCGATCGCTTTGGAGCATGCATAGGCCCAGCGGTGTTTAGTTGTTGGACCGCTGACCGTATCGTCGCCTTCGGAGAACGGTACTTTCGAACTTTTACCGTAGACTTCCGAGGTCGAGGCGATCACCACTTTCCTGCCATACCGCTGCGCCGTATTGAGGACGTGCGTGGTGCCCTCGACGTTCGTGCGGATCGTGTGCAACGGTTGCTGGACGATCAGTTGTACGCCGACAGCGGCAGCCAGATGATAGATGACATCGCACTCGCTGACCAGAGGGTCCAGGGCCATCTCGTCGAGAACCGTGTCGATGGCGAATGTGAAATCGGGATTGTCGACGTGCTGCTCGACATTACTCATGCTGCCGGTCGAGAGATCATCGAGGATCACCACCGAACAGCCGCGCCCAAGCAGGACGTCGCACAGATGGCTGCCGATGAAGCCGGCGCCTCCGGTGATCAATGCCTTCATGAGTTCTCCTCGGTTGCACAGCGGCAGTGACAAAGTGAGCCAATACGATAGCATCACCACGGGCCGACGCAACCTCGCCGCTGGCTGAGTGCAACCGTCCCGTCGGCGAGGGTTGCGATGCCTGGGATTCGCGCTGGCGGCGCGTCGAATGTCGGCCGTAGTCGATACTTCTGGGACGCCGCAGGCGGCTGTCTCGCAAGCTCAGCTGTGCCGGTCGGCTACTGTCGAGCCTTACCCACTGGTGAATATGGTCAGTCGGCTATATTAACCGGCACCCCCGCTTCCCTGCCGCGCTCGGCGGGGAAGCGGGGGTGGACGTATGTTATAGCCAACTGACCGTCGCTCCAGTGGGACAAGCCCACTGGCGGTTAGACCCACTCCCACTCCCAACCCAAAACGAGTACACCTATGCACAATCGCATTTTGATCGCAACCTTCGCAGCTGTTCTTTCATTCATCACCATCCCCACGCTGTTTGCGGCGGAGACTGTCATTGCGGAGGGAGAGGCGTTTCGCCCCCTCGATGATAAGGGGTGGCAGGTGACGCACCAGGACGATAGCTGGGCGAGCCACACCTATGGCGGCGCCTGGTCGTCGCACGGCGGACTGCTGGGCGCACCGGAGGACAGCGTCGGCAGTGTCGCGGTACAGCCTGTGACCATCCCTGCGGACGGCGACTACCGGGTCTGGAGCCGGTACCAGGCACCGCCGTATTTCAACTTCATGCATCGGGTCGAGGTGCATCAGAACGGCAAGGTTCTCTACTCCGAAGTGTACGGGAAGAGTGAGACGATGCGGCAGTGGAGCTTCGGCGTTGAATCCACCCAGCTCTGGTGGCCGTGGGGGACCGATCACGATGCCGCGGAAGCACCCGACAAATCCGTGAAGCTGAAGGCCGGTGCCGCCGAACTACGCCTGGTTACGGTCAAGATGCCCGCACCTGCCGGTGCGCCGATGGTCGATCTGATCGCGTTGACGACCGACCTGACGCCCGCCGCGACAGGACCGACGGGGACGCTATTCACCACCCACGCAATGGCTGCGAGTGAGCTGTACATGCGATTCCAGAACACGACCGCTGCCCCGGCCAAGCTCACCCTCAACCGGCTGACCGGGCATTATCAGCCGCTCAATTACGTCGGCGGCAGCACTGAAATTCCCGCCGCCGCGGTGCCCGCGGGTGCGTGGAGTGCGTGGACCAACATCGCACCGTTCTGCGTGCTGGTGCATCAGGACGGCCTGGAGATCACCCTGGCCGGTGCCGACGGATACACCGTGCAAGTGGCGCGCGACGCAGCGGGGCGAGACCTGGTTGGCGACATGCAGATTGCAGGGGCCGTCGGCACGGTCGTGATCCCAATGGACATCATCTGGAACCGCGAGCGCAAAGTGTTGACCAACCGCGAACACAGCGACGCGATTATTAAACTGGCGAAGACGAAATGGCGGACCGCCAACAACGGTCGCAAGCCACAGGAGATTCTTTATCACGGGGCCGCTGACGGGCCGGAGTTGAGGGACGCACTCGGGTTCAATACCGCGTTACCTGAGGGCTACGATCAGAATCCGGTCTCCGGCTTGTATGCGCACGCGGGTACGCTTGACGAAATTCGGGCGCTCGCCGACCGCATCGAAGACAAGGCGGCCCATCGCATTGTCAGTTTCTTTGATGAAGCGACTATGCCGTTTGAGGAAGCCGAAGCGCTCACCAAGCTCGCGAGGAAATTGATCGGTCCGCAGATCGAAACCGGAATTAATTACACGCCGCATTTCCCGTTGCCGCAATACTACGGCGAGCAGGCCACGTGGGTCGATATGTTCAAGGCCGGCCCGGAAGGCATGACAACGTTCTGGACGGAGGATTTTCTCTTCAGCGTTCCGCAGTTGCCGCAGACGTTTTCGTGGACGTACGCCGCGATTCATTGCGCGATCAAATACAACGGGCAGAAGATCCAGATGTATGTGCTCCCCCACGCGCCCGGGCAGGTCCCGGCGTTTCTGCGGCGCAACCTCGTAATGAGTGTCGGTGCCGGGGCTCAGTTCATCAACCTCTTCTGTGTTGCACCGTCAAACGTCTTCACCGAAAACTACGTCTCCTGGGGATACACGGACAGCTTCCGCGTCATTCACGAATCGATTTTCGACTCCGCAGAAGCGGAACCTTACCAGTTAGAGGGAGCCATGCGCCCTGGCCGTGTCGCGGTCGTTCGCAGTCACGCCACCGAGGAAAATGAAAGCAAATACATCGTCGACCCGACCCGCGAGCCGTTCATGAAGGACTGCTCGAACGCGGCTACCGAGCAGACGTACAACCGCCAGATGATCTGCCGCATGGATCAACAGATGCAGTACCTCGCGCTGCGGCATGCTCAGTACAAGGTGGATGTGATCACAGAGGACGATATCATCGACGGCTACCTCGACGGGTACGACGTCGTGCACTTTGCCGGTGAATGGATCGACAGCCGGGCCGTGCCGAAGCTGGCGGCTTGGGTCGAGGCCGGCGGCATCCTATACGCCGCGGCGGGCGCGGGACATCTCGATGAGCACGGCAAGAAGTCCGATGCCATGCTGTCGTTGCTCGGGTTGACCGACACATCGATCACGAAGAACGTGCATATCATGCGGCCGCTCCTGGAGATGCCGCTTGTCGAACCGATCGACACGATCTCGCTCGACGGTGTAGCCGGCAAGATCGACGCCATTGCGATGCGCCAGACGTTTACGCCGGCCACCGCAAAGGTGATCGGAACGTGGCGCGACGGCAGTGCTGCCGCGACTATACAGAGCCATGGAAAAGGCGAGGCGATAGCCGTCGGTACGCTATCGGGGGCGAGCTATATCCGCAGCGGCTTGCGGCCCGTGCCATTCGCGCGCGGCGGCAACAGGGAGCTCTATAATCCGACCGAGTTTTCACCGGCAGCCGCGGAGCTCGCCTGGTTGGGGGTAGCTCGGTCCGGCATCAAACGTTATGCCGAGTGTTCCAACAACCTTGTCGAGGCACTCATTATGGACAGCGACAAGGGTACGTTGCTCACCCTGGTGAACTGGGACAATGCCGTACAGCCGGCGTTGCAGGTGAAGATCCGCGTCTCAAGCAAACCCGCATCCGTACGCACCGTGCAGGGGCAAGCGGAGATACGGGACTGGTCGTACAGGGCCGGCGTGCTCACCTTCACGTCCGACCTTGAGTGGGCCGACTACATCCTCATCGCGAATGTTGTGGCCGAGTAGGCAAGGGCACGCCGTGCGGCAAGGATATGGAGTGCGGCGGCAGAGCGAAGCGTCGACGCCCCGGCCGGCTATTGGCGGCGCTTACCTTTGGCTGGCCGAAACGCCTTGCTCCCGCTATCCATGTGCCACTGCTGAAGCCCCTCCGCACGCGAAATGACGTACGGCGCGTGTGGGCGATTTCCACAGTAAACCGTTGCGGCCGGCGCAGCTGGAACGGTTTTTCAGGACGGCACCATCTCGGTGCGGCGGATACTGTCACCGACGTCCTCCGTCGATGACGATTCCGAGAGCGACATGGTCTCGGTGTTGGGTGCGTTGCGCGGACTTTACGCAGGCGCTATCGAACGCACCAAGCTGAAAATTATCGGGATCACGGGCCAGCCAACAAGTTTCGAGACCACGGTGCCGGTGACTTTGTGCGGCCGAACTGCACCGTCTTTAGCCTGACTTTCTTTCTCGCCGGCTTTTTATGGGCCTGGCAGCAGCGGCAGATTAATCGCTGCCCGATGTTCATTGAAGTGTGCGGTCGAGCCGCACGTCACGGTTGCCGTTCGCTCGATCGCGTAGAGACTTCACGCCCGCGTAGAGCCGTGTCTACTCAGATTCCCAATTTGGCATGGCGAATGAGCCTTTGACATGCTGTCTGCTCACTGATCACGTCCATCCGTTGCAGCCACAGACAGACCGTCTGCGAAAGCTGCGAAGAACAATCCCGGGGAGGAGCATCTACCGGCGCGGCAGGTCGCCTTCTCCTTTGGTCGGCAGCTCAGTGTGGCCGGTGAGATAGCGGTCGACGCCGCAGGCCGCTTCGCGTCCTTCGGAGATGGCCCAGACAATCAGTGACTGGCCGCGCCGCATGTCGCCGGCGCAGAAGGTGCCGTCGCGGCTGGTCATGTAGTTCTCGTCGGATTTGACGTTGCCGCGCTCGTCGAGCTCAATGCCGAGCTGCGCGACGACACCATCGGGCTCCGGACCGAGAAAGCCCATAGCAAGCAGCACGAGCTGGGCCGGGTGGTGTTTCTCGCTGCCCTCGACCTCTTTCATTTCGGGGCGTCCGCCGTTGGGGTTGGGCACAAATCCGACCTGCACCGTGATCAGTTCGTCTACCTTGCCGTCGACGCCGATGAGTTTTTTGGTCATGATGCTGTATTCGCGGTCGCAGCCTTCCTCGTGCGATGAGCTGGTGCGCATGCGCATCGGCCAGTATGGCCACGGCTGGTTTTCGGGCCGCCCGTTCGGCGGCTGGGGGAAGATCTCGAAGTTGGTAACTGACGCGGCGCCGTGGCGGTTCGATGTGCCGATGCAGTCGCTGCCGGTGTCGCCACCGCCGATGACGATCACATGTTTGTCGGTCGCCATGATCTGCTTTTCGGGTTCCGGATCGCTCTCGCACCGCTTGTTCTGCTGCGTCAGGAATTCCATGGCGAAGTGAACACCGTCGAGCTCGCGTCCGGGAATCTGCAGGTCACGTGGTTTGGTGGCGCCGCCGGAAAGGACCACGGCGTCGAATGCGTCCAGCCTGTCGACCGGGTAGCTGAAGCCGACATCGGCGTCGGTTTCGAATATGATACCCTCGGCTTCCATGAGTTCGATGCGCCGGTCGATGAGCCATTTCTCCATCTTGAAATGCGGAATGCCGTAGCGCAGCAGACCGCCGATGCGGTCGGCACGCTCCAGTACGGTCACCGTATGCCCGGCGCGGTTGAGTTGCACGGCTGCGGCTAGTCCGGCAGGCCCGGAACCCACAATAGCGACGGTCTTGCCGGTGCGCTGCGCCGGCGGGCTTGGCTTGATGAAGTCGTGTTCCCAGGCATACTCGACGATCGCCTTCTCGATATTCTCGATGGTCACGGGCGGGTCCGTGATGCCGAGCACGCAGGCTTCCTCACACGGGGCGGGGCACAGGCGCCCGGTGAATTCCGGGAAGTTGTTGGTGGCGTGGAGACGATCGATGGCTTCACGCCAGAGCCCGCGGTAGACCAGGTCGTTCCAGTCGGGGATGATGTTGCCGAGCGGACAGCCGCTGTGGCAGAAGGGCACACCGCAGTCCATGCAGCGTCCGGCCTGATTCTTCAGCTTTTCCTCAGGATGCGGCTCGTAAAATTCCTTGTAATCGCCTACACGTTCCGCTACAGGCCGCTTCGCCTGCAACTCCTGTGCGAACTCCATGAATCCTGTCGGCTTTCCCATCGCTGTCTCCATTCGCGGTGCCTGTCACCGCAATTTCAGAATTATGCGGTCACCGCATCCTCTGCTTCGATTTTCTGTTCAGTGAGTCGCTGCAGGGCGGCTTTGAAGTCTGATGGAATGATCTTGACGAACTTGCTTAGGCTCGCGTCCCAGTTGTCGAGCAGTCGTTGCGCTACGAGGCTGCCGGTGTAGTGCTGATGGCTTTCGACAAGGTCCTTCAATTCGGCGATGTCGTCGTCGTCGTCGAGCGTTTCGAGTTCCACCATTTCCATGTTGCAACGATACTGGGCGAAGTCGCCCTGCTCGTCGAGCACGTATGCGATGCCGCCACTCATGCCGGCTGCAAAATTGCGGCCGGTGCCACCGAGCACGACTGTGCGCCCCCCGGTCATGTATTCGCAGGCATGATCGCCTACTCCCTCGACGACAGCGCAGGCGCCGCTGTTGCGGACGCAAAAGCGTTCACCGGCAATGCCGCGGGCGTACAACTGGCCAGACGTCGCGCCGTACAGCGCGACATTGCCGATGATGATGTTATCCT
This sequence comes from Lentisphaeria bacterium, assembly GCA_963580095.1. Lineage (GTDB taxonomy): Bacteria > Verrucomicrobiota > Lentisphaeria > JABSQK01 > CAJWLW01 > CAJWLW01. The sequence goes on along the minus strand of CAUZJQ010000149.1, from coordinate 3,529 downwards.
CGGCAACGAAGGTTGTACCTTCTTGTGGGCGCACACTTACCTTGGCACCGGACAGACCTTTGCAGAAGTAATCGTTGCCGTCGCCATGCACGTGCATGGTCAGGCCGCTGGCACCGAAGCAACAGAAGCTTTGCCCGGCGGAGCCCGTACAATTGAAGGTGATCGTATCGTCCGGCAATCCTTCGGCGCCGTGGCGCTTCGAAATTTCGCTGCTCAATATCGTTCCGACGGAGCGGTTGATATTGCGCAACGCAATATCGTGCTCGACTGGCGTACCGTCTTCCAGAGCCGGCGCTGCCAAGTCCAGCAGCGTAAAGTCCAAGGCACCATCGAGCCCGTGGTCCTGCGTCTGGGTGCAGTGTGTGCCGATCTCGGGACCAACGTCTGGCTTGTACAGAATTTTTGAGAAATCGAGCCCCTTCGCCTTCCAATGGTCGATGGCTTCGTTGACGTCCAGCTTATCGACGCGCCCAACCATTTCATTGATCGTGCGGAATCCCAGATCGGCCATGATCATCCGCATTTCTTCGGCGACGAAATGGAAGAAGTTGATGACGTGCTCCGCCTCGCCGCTGAATTTTTTGCGCAGCTCCGGATCCTGTGTGGCCACGCCTACGGGACAGGTATTGAGGTGGCAGACGCGCATCATGATACAGCCCATGACGACCAGCGGTGCAGTTGAGCAGCCGAACTCCTCGGCACCGAGCAGGCAGGCGATAGCGGCGTCGCGACCGGTCTTGAGCTGGCCGTCACACTCGACGACGATTCGGCTGCGCAAGTCGTTCATCACCAGCGTCTGCTGCGTTTCGGCCAAGCCCAGTTCCCATGGCATGCCGGCGTGTTTCAGCGAGGTCTCCGGCGACGCCCCGGTGCCGCCATCCCAACCACTGATCAGGACAACATCTGCTTTGCCCTTCGAGACGCCGGCTGCGACTGTGCCGACACCGAAGTTCGAAACCAGCTTGACGTTGATACGGGCGTCGCGGTTCGAATTCTTGAGGTCGTGGATAAGCTGCGCCAGGTCCTCAATCGAATAGATGTCGTGATGCGGCGGCGGCGAGATCAGGCCGACATACGGCGTTGAGTGTCGCACCTCGGCGATCCATGGATAGACTTTTGTGCCGGGCAACTGTCCGCCCTCGCCGGGCTTGGCGCCCTGGGCCATTTTTATCTGCAACTCGCGCGCATTGACCAAGTACCAACTGGTGACGCCGAAACGGCCGGATGCCACCTGCTTGATAGCGCTGCTGCGCAGATCGCCGTTCTCGTCCGGCACGTATCGTTTGGAATCCTCGCCGCCTTCGCCGCTGTTGCTCTTGGCGCCGATACGGTTCATCGCGATTGCCAGAGTTTCGTGCGCCTCCTTGCTGATCGAGCCGTAAGACATGGCCCCGGTCTTGAAACGCTTAACGATCTCCGTCCATGGTTCGACTTCATCCAGCGGGATCGGCTCGGGCAACGTCTTGAACTTGAACAGACCGCGCAGCGTGCCGAGTTGTTCGCTCTGATCGTTGATCAGCCGCGCGTATTCCTCGTAGGTTTGAAAACTCTCGGTGCGCGTCGCTTCCTGCAGTTTGGCAATAGTCATCGGGTTAAGCAGATGAAATTCGCCGTCGCGCCGCCACTGGTAAAGTCCGCCGACGTCCAGGTCGAGTTTGTCATCGACCTCAGTTGCCGGGTAGGCCCGGTCGTAACGCATTTTAACTTCCCGCGCGATACCGTCGATGCCGATGCCTTCGACACACTGATTGGTCCAGGTGAAATACTTGTCGATGACCTCGCTGCTGAGGCCGACACTATCGAAAATCTGCGCGCCTCTATAGCTATGCAGCGTTGAGATGCCCATCTTCGACATCACTTTTATGACGCCTGTCTCAGTCGACTTGATGTAGTTGGTGATGGCCTTCTCGATGTCGGTGCCCGGCAGCAGCTCTTCGAGGATCATCTGGTCAAGTGTCTCGAACGCCAGGTACGGATTTACTGCACACGCTCCGTAGCCGAAGAGCATGCAGAAATGATGAACTTCCCGTGGCTCTCCGGACTCGACAACGATGCCGCAGCGTGTGCGCAGTCCGTCGCGGATGAGATGGTGGTGCAGCCCTGCGGTCGCCAGCAGTGCAGGAATCGGTGCGTACTCCGCTGTTGCCGAGCGATCGGAGATGATCAGGATAGCCACGCCTGCGGCGATTGCCTTCGAGGCGGCAATGCAAAGTTCGTCCATGGCCGTTTCGAGCCCGGTGCCGCCGTCGGCGACTTTGTAGATCATTGGTAACGTGACGGATCGGATGCCGTTGACGTCCATCTCGCGGATGCGTTCGAGCTCTTCGTTGGCGAGGACGGGGTGCTCGAGCTTGAGCATGCGGCAGTGTTCCTCGGTCTCCTGGAAGAGGTCGCGCTCGGTGCCGATGTTGGTGATGTTCGAAGTGACCAGCTTTTCGCGGATGGCGTCCAGCGGCGGGTTGGTAACCTGCGCGAACAACTGTTTGAAGTAGCCGTAGAGCAATTGCGGCCGATCCGAAAGCGCGGCGATCGGGCTATCCGCACCCATCGAGCCCAGGGCTTCCTTGCCGCCTTGCGCCATCGGCTTCATCAGGATTCGCAGATCCTCCAGGGAATAGCCGAACAGTTGCTGGCGTTTGCGTACGGTGCTGAAGTCGGTAGCAGTTGCGTTGGCCGATGCGGGCAGGTCGCCGAGGCTGATCAGGTTCTTCTTGAGCCACTTGCGATACGGTTTGCGCGCCGCCATATCGTCTTTGATCTCGTCGTCATCGACGATACGGCCCTGGTCCGTGTCAATCAGGAAAATCCGGCCGGGCTCGAGACGCCCGAGATAGTCGATATTGGCCGGGTCAATTTCCAATACGCCTGTTTCGGATGCCATGATGACGAGACCGTCCTTGGTGACGGTGTATCGCGACGGGCGCAGACCGTTGCGGTCGAGCACCGCGCCCAGGCAGACGCCGTCGGTGAACGGGATCGATGCCGGTCCGTCCCAGGGCTCCATCATGCACGAGTGGTACTCCAGGAAAGCCTTTCGCGAGTCGCTCATCGTATTGTGATTCTGCCAGGCCTCCGGGATCGTCATCAAGACGGAATGCGGCAGGGATCGGCCGGTGTGATAAAGCAGCTCGATGGCATTGTCGAGAATTGCAGAATCACTGGCGCCCGGCGTCAGGATCGGCAGCAACTTCTTGATGTCGCTGCCGAATTTGTCGGACTCGAAAAGGTTCTGGCGCGCCTGCATCCAGTTGACGTTGCCGCGCAGCGTGTTGATCTCGCCGTTGTGGCAGAGGAAGCGGAAGGGCTGCGCCAGGTCCCAGGTCGGAAAGGTATTGGTGCTGTAGCGCTGATGTACCAGGGCCAGGGCAGTGGCCATGTCGGGGTCGCGCAGGTCGGTGTAATAGCGCTCGACCTGATCTGCCAGCAGCAGGCCTTTGTAGGCGACCGTGCGGCATGAAAGGCTCGGAATATAAAAGGCCTGCTTGTCCGGCAGCTCGGAGTTTGCAATAGCGTTTTCCATGACGCGGCG
>CAUZJQ010000148.1:0-10057 GCA_963580095.1 Lentisphaeria bacterium | reverse complement strand
CGCCGCCTACTCCCTGGATCGATTCCGAGAACCAGCCCGCGATGCAGCCAGGGGTCCCGCAGTGGATGGCATCCGCCACCTCGTCGGCATACTTCCCTGCGGCATCCGGATCGTCGTAGCCCCAGGGGCCGCGATAGGGATTGGCGTTCTGCACATGGTGGATGCCGAAATTGTGCGGGTAATTGAACTTCCACGTGCTCTGCGAAGTCAACCCCATCGTCGCACCGCTGCCGCCGTGGTAACCATTGCGCAAAGCCAGCACATCGTAGTTGCCGGTGTGCAGCCGCGCCATCATCATCGCCAGGTCATTGGCTTCCGAGCCGGAGTTGACGAAGTAACAGACGCTCAGGTCTCCCGGCATCCGTGCCGCCAGCATCTCTGCGTATTCCGCAATCACCGGGTTCAGGTAAATTGTCGTCGTGTGCTGCAGTGTCTGCAGCTGCTGCACTGCCGCCTGGGTCACATGTGGATGACAATGCCCGACGCTGACCGTCACGATCCCGCCGATCCCATCCAGATAGCGGCGGCCGGTCTCGTCGTAGACATACTGCATATGCCCTTCAACGATCATCAGCGGGTCTTTGTAATAGTGAAATATGGCGGGATGCAGGTACTGCTCACGCAGCTTCAGCACCTCCTCTTTCGGCAGCCCGCTATACGGCTGAGGCGTATGATCCGTCGGTGGCAAATTGTCCATCGTTCGCTGGTGCATACTATCATCCTGGGTCATTCAAAATATCGACGATACCATAGTCCGTCACCAATGGTTTGACCAAAGCCCGAAGATGTTTCGTGCTGTCCAAATAATCACGAGTCACCGGCGGCATTCGCCCAATGTGTCGCGATAAACGCGTCCATGATGATCTGGCCGAGGTGAAAAACAATGCAGGAAATCGTTGCCAGGGCTCTGACTTCGGCGGCCACCGGTAGAAATGCCAACACGGCGAGCGCCACCGGTAGAGTCTTCTGGCTCGCCATCAAGATGACGGCTTTGCGCGTGGCAGTATCGATCGGCAGCAGCTTTGACACGCCGGTATTGAGCAACAGGTAGATACCGTGGACCGCTTGCGACGCGACAACGAGCAACAGCAGATCGATCGCATCCAGCCCCATCAGTCGTTTGCCGGAATGGCTGAACTCCATCCACGGGATCAAGATCAACGCCAGGTTGCTGATCATAGACAGCGTGCCGCGCCTGCTGTCGACCCAGGCACGGCATCGGCTGCGCAGCGCCTTGCCGATCGCCAGCGGCACCAGCACGACCAGACACAGCTTAAACAGCAGGGCCGTTGCGGAAAGCTCGAGCTGACTGTCGCCGGTTATATTGCCGATGGCTATAACAATGACAAACGGCACAACGAACACTCCGCCGATATTGGTCATCACCGTCAACAGCAACGCCATCGCTACGTTGCCGCGCGCCTGTGTCGTCAGGGCCACACCGGACGAGAGTGTTGTCGGCATGCAGCAGAACAGCGCCAGCCCGAGCTTGAGCGAGCCGTCCATCGGGATCCACATCACGAGGCACACTCCGATGGCGGGGGTCACCAGCAAAATTGAACTGCACCCCCACAGCGTTGCCGTCCACGCGCCCAACGCCACCTTGATGTCGTCGGTCTTCAGCACCAGCCCGCTGATCAGGAAGATGATCGTCACCGCTACCAGCCCCGTTGGCATCTGCGACAGCCAGATACCCGGCGCTGGGAAGGTGATCCCGATAACTGCAGCAACGATCAGGCCGATCGGCAGGAATTGCTTCTTGATGAATGTCATGGAGCGGCTCCGAAAACAGGGAATATACGTTCATCCGGCGATCTTGTGGTGACCCGCGACACCGACTATCTTAAGTCATTCCAATTTTAATAGCGTCTTATTTCGATTTGTGCCCGGGTAGCTCAGCGGATAGAGCAGTAGTTTCCTAAACTATTAGTCGGAGGTTCGATTCCTCTCCCGGGTACCATCTTAACATGTTCAATATACGTAAGTAATCGCTATTTCCAGCAATATGATACACGCTGAGGTTGCCGCGCAAAGATGATCTTCGTACTCGGGCGAGGCGGTATCCCATGACCTTCCGGTCAATCTGCGCACCGCGGTAATTCGTCAGCCGGCAGATCATCCACGTGGATCGCACCGGCAGCCTTATAGTCGAATCCAGCGAGATAGCCGAAGCCGGCAGGCCATCTGGTTCCATCGTCTCATGTGGCTTTCTGCAAGTTAACTCCCCTGAGGTTCGCGCCGCCCAGATTGGCATCGATGAGGTCGACCCCGCTGAGGTTGGCAACACGCAAGTCGGCTCCACTGAGGTTGGCATCGATGAGGTAGGCACCCCGGAGATCGGCAACGCGAAGGTCCAATCCGGAATCAATTTCCGTAACGCCGGGGAGCCCAGAAAGGGTCTCCATCCAAGGTATCGCCTGCCAATACAGGGCGTGCGCTTCAAGTCACCGCCCGTCACCATTACTGCCGGCCCCAACAGAGGCGGGCTGGTCGCCTATCTCTTCGAACCAGACGGCTATCAGCTCGAACTCTTCCAACCCCCGCAGCCAAGTATAACCTGACCGAGCCGGTCTGAACATTGGCAGATATCATCTGCCGAATTCAACCATCTACCCTTGGTCGGCGGCGACAAAATTATGGGCCGCCTTCAGCGCTTTTAACAATACTTCTCAAGCCTCGTACATCACCGGACAGATCTGCGGATCATCCAAATGCGCGGTGTAATAGCTATCGTCGCCGGGCACCGGCTCAGACTTTTCGTTGCGCAGATGGACCGCGAGACTCCAGCGCGGCACGTCGGAAATATTGGCGCCGGAGCCGTGGAAAGTCAGACTGTGATGCACGCTGAGCCCACCCGAAGGCAAGAGTGCTGGCACCTCTTCCCAGGCTGCTCCCTCTGGCATCTCAATGCCCTCTTGCAGCGCCTGCTGATCCTTGCCATAAAAATCGCCCTGATTTAAGAAGCCCCAGCGATGCGACCCCCGCACAAAACACATCGGCCCCAACGCTTCAGCTACGTCACTCAACGCGATCCACGCGGTAAAGAGCCCTTCGGCCTCCTGCCACATCTGCCAATACTGCCGGTCTTGGTGCCACCCCACATGCCCCGCCGCCTCCGTTCCCGGCGGCTTAATCAACAACTGACTCGCCCATACCTGCACCCGCCGCGACCCGGTCACCTCCGCCACCTGCCGCCCCACTGCCGGACACGTCACCAACTCGTGCAGCCCCTTATTGGAGCGGTGCGGATTGTTGATCTTACACAGCACCGCTGGATCGTAACCTGGATGCTCAGTCGGCGCCATCTCCAGATCGAATACTCCATCGCGCACCGCCACCATACCTGCCAACGCGCGCTGCAATACATCGTCCGGTGCCACTTGTTCGGCCACGACACTATACCCGTTTCTCTCGTATTCAGCCTGTACCATATTGATGCTCCTTTACTGTCCGATATTCTCGATGCGGATTCGCTGGAGAAAGTAGAACTTGCACCGGACCTGGCGCTGTTTGAGTGGCTGATCGAATTCAAAGATTCCGATCAATTCGACAGGACTGCCAAGCATCCGCTGTCGCTTTCACACATCGTCGTCCGAGCGCTTTTGCTTTTCGGACTGGATTCGAACAATCAATACGACGTCAAGAGTATCTTTCAAACAATCGCTGCAGCAGTCTTTCGGGGGCAGATTCACCATTCATATTTTGAGTATGCGACGCGATATGTACAGCTTAAGTTTGCCTGCCAGTAAGGTTCAACTCGCGCTAGCGTTGCCCCGCGCATTTCTGCCAATGCGCACAGACCTCTTCCACCGCCTGGCTGGTGAGCGCCTTGCCGGTCAGGTTGGGTTGATTCTTGTACACCAGATCGCAGCCACCGTCCGCTGTAAATGCGACGAAGACGTTCGCTTCATAGAGCACGAAGCTGCCGAAGCGCGAATCCGCAAGCACGCGCTTAAATTCATCAAGCAACTCCGGGACGTTCGAAACGTAGCGGTTGACTGTGACTGGTAGATCCCGCGCTACGCACGCCCCGATCATTTCCTGCACCACCTGGTGGCGCTCGGCAGAGCCGCCGGTATCGTCCTCGAAAATAGCGTCGAACGGGACACCGAACAGGCGCAGAACAGCCCCGTCCATCAACCCTTCGTCGATCCACTGTCGCCAGTCGAAATCGATGTTCGCCGGGTACGCCATCCGCTGGCTGACGATGCGATCCTCCGGCGGTCGGAACCAGGCGGTATTGAGGGTGACGCGCATCGCGCGGTCAGCGTCGGAAATCATCTGCTTCGACGCTTTCAGGAAGTCAGTGTACGCGTCGCTGCGTATCCGCGTGATCGCCGCTTCGATGTCGTCGGTGCCGTGGGGAAGTTGAGCAAGGACTGCGTCGTTGAAGCCGTAGTCCTGAGGACTGTCGGTGTGTGTCGAGTGGTTTTCGACGCGGAAATCGATACCGTCGACATTGGCGTCCAGCATCTCCTGAACGCAGGACAGCCAATAGTCGCGGACCTGCGGTTCGGTTTCACAAAGGGCGCCCGGCAGGTAGTAGTTGTAGCCGCGCGCGAAACCGATGGCGCCCTGCGACCGCCGCACCTCGACCGGTGTGTGTCTGCCGGACGGCGGTCGGACCTGTGGCGTGCCGCTGTTCGGGGCGTCGAGAAAGACCACTTCCGGTCCGCGTCCGGTGTCGTAGGCGAGTCCGGCCTCACGAAAATTTTCCCACTCCGGGTCCCAAATATTAGTGCCGGCGGCGCGCACGCCTGGGAGCTCCTGCCCCTGTCTGTCGAATGCCCGGAGTAATCGGTCCCAGGCGTTGTCGAAATCCCAGGGCCCGTCTTCGAAGTCGGTCGTCACGACTACGTACTGGTCGGTGATGACAAAGCCGGACAGCGTGAGGATGCGTACTGGCGCCCCGGCCTCGGTGGCGACGTTGCCGTAGATGTCGCGCACCTCATCCGGCGACGGCTCGACCGTCTCGATCACATCGAAATCAACATCCAGTTGCGTGTACCGGTAGTTGACGTCGCTCGTCCAGATCTGCAGGTGCTCGGCCGTGACCCGGGTTGGGGCATCGTCCTTCTTTGTCAGGCGGATCGAGGTGATCGGTGCCGTCTCGAGGCGGGGCGCCATGTCGTCTGTCCGCCGCTTGAGACGCAGTTCCGGGTGAGCGAGGATGAACGGGTCGATCCATGTCATATAACCGCCCAGCTGCAGGAGTCGTCCCCATTTGCGCGCTTCCGGTGAGCCCTGCGGCAACAGCATCGCAACGCCGGCTTCGTACGGCTTGAAGCAACCGTAAAGCTCTAAGCCGTGGCGATGCGCAGCCTCGGCCGCAACGCGAATCGGGTTGCCGAGGTTGTCGAGAGTCTTGGCGTAGTTGTCGTAACCATGATCAAGATTGAGCCCGACAGCGTCGTACGCCTCCCGGTTCGCCACGTGTTCCTGTAGCCCGGCCGGCAGCAGCGGTCCGCCGTGACCGTCATAGTAATAGTTCCAGATCACGCGCCCTACACCGTTCGCAGCAAACGTGGCCATCATCGCGTCGATGTGCTGCGGCGTCAGCGGGAAATCAGCGGATAGCGCGTCATCCGGGAAATCGACTAAGGTTTCGAGTGTAAACATAGATTCCCGATTTAAGTAGCGAGCGTCGCGCCTCGCGCTTGGTGACGTGTTGAGTGTGGGAAGTGGGCAGGCAATGGAAATCCCGTCGTGATCAATCCGACGCGTCTCCCACAGCAACGCGTCACTGAGCTCGCTACGAATATACCACATCTTGGCCGATATATATTCGCACAACCCTCGCTCTCGCACAAATTCCGCGCCATCACATGCTCATCCAGCGTACGCCAATGCCGGCGCATTGCTGGCAGGTAACCGAATAGGCGGCAGGTCTAAAAAGGATCCCGCATTGCCACGTCATCATTCTTTCCGCGCTGCCTCGGCAACGCCAAGATTATAGCGCGCGCCCTCATGCGCAGGGTCGCAAAAGAGTGCGCGTCGATATGATGCGACTGCGGTTTCCAAGTCCCCGCTCTGATGCACCAGCAACCCGACCTTAAAGTGTGCCTCGGCGTTGCCCGGATCGGCATCCACCAGTTTCTCGAAAGCCGCCAAAGCCTGATCCGGGTCTCCCAGCGCCTGCCAGCAGACGCCGATGTAATACATCGCGCCGGTGTGGCGAGGGTCAATCGCAAGGACCGCTGCAAATTCCACTATCGCCTGATCATAGGTTTCCTGCCGCTGATACAGGCCGGCGAGATTCAGTCTGGCAGCGATCGCGTCAGGCTGCAGGCGAATCGCACGCCGACAGGACTGTGCGGCGGCAGGCACCTGGCCCAGCCGCTCAAGGAGGATCGCCTGATTAAGCCATGGTCGCGCTACATCCGGTCGCAGCTCGATGGCCTGCTGATAGGCCGTGAGTGCATCGTCGAGCCGGTCGTTGTCGTAGTAATAATTGCCCAGCGAATTGTACGCCTGATAAACTCCCGGGTCACCCACCAGCACATGTTGCCACAGAGCGCCGCTCTGGCTCCAGATTTCCGTCTGCTGCCAAGTACGCCAGGTACACAGCAACAGGGCGACGGCAAGCAGGACGTTGTAGCCGACACGCCATTTACCGACCAGCACGTTGCGCATGGCGATGATGCTGAAAAAAACGCCTACCAAGGGGAAGTAGCCGTAACGGTCAGCGGTGACGAACTGGCGGTCGACCGCCAGCACGATCGTCATTGCGGGAATGGCCGCGATGGCGCAAAAGCCAGCACCAAACCAGATAAAGCGCCAACGGCGCCAAACGGCCAGGGCAACGATTGCCCCTACACACAAAGCGGGCAGCAGCTGCCAAACGACCAGCCGGTTCGGGTTCAGCGTCGCGTCGAGCGCATACAACGGGCTGGGCGCGGACACCAGTCCGAACCGCAACAGCCAGTCGTTGAGGATCGCCGGCAGGTACACAGCCTGAAAAAGCGACATGCGGCTGCCGACATCGACCAAGCCGTTGAGCCAGTACACGGCGATTGCGATGACCGCAAAAGGAATAAGCCACAGCACTTGCGGACGAACGATCCGGCGCGGTTCCCGGAGCATTTCAAGAAGTAACAGAAGCGGCAGCACAATAATCGTCGGCTTTGCCAGCGTGCCGAGAGCGAAGGTGACGACCGCCAGCAGATAGCAGCGGCGGACATCGTCGTTGCGAGCGCGCCGGTACAGCAGCAGGGTCGCAAGCGCAAAGGCGGTAGAGAGCACTTCCTTGCGGCCCATGGCCCAGGCCACCGACTCTGTTTGCAGCGGGTGTACGATGAATGCCAAGGCGACCAGCAATGAGGTGACTCGGCATCTGCTCCAGCCTTGAACAACGAAAAACACCAGAACACCGTTGATCGCGTGCAGACACGTGTTGGTACCGTGCAACACCCAGGGGCGCAGGCCGAACGTGAGCGATTCTGCGAAGTGCGTCAGATAGGTGACGGGGATGTACAGCAGCTCGCCGCGGACACTGCCGGGAGTCAACAATGCCTTGATGTTGTCGACCGAGAACGAGCGCAGGTACGGGTTGCCGAGAATATAGGATTGATCGTCCCAGTTGGTGAACTCGAATCCCAGTGTCCGGCCGTACAGTACAATGGCAACCAGCGCCAGCGCCAGTGGCATCCATGGCTTTCCATGGACCGTCGGGTCGCGGCCCGACACGCTCGTGTCCGGCTTCTTCAACCTTCGCCGTCGATCCGCACACCCATGTCGCCGCTGACGATACTGCCGATCGGCATGGCTCGGAACCCGCAAGCGACGGCGGTTGCAATAGCAGCATCGGCAGAAGCTGCCGGAACCATCCAAACCATACCGATACCCATGTTGAAGGCATGGAACATATCGCGGTCACTGATACCGCCGGCCTCCCGGATGATCTTAAAGATCGGCGGGCAGTTGAATGTGTTGCTGTTGATTTCAGCCGCCACTCCGGCCGGCAAAACGCGCGGGATGTTATCGTACAAGCCGCCGCCGGTGATGTGGGCGATGCCGTGCAGTGGCAACTCGTCGTCCAGGGCCTTCCTGATCGCGGGATAATAGCAGAGATGCGGTCGCAGCAGTACGTCGCCGAGCGAACCATCGAGCTCCGGTAGCTCGGTATCGACGGTATGCCGGCAAGTGTCGAACAAAACTTTCCGTGCCAGGCTATAGCCGTTGGTATGCAGCCCGTTCGAGGCGAGGCCGATGAGTACGTGTCCGGGTGCTACGTCGGCGCCGGTGATCATTCGGCCTTTCTCGATGACACCGGTGATGACTCCGACCAGATCGTAATCGGCGCCGTACATGCCCGGCATTTCGGCAGTTTCACCGCCGAGCACTGCGACGTTGCAGGCGCTACAGGCGGCCGCGATGCCGCCGAGCACTTCTTCATACAGCGGGCTGCGCAGCTTGCCGATACCGACGTAGTCCATGAAATACAGCGGTTCGGCGCCCTGCACGGCAATGTCGTTGATGCAGTGGTTGACGATGTCATGGCCGACGCCGTCGTGCCGACCGGCCAGGCAGGCAACCATCAGCTTGGTGCCAACACCGTCGATACTGGAGACCAGCACAGGCTCCTTGTATTTGCTTAGGTCGAGCTGAAACAAGCCGCCGAAGCCGCCGATGCCCTGGAGCATTTCAGGCCGCCGGGTCGCAGCCAAGCGGTCTTTCACACGGCCCAGCAAGTCATGGGAAAGATCGATGTCAACGCCCGCCTCTTTATATGCGTTTGTCGAAACACTCATAGTCGTTGGTCGATGTTACTGGTCAGCCGTTCCTGCGAACTCCACATTCCTGTGTCGTCGCACTATATATCTGTAAGCAGGCAGAGGCAACGCAGGGCTTGATTTCTACGGTCTCACCGGTATACTACGCGCTCGCTTTCGATCTAGGTTGTACCACTCTGTTCACACAATTATCAATTATATCATACCAATCACAGGAGCCACGTCATGGCAATTAAAATGGGCATCAACGGGTTCGGCCGCATCGGCAGGCTGGTTTTCCGTGCAACAGCCAATAATCCCAACGTCCAGGTCGTCGGTATCAACGACCCTTTCATCGACCTCGACTACATGGAATACATGCTCAAGTACGACACCGTGCACGGCCGCTTCGACGGTGAGATCTCGATCAGCGATGGCAAGCTGATAGTCAACGGCGATAGCATCTCCATCTACGATCGCATGGATCCGTATGAGATCGGGTGGGGCGAGTGTGGGGCCGAATACGTCGTCGAGTCGACCGGAGTGTTCAGTTCGACGGACAAGGCTAAGGCACACTTGGCCGCCGGCGCCAGGAAAGTAGTAATTTCCGCCCCATCGGGCGACGCGCCGATGTTCGTTATGGGCGTTAATCACGAGACTTACAGCTCCGACATGGACGTTGTCTCGAATGCTTCCTGCACCACCAACTGTTTGGCACCCCTGGCCAAGGTGGTTAACGACAACTTCGGCATTATCGAAGGCCTGATGACCACGGTACACGCGGTCACGGCGACGCAGAAGACTGTTGACGGACCGTCGCAAAAAGACTGGCGCGGCGGGCGTGCGGCGTGTGACAATATCATCCCATCAAGCACCGGCGCCGCCAAGGCTGTGGGGGTGGTCATCCCCGAGCTCAACGGCAAGCTTACCGGCATGGCCTTCCGTGTGCCGGTCGCCGACGTCTCCGTCGTCGACCTGACCTGCCGCATCGAGAAGAGTGCCAGCTACGACACCATCAAGGCGACGATCAAGGCCGCATCAGAAGGCGACATGACGGGCATCATGGGCTACACGGAAGACGACGTGGTGTCCTCGGACTTCATCGGTGAAACCTGCACCAGTTTCTTTGACGCAGATGCCGGCATCGCGTTGAACGACAACTTCGTCAAGCTCGTATCGTGGTACGACAACGAATGGGGCTACTCCAACAAGGTGGTCGACCTCGTCGAGCACATGTCGAGCGTCGACGGCTGAAGCCGGCGGCAAAGCGAATCTGGCGACGGCCGTTCCACGGCAAGAGGAAGAGGCAGAAAAACAGTCTATCGCCGCACTTTTTCCGTTGCCCA
>CAUZJQ010000147.1:0-10131 GCA_963580095.1 Lentisphaeria bacterium | reverse complement strand
AGCGGGTGATGAATGTGAAATGCATCGATTGCTACAGCGATACTGGCACTTTCCAAATAATGATGACCCCGGACAACGTGCTGGTAAGCGGCGGACATTTCGGGTCTATGACTCTTGGCTTCTATCTGGACATTGCCGACGATCACCACTTTCCCGATGGTCCATGGGAATGGACCTACGATTTCCTGCCTGTCCGTTCGATTATCGTGGAAAACGTAACCGTGGCCGGCGATATTCGCATCAATGCCAGCCAGGACAACTATGCTACGAATGATTACACCCCCGAGATCAGCCTGAACAAGGTTACTGTCAAGAGTGATCTATACACAGTTGGTTCCGCGAACCTGGTAAAGATGGTCGACTGTTCTATCAAGGGTACACATTATCTCAAGACCCCGAGGATTATCTGGAGAATACTATCAAGCCTGCCAATCCGTAAAAAAAGGCGAGTGGATGGCAGGTATTTTGGCCTTCGATTTGGGTGCGGAAAACTTGAGAATTTGGCCGCCACGGCTTGGGGTAGGCTATGGTCTTGATCCATGTTGCGATACGGTGTTTTAACTCGGAAAGTGACGAAATTCGCGGCCAAAAAATCATTTAGGAAAACGCCATTCAGGGTGCCTTGCATCTGGAAAATAAGATACAAGCGTCAGGTGCGGATGCGGTAGCGATCGGGTTCGATTTTGAGCTTCTTTATACGGTAATTGAGTTTGCGCTGGGTGGTATTGAGGGCGCGCGCTGCTCCGGCACAATTGCCCAGGCTGGCTTTGAGGCCGTCTACCAGAATCTCGCGCTCGTAGGAATTGACCAGGACTTCGAGGCTGGCGCCCTCGGGCGGAATCATTTCAGTGTGGGTCTCACGGGCCGTCTGGAGGGAAGGCGGCAGGTTGTAGGCGTGGATGACCTCGTCGTTCGAGGTGAGCACGGCATGTTCGACGCAATTTTCTAACTCTCTGACATTCCCCGGCCAATGATAGCTCATCATCATATTGATGGCGGGCGTCGAAATTCGACGGATCTTTTTGTTGTAGGCCTTGTTGTAGGCGTCGAGAAAGTGGTCCGCCAAAAGCGTGATGTCCGTCCGGCGATCCCGCAACGCCGGCAAGTAGATGGGAAAGACATTGAGGCGATAGAAAAGGTCGTCGCGAAATCGGTTTTCGATCATTGCAGATTCGAGGTCGCGGCTAGTGGCCGCCAGGATACGGATGTTGGCGCGAATTTCCTCGGCGCCACCGACGCGCTCAAAGACACGTTCCTGCAGGACGCGCAACAGACGCACCTGGACATTCGGGGCGATGTCGCCGATTTCATCAAGAAAAAGGGTGCCGCCGCTGGCCAGTTCGAAACGACCCTTGCGTTGTGTTACGGCGCCGGTGAAAGCACCTTTTTCATGCCCGAAGAGTTCGCTCTCGATTAGGCTCTCGGGCAGGGCGGCACAATTGACACTGATGAAGGGGCCATCTTTACGGTTGCTGTCGAAATGGATAGCACGAGCGACCAGTTCCTTGCCGGTCCCGGATTCACCGCGGATAAGGACGCTGGCAGGGCTGTTGGCCACCTGGGCAATCTGGCCATAGACATGGCGCATGGTCTGGCAGTTGCCGATGATGTTGCTGGGATGATACTGGTCGGCCAGCTCAGAGCGCAACTTGCGATTTTCTTCCAGCAGGTTATTGCGCTCCTCAAGCTGTGAACGGATATTGGCGACTGCCTCGGCAAGCACATTGGCGATAATATTGAGAAATGCTACGTCACGTTGCAGCTTTTCCTTGGTTGCCTTCGGTCGGTCGATGCTGATTGTGCCGACAACCTCATTGCGGTGGAGGATTGGTACGCATAGAAAGGCCAGGTTCGCCTTACGTCGAGACTTCGTACGGTCGAGGAAGTCCGGCTCAATGCTGACGTCCGGAATGATTGCCGGTTCCCGCGTAGCGGCTACGCGACCGGTGATCCCTTCGCCAATGCGATACTGGCCGCGTTTCGCCTCCTGTCGCGTCAGTCCCTTCGATGCTTCGATTTCCAGAATATCCGTGGACGGGCGGCGCAGTGTAAGCGTACCATGCTGCATGCCCATTTCGCGATCCAGAATATCAAGGACCTCCTGAAGCAGAGAGTGCAGGTCATGGTGATGGACGACAGCACGCGTGATCCGGTACAGAATTTCAAGTTCAACGGAAAGTTCTGTCGCAGAGTCCATAGAAGTACATAGGTGAGGCGTTTTCTTAAGACAAAAATGTAGCATGATACCCAATGAATACAATCCTGTAGTAGGATATTTCATGTTGTTTCATGTGTGAAGATGCATAACTATTTTATTTGCAAGTTAATATGTCAAATGTTGGCGGTATGGTATATCCCCTGCTATGACATGACCTCGTAAGCCGTGGCGGAAACACTTTGGTGGTTGCCGATATAAAAATCGCGGGCTTTGTGGCGCAGCGGCTGATAGCAGCGCCGTGGAATAGCACCCAGGGGAGGTGGCGAAAAAAGGAAACAAGGTAGAATGCCGTCGCAGGCGGCAAATTCAACGAAATCTGGTTTATGGATTTCGTTTTTTTCATGTGTTGAGACGCGTACGCACGAGTTGATCGCGGTCGCACAAACCAGTAACGATAGATTCTCGATGGAGTTATGTCATGAGAAAAACACGAATTATCGGCGCACTCGCTTTTCTGGTGTTTGCCGTGTTTCCACAATTAGGACTGGCGGCATCACTAGACGGCGGCGATGCCGCACCGGACACAGGTGATACTGCGTTCATTATCGTTGCCTCGGCGCTGGTGTTGTTAATGACGCCGGGCCTTGCTTTTTTTTACGGTGGTCTTGTAAGGCGAAAAAACATTTTGTCGGTATTGATGCAGTGCTTCATGTGCATGTGTCTTATGACTGTCCTGTGGGTCATCGTTGGCTACAGTTTGGCCTTCGGCAGCAATGTTGCGGGCAGCTGGATCGGTAACCCATCGGATTATTTGTTTCTAAGTGGTGTCGACGGCTTGTCCGGGACAATCCCGCACTTGTTGTTCGTGGCCTTTCAGGGCATGTTCGCGATCATCACGCCGGCTTTGATTCTTGGTGCATTTGCTGAGCGTCTGAAGTTCGGTGGTTTTTGCCTGTTGATGGGGCTTTGGTTACTGCTGGTCTATTGCCCGGTGTGTCACTGGGTGTGGGGCGGTGCCGAAGGCTTCTTTGGTCTTGGAGCCGATGGAGCTCTCGACTTCGCCGGCGGTACAGTCGTACATATCAATGCTGGCATTGCGGCGTTGGTGCTGGCGCTTGTCGTTGGCAAACGCAAGGGCTATCCGGGTAAG
The DNA here is from genome assembly GCA_963580095.1 of Lentisphaeria bacterium. Taxonomy (GTDB): domain Bacteria; phylum Verrucomicrobiota; class Lentisphaeria; order JABSQK01; family CAJWLW01; genus CAJWLW01. The sequence continues at coordinate 6,823 of CAUZJQ010000147.1, read as the reverse complement.
ATTTCGCCGCCCCACAATTTGCCGTTTGCGGTGTTGGGTGCCGGGCTGCTGTGGTTTGGCTGGTTTGGTTTCAATGCTGGCAGTCAGCTCGCAGCAGATTATGTTGCCGTGAATGCTTTTACTGTGACACAGATTGCCACCGCCATGGCGGGTCTGACTTGGGCGATCATTGACCGCATTGTCACCGGCAAGGCGACGATGCTCGGTATGATTACAGGTGCAGTCTCCGGTCTCGTGGCGATTACGCCGGCATGCGGATCGGTGAACCCAATGGGCGCGCTTGGTGTTGGTGCTGGTGCCAGTATCTGTGCCTATTTTTCAGTCGCTTTCATCAAAAAGAAGTTTGGCTACGATGATTCACTTGACGTGTTCGGAGTTCATGGCGTCGCGGGCATCTGGGGTGCCCTTGCTGCGGGGCTTTGGGCCACGGCAAGTGTAACAGGCGGAGCCGAAGGCTTGTTTTACAACGGTCAGATTACGCAGCTTCTAATTCAGCTCAAGGCGGTTATCTACACCATTGTATACTCCGGCGTTGTTACTTTCATCTTGGCAAAAATTGTCCAGGCAGTCATTGGCTTGAGGTCGGATGAAGACGCTGAAAGCGTTGGTATGGACTTGTCCGATCATGCCGAAAATGCCTACACCAAACTGGACTGAGGGGTAACACTATCATGAAATATATTACTGCTGTAATTCAGCCCGACCGCTTGAATGACACGCTTGATGCGCTCGAAGATAAGGGTGTTCACCTTGTGACGGTCACATCGGTCATGGGCCGCGGCCGTCAGAAAGGCGAAGCCGAGGTGTATCGCGGCCACAAGGAAGTGGGTAGCCTGCTGAGCAAGATGAAGTTGGAGATTGCCGTCAACGACGAATTTGTCGAAGCGGCGGTTAATGCTATTGCCGAAGCAGCCAAGACCGGTAAAATCGGCGACGGCAAGATCTTCGTGCTGGCGCTTGAGCAATGCCATCGCATCCGCACCGGTGAGACCGGCACGGAAGCGATCGGTTGATCGAAGAGGCTTGAAACTCGAAAAGCCCCGGTTGCGACATGCAGCCGGGGCTTTTTGTTTTTGACGGAAAAACAGTACAGGAAGAGTAAGGAATGGCTGGGCGATCGGGGGCTGATACAGGGAATACAGATTAAGATATGGCAAGAACAGTGCCGGACTATTTGAAATCGAGCAGCTCGATTTCAAACACCAGCAACTGGTTGCCGGGCACCAGCGGCGGTCGGCCTCTGGCGCCATAGGCCAGCTCCGGTGGGACGAAAATCGTGCGTTGTTCGCCGCGCGTCATCGTCGCCAACGTTTCGTCCCAGGCTTTCAGGGTGCGGCCCTTGCCGACGACAAAGGCGTACGTTTGCTGCTGTTCCCGGGTATTGGCGAACTCCTTGCCGCTGTCGTAGATTCTGGCTTTGTAATGGACGGTCACCAGGGCACCGGCAGGTGGCGATCCCTGGCCCTTCCCAGGTTTGTCGATGAGGTACCCGATGCCCGAATCCGTGAATGCGGCTTTCGGGTGCCGGTGCCGGATCTGGGTCCGCTCGAAATCCTTTTGCGTCGCCGTGAACGCCTCGGCTTCGGCTCCGATGCGTCGAATACGGACAGTATTCATGACATCGCCTTTCTTGATCTCGCTGACGACGTCCTGGCCCCCGGCAACCTGACCGAACACGGTGTGCAAGTTATCAAGATGCGTGGTGGGGCCGTGGGTAATGAAAAACTGCGACCCATTGGTGTTCGGTCCGGAATTCGCCATCGACAGGATGCCGGCGCCGGTGTGTTTCAGATCCGGATGAAATTCGTCTTCGAATTGGTAGCCGGGGCCGCCAGTGCCGTTGCCGCGAGGATCGCCGGACTGGATCACGAAGCCATCGACGACGCGATGAAAGGCCATGCCGTCGTAGAACGGTACACCCGCCTGCCGGTTCGAGCGTTTCGTTCCCTCCGCCAGGCCGACGAAATTGATAACCGTGAGCGGGGTACGCTTGTAGTGGAGTCGAAGGACAATTTTGCCGCGGTTCGTGTCGATGACAGCATAGAGTCCGTCGGTAAACTTATCGTCAGCTTCGCCTGGTTCAGTCTTTTGCGCCGAGACCGAAGACATTGCCAGCATTGTGGAAAATGCCGTGGCCAATGAGATACGGGTCAGTCGTTTCATGGGGCCGTAGTGGTTGTGGGCGTCTGGCCGGCTGCTATTGGTTGCCGCCGAGCAGTTTGTCGAAAGCAGCCTGGTTGGCGATGAATTTCTCGGCATCCGCGCCGACGCGCTTGATGACAATTTTGTCAAGGCTGTCACCTTTGGCGATGGCGTCAACGACGTCCTGCCCGTTCACGACCTTGCCAAACACCGCGTGTCGGTCGTCGAGCCATGGCGTCGCCTTGTGGGTGATGAAGAATTGCGAGCCATTGGTGCCGGGACCGGAGTTGGCCATGGAGAGAATGCCGGGGCCGGAGTGTCTCAGGGTCGGGTCGAATTCGTCTTGGAACTTATAGCCTGGGTTGCCGCGCCCGTTGCCGTTCGGGCAACCGCCCTGGATCATGAAGTCGGCGATGACGCGATGGAATATGAGTCCGTCGTAGTACGGCTGGCCTTCGGGGCGGATCGATTTGATCTTGCCTTCCGCCAGGCCGACGAAATTTGTCACTGTCAGCGGCACTTTTTTGTAATAGAGCTCTATGACGATGTCGCCTTTTGAGGTGCTCATTGTAGCGTACAGTCCGGGGGTGAGCGCTTCGGCGCTCTCGGGTTCGGTGCTTTCGGCCTCGGCGTTGACTGCCTCGACCGGGGCCGGTTCGGGATTACGGGTGTCGGACGCGGTTGCGGCGGTACTCAAAGCAAACGCAGCGCAGATGGTGAGAGCGAGATTTGTGTGTTTCATTGGATGGCTCCTTTTTATTTGGTTGAATTGTGTCACAAGGGCAGATCAACAGCCTGCGCTTCGGCGGCGCTGACGGCGACTGCCTCGGTGAATTCCATGTACTTGACGCCGTCTTCGAACGTCGTCAGTCGTATCGGTTCCAGACCCCGTATGGCATTTATGAATTCTTCTTCAACACGCCAATGGCCCTTTTTAGACGTTTCGATACTGATTTCGTTCAATTCTTTGTCGCCGCGCCGGCCGCCGTACAGTTTTTCAGCGCCGATATCGAGCAGCAGCGTGCCTTCGCTACCGTAGAGCCATGCGCTGTAGGTGTCCCGGGTGAGTCCGGTGACGCCGCTGAAGAGGAAATGCGCCTGAGCCCCGCAGTCCATTGTCGCGAGGATGTCGAGGTGATCGGGCACGCGCACGGTTGCCATTTTGCCGCCGTCCTGATGCTGGCGCTGGGGCACGAAGACGCGGCTCATTGCCATAACCCGGCTGGCGTGTCCGACCCAGCGTGCGAGGGCCTCGTACCAAATTCCCATGGCCATCGTATTGTAGCCGCTCATGTCAAAGTCTTGCCGCCAGTGGCGGGCTGCGCCGGGGTCGAGGAAGGTATCTGCGGCACCGCGGATTTCGATCGAGTAGATGTCACCGAGATAGCCGTCGGCGATGAGATCTTGAATGGTCTGATCCCAGGTCAGCGTGAAAGGTGAGGGTACGATCTGGCTGATCAGGTGGGGGAATTGCTGCGCTGTGTCGAGCATTTCGTGGGCTTCGTCGGCATTCATTGCCATGCGGGCTTCGCACAGCACGTGCTTGTCGTTCTCCAGTCCTGCGCAGCTCAGCGTGGCGTGCATATACGGCCAAGTACCGATGACGATGGCATCGATATCGTCGTCATCGATGATTTCATGCCATTGTCCGCAGACTTGTGGGATGCCGAAACGGTCAGCGACGCGTTGCCCGGACTCGCGAGTGCGGTTGCAGACGCTGACGATTTCGATTCCGTCGAGCTCCTGCAGTTTCGGGATATGCATGTCGATGGTGTTGGCGCCGGCGCCGATAATGCCGATCCGAATCAGATCCTGTGCCATGATAGATTGTCCTGTGCGGAATTGAGTTGCCAGGCGGCAAAAGAGTATCTATCGCCTTGTAAGCGTATTGAACCGAATAGTTTAGCATGTCATGGGCGATTGTAAATAGTCCCGAATGGAAAGACCCTGTACGCGAAAAGACGACCAGATAGCGTGTCCGCAGTCATTGGCTGAAGCTGATCTTTGCAGTATATTGCCAGGCTCGAGCGATTCTATCCAACTGTCTAACTAATTGCCGCCAACGTTTGCCTGGCGGTGTTGATCGTGGTTGAACTGATGCAGGAAAATCACTTAGGTCTGTTGTGCGACGTGGGCGAGCTGAGTGTGCTGTTGGGCAACAGTGAGGACATCGAGACCTTTCTGCAGCGCATAGTCGAGGCCGTAGGCCGGCATATCGATGCCGAGGTCTGTACGATCTACGTCTACGAGGAAGGGGCCAGCGAACTCGTGCTGAAGGCGACCGTTGGTCTCGACCCGTCGTCTATCGGGCGTATTCGCCTGCGCCTGGGCGAGGGGCTGGTCGGAACTGTCCTGGAGCGCGGGCAGATGGTGTGCGAAAAGGTGGCCAGCCAGAGTCCGGCCTATAAACATTTCGACGACATCAATGAAGAGCCGTTCGACGCTTTCCTGGCGGTGCCGATTCTCCGTGGAATCGAGAAAATCGGAGTTTTGGTTGTGCAGCGCGGGGTTGGACGCCCGTTCAGCGATCACGATGGTATGGCTTTGCGCGCCACGGCATCGCAGCTCGCCAGTGCGATTGAGAATGCTCGGATCCTGATGGCGATGCGGACCCGCCGCAAAGAGCAGCGAGGGACCGATACAATTACCGGCCTGCAGATGATCAAGTGTCAGGTGGCGGCGGAAGGATTCGTCGTGGCACCCGCTTTTGTCTTCGATCGGGACAAGACCTTTCGCATCATGCGCGAACACGACTTTGCGCGAACCTACAGCCTGGAAGACTTCGAATGTGCCATGGCCGTGACGGAGCAGCAGATGAAAGCGCTGCAGACGCGCGTCGAAGAGCGCCTGTCGGGTGTGGCGGCGTTGATTTTCGACGCGCATCTGATGATGCTGAAGGATTCTGAATTCGCCGGCGCCATGGTTCGCCGTATCAAGCAGGGCGTCAATCCGCCGCGGGCCTTGATGGATGTTGCTGCTGAGTTCGTCGATGTTTTCTCCCACAGCGAAAATGCGTACATGCGCGAAAAATCGAAGGATGTCGAGGACCTGGCGCTGCGTCTGTGCAACAATCTGGTCGGGGCAGAGTTGCAGTCGTCGACTGACTGTTCGGGGCGCATCGTCATTGCTCGCGAACTTTACCCGTCCGAGATGCTCATGCTATCGACGGAGAATGTCGGCGGTGTGATTCTCGTTAGTGGTGGTGCGACATCGCACATCGCAATCCTGGCGAATTCGCTGGGTATCCCGATGGTCATTGCCGACCGGCCGCGGCTGATGCGTTTGCGTGACAACGTCGAGATCCTTCTGGACGGGCATGCCGGCGAGATCTACTTGAATCCGCCGGCCGATCTGGTGGAGCATCACAAGCGCGATGCAATCGTTGACCTGGAAGCACTTAAAGCCCGTATGCAGCCCGAAACGCGCACTGCGGACGGCGCCCGTGTTCACCTTATGGCGAACGTCAATCTCTTGGTCGATGCGACGCTTGCCAACGATATGAAATCCGAGGGCGTCGGACTGTATCGCACTGAGTTCCCGTTTCTTGTGCGCGCCGATTTCCCATCGGAGGAAGAGCAGTTCGCGGTGTACCAGAGGCTATTCCGGAAGGTCGCGGGCCAGCAGGTGAGCCTGCGTACTCTCGATATCGGGGGCGACAAAGTGCTGGCCTATTACGATAATCCGAAGGAAGCCAATCCGGCCCTCGGTATGCGTTCGATTCGCTTTGCGTTGGGACATCGCAACATTCTGCAGCAGCAAATCCGGGCGACGCTGCGAGCTGCGGTCGGCTGTGAGATCCAATTGCGCATCATGTTTCCGATGATCGCCTCGGTCGACGACTTTCGGGCGGCGCGGGATGTGGTGCGCGAATGCGCTGCCGCCATGGAGCAAGAGGGTGTGCCGCACTACCAGGACCCGCAGATTGGTATCATGGTGGAGATACCCTCGGTAATCGAGATTATTGAAGAGCTCGCCACGGAAGCGGACTTTATGTGCATCGGCACCAACGATTTTATCCAATTCATGCTCGCCGTGGATCGTAGTAATGAGAAAGTGGCGCGCTACTTTTTGCCGCATCACCCGTCCGTGTTGCGGGCCTTGAAGCGCATTGCCGACGCTGCCCGGCGGCACAACACCGATGTCAGTGTGTGTGGTGAAATGGCGCATGAGATTCGCTATGTCCCGTTTTTCCTGGGTATCGGTATCCGCACGCTCAGTCTGGCACCGCGGTATCTGCCGTCTGTCCAGCGGGCGATCTCGGAGCTTACTGTTGCGCAGGCGGAGGCCGAGACCGCGGCGATGCTCGCGGAATCGACAGTAAGTGGCGTAGAGGCCCAGATGAAATGCAGTGTCTCGTTGGCTGCCAAGGTTTAGCTCATGCAAAAAAAATCATTCAACATCCAGTATTTCGCGATTCTCCGAGAGCAGCGCGGGTGCTCGGTGGAGATGCTCGAGAGTACGGCGGTGACGGCGGCCGATTTGTATGCCGAGTTGCAGGCAGAGCATGGGTTCGAGCTGGACACGGAATCACTGAAAGTTGCCATCAACGATGCTTTCTGCGATTGGAGCACACCTTTGCAGACGGGTGACGCCATCGTGTTCATCCCGCCGGTTGCCGGAGGCTGACAATGTTTAATCTTTCCGCGACCCCGCTCGAGGCTATTGACCTCAAGTCGCGCTT
>CAUZJQ010000146.1:0-10131 GCA_963580095.1 Lentisphaeria bacterium | reverse complement strand
CGCCCGGTCAAACTGCGGCGTATCTGGGGGCTGCCGCTGGGTATTATGAGCGGCTGTATTGGTGGTGCCACGGTATCCGGCGGTCCGCCGATCATCTACTTTTTGTACAGCCAGACGGATGACCCGCGAACGATGAAGGCGACAGTCCAGACGATTTTCATCTTAGTGACCGGCCTGCGCATTGTCGTGGCGACAGTTCAGGGCTCGGTGATGGACACACAGCTGCTGGTAGCCACTGCGATGCTGGCGCCTCTGACGATCGTCGTGCTGCTTTGCGGCCATGCATTGTCGAAACGCGTTTCAGCCGACAGCTTCCGACGCATAACGTTTGGGTTCCTGATCGCCATTGGTCTCGTCGGTGCCGTGCGAGCGACGGTCGTGCTGCTGCGGAACGGCGCCGGCATGTAACAGCGGATTGGCAACGGGCATTGACGGGACTACGGCAGCGTTCAGCGTTCTTTGCCCAGGGCAGGAGGGGCTGGTTGCGTCCGTGCTGTTACTTCACCAGCTGATCGTGTCGGCGGGGACAAAGCGCGTCACTTTTTTTCGGGGCGCTTCGTTGTTCCGGTAATGCTCGCGTTGATACAGCGGATAGATGGTGCCTTCGGGATCGATGTTGATGACGGTGTTGCCCTTGACCGTCAATTTGTAGGTGCGTTCACCGATTTCTTTGAACACTGTGAATTCGCGCATCGGGAATTCCACGGTGATCTCATCCCCTTGCGTCAGTCCCTCCACACGGATATAACTTTCGGCCCACAGCGGGTCCCGTTTTTCGCCGTTTACCTGGCAGGTCACCTGGTCGCGTTCGGTCCAGGCTGGTATGCGCACGGCAACCAGCGGTGCATCTTTTATTTTGAGCACGACCTTGCCTTCGTACGGCAGGTGGCTGTCCACATCCAGCCACTTCGAGGCGCGGTTCAGGTGCAGGTTCACTTGCACCTCATCGCCGGTTCTGGTCACGATGCTGTCCCATGCGTAGTACATGCTGCGTCCGGCGTTGCCGGCACAGCACTGCATCAGAGATTGTGGATGGGCATCATTGGCCAGGGCCCAACCGGCCCAGGAACCCAGGGAGCGTTCTACCGCATCCTGCTCTTCTTCCCAGAGCTGCAGCGGGCCGTTCAGGCTCCGGTACGGACTGTCTTCAGAGTCGGTGGCAAAGCGCTCGGCCCAGCCGGGACGGGTAATCTGGTTTTCGATGAATTGGTTGCGGATGCACCGATCGACATCTTCCCAGTAATCAACGGTTCCGGCCCTGGCCAGCTTGACGCCAAGGACCAGCATGTCCGCCACCTCACAGGTCTCACAGGTCGTGTGGTCGTTGTCCAGTTCGTAGCCGTCTGTATCGGCATGGCCGGGTATGTGTTCGGCATAGTATCCGACCAGCGGTTCTCCGGCGGCCTTGCCGAATTCGTAACTATTTTTTACGAAGGCTACCAGATCAGTGTCGTTGATCGTCAAAGCGTAATCAAGGATACCGATCAAGCTGCCTGTGTTCGTATGAAAATGATGGGTCAGCCAACGCCCGTCTTTGTTAAATGCCATGGGATCCTGCATCACCCGATTGACAAGTCCCGCAGCCAGGTCCAGTGCCGGCTCATGGCCCGTGAGCCGGTAGTACAGCGACATGCCGTGGACGCCGAACATTGCGTCGAAAAGGGCCCATTGTCCCTCGGGTTTCGGGCCCTCGACCGGGCCCTCGTCACCGAGCACATAGAAGCGTCGTGCGAAGTAGCAATAGTTGTCCCGCCACACGGCCAGTTCCGACATGCGTTTGATTTTTTTCTCGATCAGTTCCTGCCACATTGGATTCCCGGACTGCTGGAACCACATCGAGAGCGCGATGACTTGCCGTTCCTCCTCCCAGATGCTGGTGAACGGCTGCCGCGTCGTCGAGACGATGTCTTGTCCGGGCGGTGCGCCGCCGATGTAGTCCGGGTTCCAGGCCGCTTTGCTATAGGGCGAGTAAAAGAATCCATCCTTCGCCGTCAAGTGCGTCATCGACCCCATGAACTTGTTGTCGATGGCGGCGTTGTACATGCTGCCGGTCATGACCCGCATCAACACCAGGGACTCGAGCTGTTTGGAGGTGCACTCGAGGCCGCCGCCGGTGATCAGCAGCGGCGGTTTTCGCACGAAATTGGCATTGCCCATGAACCGATAATCCTGTGCCGGGTCGATCATTCTGGTGTAAGCGTTGATCGCGTACAAGGCGTTGTCGGTCAGGTCGAGCGTATCGGGGACGTCCGCTTCATAGCGTTCGCCGTCGACATGCGGCTCCGGCAGTTCGGCTTCGGAGATACGCTCGTCGAGGTAGCCGAGTTCTCGCTCGATCCGGGCAATCGAGGCCAGCGCTTTCATCCGTTCGTCACTGGTTGTTGGCAGGTTGTCTGTAGTGAAGTCGATCATTTGTCCAATTCCCGGGGTGTCTTTTTCTGTCAGTTTGGTCGGCCTATCACGGAACATCCATGACTACGGACAGCTCTGTGTTGACCTTGGCGGTGACGGTTTGCTTGCTCTTGATATAGGGCCAGGAGATTTCGAGTTCGACGTTTTTGCTGTGGCTGCCGAGGCCGAAGTGCAGCGTCATGTCGTTCATATTTCCCCTGCCGGTGCTGCTTTCGACCTGGCGGCTGAGCGTCTTGTCTCCGAGCTTGATGCGTACCTGAGCGCCGATGGCGGCACGATTGATTCTGATGTCGCCGCCGCGCAGCTTCACTTTCAGCCAATTGCCGGCGGCACCCTTGTTGCGCCACAGTTGCCCACCACTCATCAGGTCCAGGTCGCCATCGTTGTCGAAATCACCCCAGGCCGCCTGAGTCGTGCTGCGGATTCCCCGCAGTCCGGTCTCGCCGGTGACGTTGGTGAAGTTCCAGTCGCCGTCGTTCCGATAGAGCACGGCGGCATCGTCCGCGTAAATCGTTGTCAGGAAAAGGTCCAAATCCCCGTCATTGTCGTAGTCGCCGAGTGCCGGCGAGCCGTAGGATGCCTGATAGTGCAGACCACATTGGCCCATGTTCTTGAACCGATGCCCGTGTTCCGGACCGTAGTTCTTGAGAAAACGCGATTGTGGTTGACCGGGCTTTGCAAAGTTGCTGGCGAACAAATCGAAGAGACCGTCGTTGTCGAGATCGCCCCATGCTGAACCGATACCGTTACCGTTGCCGCCGGTGACACCATGCCTGGCTGCACCCTCGCCGAACTGTCCGGTCCGCTGAGAGCCTTTCTGGCCGACCCCGCCATTGACCAGCAGTGCGTTCGGCCGCAGCCGATATTGGGATATGTAGATATCCGTGTCGCCGTCGTTGTCGAAATCGCAGGTGGTGATGCCGCGTGCTGCCTCCGAAGGACCCTTTGTGTGCCAGACTTTGACGATTCGGCTGCCGTTGTCGAGGTTTAGGTAGAGTGAATCCGGCTGATTGTTGCCGTTGAATTCGTAGCCACCCCAGTAAATATCCACCAGGCCGTTGCCGTCGAAGTCCACGCAGGCGGCGCCATCGCTGACCTTGTTCATCCGATCCGACAGCCTGGTGGCCGTGTATGTGCCATCGGCATTCTGAAAGCTGATGATGCCGGTGCCGGCACTGAAAAAATCGACAAACCCGTCGTTGTTAAAATCGGCCCAGGCATTGTGCCGACCGCCCGGACCGTCCTTTACAAACGTCTTGCCGTTGTCATTGCCCCAGATTGCCTCGGCGGACTGCAGATCCGTCCAGCCGTCGTCGTTGTAGTCGATCCAGGCAGCCTGCTTTTTGTCGACACCGGTGAGACCCGTTGCATCCGTCGCCAGTTCGAATGTGACAACCTGCGCACCGATAGGTCCGGATAGTGCGGCGGATAGGACGATTGCGATTACAGTCTGTAATTTCACGGAGTCTCGTTTTATGAATGTAATCGAAGGAGTGGACGCGGCACTACTATAGATCACTGGGGGCGATCTCACCGCTGTTTTTTTTTGAACTTTTCAGGGTGCTTTCTCAGTTATACACAGATCGGGCACAGCCCACTTGTGGGGCTGTCGGTTCATGGATTTTTCTGGCGAACAGGTATATCGTAGGAACACAGTGGCACCGTGTTTTCCGAGCGGGCTCGGTGTGTCCCTCAAGACAGATCATAGGAACCGCTGTTTCATGCTTGTAGAATGATCAGTTGTCATCGCCATCCTTGCCTTGATGTCGCTTTCGGCATTGGCCATTTCTGGTTGCGCGACCTTTGGCGGAGGGGTATATCAGTGCAGATGGCATGCGGAAATATTTCGGCAGCGCCAGTAAAGGAATAATCTGGCGCATCCTCCGTGGCCGGATCCCACACAATGAATGGTACATAGTTCAATGCCTGCGACGACAGCCAGCGCAGCCCGTCCTACGCCTCATGCCGTGGCTGCCTGGCAAAAGGGGCTTGAAGTGGATGAAGAGTTAACGTCTTTACGCTCAAGAGGTTGGATTGACCGCTGCTGATCAACCGTTAAAATTCCTTGCCGTCGACGAACGTTGGATCGCCGAGACCGCCTGTATCCGGCGGCGTATCCACATGCCGCGGATCCATCCGCAGCCGGTGCTGATCGTTGACCGTCCCTGGGAGGCGCTTGGTGTTCTCCTGTACGGCACGGTGCATCATGGGGCCTCCGATGGGGGCTTGCGAATGTGGTACCTGGCCATTGACGCCGACGATCATCCCCGCCTGTGCTACGCCACCAGCAGCAACGGTGTGGATTGGCAGAAGCCGGATCTAGGTCTCTGCGAATTCCGCGACAGCACGGCGAACAACATCGTCTTTGATCCGCCCGGCAGGATGGACGGCGCCAACATCATCATCGACTCCGACGACAGCACAGCTCCATACAAGCTGGTGTGCCATCGGTTGACAGATGGCAACGAAGCGTTATGGGGAGCGGTTTCGCGCGACGGCCTGACATGGGAGATGCAGCCGGAGCCGATCGGCTCCGGGTTCAGTGATCGGCAGCAAGCCATGACCTTCCCGGACAATGGCGAGCTTGTTGTCCTGTGCCGGGCGCCGGAAATGTTCGACACCTATGCCGAACGCGCCGTTTACCGGATGACCAGCCGGGACTTCAAGACCTGGTCGGTGCCGGAGCTGGTACTTAAGTCCGCACTGGATGATCCGCTGCACATGGAATGCTACAGCATGACCGGCTTCCGCTGGGAGTCCGTGTACCTTGGCGTCTGCGAGCGCATGCACGTGGAGCCGGATGTGGTCGACTGCGAGCTGGTCGTCAGTTATGATGGTCAGCAATGGCAGCGAATCCAGCCGCGCACCACTTTTCTGGAGCTCGGTCCGCCGGGGTCATGGTACAGCGACTGGATCTGCACATCGTCGAATCCGCCGATTTCCCGGGATGGTGTACTCTGGTGGTTCCTGTCCGGGCGTACAGGTTGCCACGATACTTCGCCGCCGCTCAATCTCCGGGCGATCGGCGTTGCCACCAGCCGTATAGACGGGTTTGCTTCGCTGACGGCTACCGAGCAGGGCGGCTGGATTCGCACCCGTGCGTTCATCTGGCCGGGTGGTGAGCTGGCTGTCAACGCTGATACACGGCGTAGCATGAGTATGGATCCACGTTTTTTTTCCGGCAGCATCCGCGTTGAAGTCCTGGACGAAGCGGGCGTGCCGACGGCAGGTTTTACGCGCGAGGATTGCGAGCCGTTCACCGGCGACACCAGCGGTGAATCCCGGGTGGTGAAGTGGCGAGGCAGCAAGCGTCTGGCTGAGTTGGCGGGCCGCTCCGTTTCATTCGTCTTCATCCTCGAGAGCGCCAACCTCTATGCCTTCGAGTTTATGCAGTAGGGGGGGCGTCAGTTTCTTTATATTCACCGTTTTAATCGTGGCTTTACTCCGATGATGCTTTTTGGAATGGTCTTGTTTCTGAACGACAGGTAGATTATACGGCTCACGGATGAACCCATAGTGAAAGACGTCAAATCACCAAGCCACCGTTCGAATTGCATGACTGCTATCCCGCCAGACTTGCTCAAGCCCTTGTTGCGTCGGCATGATTTGATTTACGAACGCGCCCCGCTCAAGTGGACAGACGGTCTACCGCTTGCCAACGGCAGCATGGGCGCAGTCATCTGGGGCGATGGCCGGCCACTGTGCGTGACGCTGGATCACTATGGTGTATGGGAGACCCGCACACCATGGCCGGGTGATGATCCGGAGTTTAATTACCGCAACCTTCGCCGTCTTTTCGAGGCGGGGCGCATCGAGGAAATGGAAGCGATCGCGCTGCGCCGCCGAAACCAGCGTTTTACTGATGAGCCACCTCCGCATCCGTCACGCTTGTCGCTTGGCCGACTCGAGCTGCAGTGGCCGCAGCCGACGAAAGCCTACGACGCCCGCCTCGACCTCCTGCGCGCACGAGCTTCGGGTGCTCTTAAGTTTGGCGCCGGCAAGGCGACGTTTTCATGCATCGTCGATTCCATGAGCGATATGCTGCAGCTCGATATTCGCTGCGATTCGAGCGTACCGCTGCCGGAGGTCAGGCTGCGGCCGGCGGCGACCGACGCGTTCAGCCGCAAGCATTTTCGCTCGTGGAAATACCCGGCACCGAAAATTTCCCGGACCGAGGGGCGGCAGGTTTTGACCCGGCGCTATTCCGTTGGCAAAGCGTATAGCATCGTTGCCGAGGAACGTCGCAGCGCCGGACGCTTGAGGCTGTCACTGACGATTGTCACCGGCACCGATGTTGAGGCCACCACTGAGGAAGCGTTTCAGTTCCTTGCCGAGAGGCGACAACGGGGCGTCGGTAAAAAACGTCGCGAACATGAGGCGGACTGGCATCGGTTCTGGTCACGTTCAGCGATCAGCTTGCCCGAGAGTCATCTCGAAAATCTCTACTACCTGGAGATGTACAAGCACTATTGTTCATCGCGTCCCGGTCCCGGGCATATTCCGGTGACGCTGCAAGGGCTGTGGACCACCGATGGTGCCTGGCCGCCGTGGCGCGGTTCCTACACTACCGACATGAACACGCAGCAGAGCTATTGGCCGGTCTACACCTCGAACCATCTCGAGAGTGCCGAGCCACTGTATGAGATGTACTGGCGAAACCTGCCGATGCATCGGCAGCTGGGCACCTATTTTTACGGCAAGGAAATTGCGATCATACCTGGGGAACACGGCCCCGGCGGCGAGCCGTTTCCGGGTTTTTTCACGGACGAACACTCGCCCGGTGCCGGTGCGTGGACCGCGCACCATTTCTGGCTGCACTGGCGGTATTCCCGGGACCGCAGGTTCCTACGCGAACGTGCTTATCCGTTCATGAAGGAAATGGTGCAGGCGTACCTCCACATCATCGAGAAACGTTCCGAGGGCAAATACCACATTCCGTTTACCGATAGTCCCGAATTCTATTGCGGCCGACCGGGCAGCCTGGGCGATGACAACAATTACGACCTGGCGCTTCTGCGCTTCCTGCTCGAGTCGCTGCTCGAGGCGCGGCAGGAGCTCAAGCTGCGTGAACCCGAGCGGGCGCACTGGGCGGAGGTCCTGCGTAACCTGACGCCTTACGCCATCGTGCCGACCGGACTGCATGAATACGAAGCGCAGGCGCTCTCGGTGCATGAGTCGGCGCCGGACTGGCGGCAGCGCCCTTGCCTGGCTATCCGTCCGGGCTTGCCGCTGCCGCACACGCACCGGCATCACAGTCATCTTATCGGTATTTACCCGCTGGGCGTGATCGATCCGGAGCGGTCGCCGGCGGAGCGCCGTCTGGTCGAGGGCTGCCTGGATGACCTGGTGTTCAAGGGGCCGGGCGAGTGGGGGGCGTTCTCGTTTCCCTGGGCGGCGATGATTGCTGGTCGCGCTGGCAACGCCAGGATGGCTCATCGCTTTCTGCAAGCCTATCTCGATGGCTTCGTCATGCCGAATTCGTTCAACACCAACACCGACTATCAAAATATTGGCCTGGGTCCTCCGCGCGGCGTTGCGATGACGCTCGAGACCGGGTTTGCTGCTGCTGCGGCGGTGTTGGAGATGCTGTTGCAAAGCCATCACGATCTGATCCGTGTCTTCCCCACCATCCCCCCCACCTGGGGTACGGTGCAGTTTTCGAACCTGCGCGCCGAAGGCGCCTTCATTGTCTCGGCGCGCCTGGTTGACTACCGGGTGTTGTTTGTCGAGATCGTCAGCGAAGCGGGCGGGATCTGCAGAGTTCGCAATCCTTTCGACGGCGACGTCACCCTTGCTGACCTGGATAGGGGCAAGAGCCGTCCTTTGACCGGCGATCTTTTGACTTTTCGAACCCGTCGCGGCGGGCGCTACCGGCTGTCGGACGGGAAAGTCCGGAAAAAGGACCTGGGCTTTGCAGTTGCCGCGTTGCCGGCGCAGCAACGCAATTGGTTTGGACTCAAGAAACGTGTACGTTTCTGAGGCTTCCTGTAACATGCGATTATCACGGAGACGACGATGACAGTTTGCGAAACCCGCAAGACCATGATTCACGAATCATTCTGCTATGACGACGCGGCACATGCTCAATTCGAGAAGCGGGGCTACGTCATTTCCGATCATTTCCTGACCGATGCGGCGATACAGGAGATATTGGGGCATGCCACGCGGATCGTCGAGGAAACCGCCGACTGCATTCCCGATGTCGAGCGGCAAATGTGGCTCAATCCCCATCAACTGGGGGAACGGTGGTTCTGGGATTTTGTGAACGAGCCCAAATTGCTGGATATGATCGAGCGTCAGATCGGCCCCAACATTCTGTTCTGGTCCGGCGGCGGCGTGTCGAAACCACCGCATACGGGCATGGAGATCAAGTGGCATCAGGATGCGCCGTATTGGAATGTCTCGGGCAACCACGCTGGTGGCGTCTGGATCGCACTGGACGACGTGGACGAGGAAAACGGCACGATGTCGGTGTTGCCGGAGTGGCACATGAAGGGTGTTCTGCCGCGTGGGAAGGACGAGGATAACGATCTGTTCAATGAAGAAATCGAGCCGTCGGCTTTGCCGGAGAACATTGAAGAGTTGAAGGTGAGCTACACGCTGAAGGCCGGGCAAATGGCAACTCACAATGTCATGCTGCCCCACGGCTCATCGCCGAATCTGTCGGATCGCTGGCGTCGCAATATTGGTCTGCGTTACATTGCCGCCGACGCCGTGCTCGGGGACAAGGACTACACCAGCTTCAAGGATGGCATACCGTATCCGCGGGAGTTTTTCCTGGTTCGCGGCGAGGACGTGAACGGACACGGATTGCGGCGCAGTCCGTTTGAGTGAGCGGCCGGGGCTGATTCAACCGCGAGTCGAGAAAGGCAGGGGGGTGCGGTTCGGGGCGTCGGTTGTTTTTGTCTTACTCGGCCCACACTTCCGCTTCGATCAGGCTCAGCTTCTCGCCGGGTTGGCGTGCTGCGAAGTTGGCCCGCAGGTAGCGGTCGGCCTGCTTGCCGGGCAGGTCGACGACGAGGTCATGGATGTCCACACCGGCAGCGATACCTTCGGCCCGGCCTAACTTGCGCCACTGCCTGCCATCGGTGCTGCCCTCTACGGTGACCGCCGGCAGGGTGTCGCGAAACCACAGCTTGAGTTCCCGTAGGTTTCTGCCTGCTTGCAGGTCGAAGGTGATCGACACGGGCTCTGTCGTTGCCCAACTGACCATCCAGGTGCTGTCCGGCTTGGCATAATCTTCATAGCTCCTGGGGGCCCGTTTCTCGGCGAATATTGATTTTCGCCGGTCGGTAAGCCGCCCGTCTGCGAATGCGACTTCAGCGTTGCTGGTGTCCGGCATGGCATCTGGCGCTACGCTGCAGGTGTAGGTGCCGTGAACGTCGAAGTTCTGCGGATACGACGGCTGCTCTTCCTGCCAGAGTACCCGGTTGTTGGTCAGGCATACGCCCGGCTGCTTGGGTTCCTGCCAGATCAGGTGATCGGGCAGCTTGAACCGCCATATGTCCAGCCCTGTCGGTGCTCCCATGGTCTTGACCCAGGCGGTGAAGAAATCGCGCCAACCCTCGTTCGGCACATGTTCTACGACAAAGGGATTGGCACCGAAAAAGATGGCGCGTCCCTTGCCAACCGCGTGCGAGGTGACTGCTGGTGAACCGTCGCTGTAGGTGATCATGACCTCTGTGCCGGCGTCCGGTGTTAGGCGAAAAGCGTTGCCGT
>CAUZJQ010000145.1:0-10168 GCA_963580095.1 Lentisphaeria bacterium | reverse complement strand
ATGCGTACCGCCAGCGGAGCCAAAGCCTCGCTCGAAGCACTGGCGCGTCTGTCGCCTGGCCGGGCCCGCCGCCGCGTCGACGGCAAGGAAGAGGAGGTCGACGCTGGTGATCTGCAGGTGGGCGATACGGTGATTGTCCGGCCCGGCGAGAACATCCTGGCCGACGGCAAGATCGCCAAGGGGCGCAGTTCGATTGACGAGGCCAATATCACCGGCGAATCCCTGCCGGTTGACAAGGCGGAAGACGATCAGGTTTTTGCCGGCACCCTGAATCTTACGGGTGCTTTCGATCTGACCGTTGAGCGGGCCGGTGAGGACACTACGATCGGGCGGGTGCGTGAGCTCATCCTGAAAGCGGAGGCCAGTCGCCTGCCGTTCGTGCGGTTGATCGACGAATACTTCAAGTACTACACGCCGCTCGTGCTGGTGATTGCCGCGACGGTCCTTTTCTTTACACGCACCGAGCCGGACAGCATCGAACGGGTGGTGGCGTTGCTGGTTGTTTGTTGTCCCATCACCATCATCCTGGCGACACCCGCAGCCATCGTTGCGGCGCTGGCTGCGGCCGCCCGGCTGGGGGTGTACATCAAGGACGTCAATGACATCGAATCGATGGCGCGCACCGATGCTTTCGTTTTCGACAAGACCGGCACGCTAACGACGGGGGTCCTCGAGGTCGCCCGCCTGGCGCCGATGACAGACGTCGAATCCACTGAGTTGCTGCGTGCCGCGGCCATTGCCGAGCACGGCAGCAACCATCCTGTCGCGTTGGCCATACAGAAGCTGGCTGTCAAAGTAAACCTGAATATCCGTGCCCCCCGAGAGCTTCACGAGGAACCCGGCCGCGGCGTCCATGCAAGCACTGAGGATGGCAACCTTCACGTCGGGAACCTGGCGTGGATGCAGGACAACGGCCTGGCGCGCGAGGTATTCGAGAAGATCGACGAGGCCGAAGCATCGGGCATGAGCCTGTTGTTTGTCAGCCGTGACAAGCGGCCGCTCGGTTGGATCGGCATCAGCGACCAGCCGCGGACTGATGCTGCGGGCTGCATCGAGGAACTGAAGTCTGCCGGCTGTCGATTTGTCGCTATGGTGTCCGGCGATCGTCAGCAGGTCGTTGACAACGTGGCGGGCGTCGTTGGTCTCCAAGATTGCCAGGGCGAGTGCACGCCGTCAGACAAGGTGACCTACATAGACGACATCAAAGACCAAGGGTACCATGTTGCTTTCGTCGGTGACGGAGTGAACGACGGACCTGCTCTGGCGACGAGCCACATCGGTATTGCGATGGGAGCTGCCGGCAGTGACGTTGCGATCGAAAGTGCAACGATCACGCTGATGAACAATGAGCTTGATCGTCTGCCGTTCCTGCTGCGACTGGCGCGCCAGCTGCGCGCGGTGATCATGCAGAATTTTAGTGTTGGCGGGCTGCTGATTGTCGGTGGGGTGACGCTCAGCGCCATGGCCATTCTGTCGCCAATTCTGGCGGCAGTGATCCAGGTTTCTGGCGCCCTGTGCGTGGCGATGAACAGTGCCCGCCTGATCCGGCAGGGCGAAGAATTGGAGACAGCACAATGACCGGGACTTCCATCGAAGCGGCAGTAGTCGGGGAAAACCTTTCGAAGGTATTCAAGGACTTCTGGGGCCGCAACAAGGTGAAGGCGCTTAGCGATGTCGATATGACTATTCCAAAGGGGGCTATTTTCGGCCTGCTTGGCCCCAACGGTGCCGGCAAATCGACGCTTATCAAACTCATGCTCGGTCACCTTTATCCGACGACCGGGCGCTTGGCTATTTTCGGCAAACCGCCGCGGGATGTCGCAGTCAAGCAGCAAATGGGCTATCTGCCGGAGCGTTCATTTTTCTACAAACACCTGACGTCGGCGGAGATTCTCAAGTACTTCGGCATGATTCTGAACCTCAGTCGCGAACAGATTGCCAGCCGTACGGGACAATTGCTGGAGATGGTCGGTTTGGAAGCCGCCCGAGATCGCATGGCGGGCGAGTTTTCTCATGGCATGGGTCGCCGGCTCGGCCTGGCACAAGCGCTGCTGAACGATCCGGATCTGCTGATTCTCGATGAGCCGACTGCTGGGCTCGACCCGATTGGGTGTCGCGAAGTGAAGGACCTGATCATCACCCTGGGTAAACGAGGCAAGACGGTCCTGCTCACTAGTCACCTGCTGTCGGATGTCGAGGACGTGTGCGACGAAATCATGCTGCTTTATGGCGGCCAGGTACAGACCCATGGAAAAGTCGGTGAGTTGCTGCGCGACCGTAACCGCCTTCGCCTGGAGTTTCCCGTAGTGAGTGATGAGACGCTGGAATCGGCGCTGGCGGCGCTGGCGGCGGAAATTTCGCCCGACGCCATCGTCGCGGATTCGCCGATCGAGGATCTCGAGAGCTACTTCCTCAAAATAGTGGCGCAGCGCGACCGTCAGGAACACGACACTGCTGGGGCCAGAATGGGCCGAGGCGTTGCTGCTTACCTGCGCGATGATCAGTACGCCGATCACAGTCTGGTCGACACCGGCGTTCTCGATACGTTGTCCCGGGAACAACCGACCGAATCGCCGTCGAGTAACGCCTCTGCCGAGCCGCAGATGGACGCCGCGGCACTCACTGATCTCATCGAACCCGTCGATTCAGGTGACGACGACGACGACGACGACGATAAAATCGACACGAACCTACTGGACGATCTGACTAAGTAACTGTCCCCGATCAGCGTTTACACTCTGCAGCCGTTAACTTCATCACGCAGCTTTTAACTGTCCTATTCGATGCGCCAGACCCTGACGATTGCACGTTTGACGTTCCTGCTTTCCGTCCGTACCCGCATGTTGTGGGGGACGCTGGTGCTGGCGGCCGGGGTTGCGGCATTTATTTTTTTCGTGTCCACTGGTGACGGTGTGCTGGTGAACGAGCTGCAGTTGCGTGTTCAGTACAGCTACGCTATCAGCTACAGCTTGCTTACCTTGATGATTATCGCGACGGCTTGTTTCACTGTGCGCTCCCAGATCGATGGGCGCCAGCTTCATTTGCTCACCTCGCGGCCGATATCCTGCGGCCGCATCTGGCTGGGGCAATGGCTTGGATTGCTCGGAAGCGCTGCGGTCATCGAGGTGGCGCTCATTCTGACGCTTCTTGGCTGTGCCTGGACCTATGGCCAGTCGTATACGGACGATCAGATATCCGAAGCACAATCGTTTTACGGTATTGTCAAGCACGAGAGTCATCCCGTGGAGATTGCGCTCAAGGAGTTGACCAATGTCCGCATTGACAACCTGGTCGTCGCCGGCAAGCTCGACCGCGGCAAGGTCGATGTGGCGACTTGGAAGCGCAATTACGAAAAGATCCAGCGGGCCGACCAACTGCTTGCGCCTGGTGCCGAGAAATCATGGCAGTTCGATCTGGGCGCGAAGCCGACGCGCGGTGATGTGGTCGATCTGAAATTCCGTTTCTATGCTAATGACAGCCGCAGCTTGATCAATGGTATCTGGCAACTCTCGACGCCGGGACATCCCGAGTCGTACCGTCTCGAATTCGCAGTGCCGCCGCACCAGTACATAACCGAGCCGATTCCGCTCAGCGCGATTCCGGAATCCGGACAGTTCGAGCTGACGTTGCTGTCACAGGCGAAATCGGACATTATCATTCGCCGCGAAACCGGGGTGCGGATATATCACGCGACGGGAACGCTGTGGCACAATGTCACGAAAGCCTTCATCTGCCAGATGATTCATCTTGGTGTTACTGTTGCCGTCGGGTTGATGGCGGGGATCGCTTTTACGTTTCCCGTAGCTTCGTTTCTGGCAATCGTCCTCTATTTTCTGTCGATCTCATCCGGCATGTTTACCGATGTACTGCGTGATTTGACCTGGGGCCACGACATTTCGCTGCTTGAACGAGTCGGCGTGGTGATGATCAGCAGCGGGCTATGGCTGGCGAAGGGGTTGCAACCGCCGGGGGTTGCAGATGATGCCAGTTCTGCCGTGTCAATTTCGTTGGCGCGCCTGTCGTCCGACTGGCTGCCGGGAGTTCTTGTCTATGGTATTGTGATCGGAATACTCGGGATGTGGCTGCTGAGCCGCAAAGAACTGGACAAACTTACATCCGGTGCGGCGTGAAGGGGACTTGCGGTGTGCGGCCGCGGAACCGGCGGTTGCGTGCGAACGCTGCAGTAGCGATTTACATCTGCAGAGCTTTACGTTAGCGGTTCAGATCAACGGTCGGGGGCGACTGTTGCACAATCATTTATATTCAATCGTCGCGGCTGCCCGCAATTCAAGCAGAAACATGTAGCGGGCTTCTTTGCTCGCCCGGTCTGCAAGTCTCGTTTTGAGCATTGCCACGACTTCCTCTTCCGTGCGTGACACAGTCATGCTTTTATAGCGCTGCTCGTTTTCGATGCGGTAGATTTCAATATCTTCTTCGGTTATTTCGAACGACTCTGTGTCAAAGCCAATCTGGCGATACATGTAATTAGTCAGTAACTCCCTGATGACCAGTTCGCGGACTTTTCCCAAGTCCCCATACTCGTTGCGCTGCCGGGTCAGCGCTGCAGCGAGTGGCCCTCGCAGGGCATAGATGCCTTTGCCAAACGCGAACTGTTGGACCAAGCTGAAGTGCATCGGGTCGTTCAAGACGAACTCCCGGTCTCCGACAGTCAAAGTGATTGCCGCGAGTTTGTCTGTTAGCAACTCTCGGTCGTCTTTGTTCGACAAGTTTATATCGGCAAGTCCGGTGGCGGTGCGCAGGGCATGGACCACGCCTTCGGTATCAATGGACCTTTTTCCGATCTCGGTGATGAGGCCTTCAACCGGTATTCTCTGGCCATTGACAGTTATGGGAACCTGCCCGACAAGCGATTCAAGCCGTCGGGTCTTTGCCCGCTGAAGTCGCAGATAGGATAAATTTTCGTGGAAGTCTTTCCTGGTTTTCTCTGAAGGGGTGCCGCCGGTTTGCGTGATGAAGCTATCAATGTCGGCATCTGTCAGTCGCGCAGTTTCATTGGCAGTGTCGCGGTCTTCCTTATCAGCTTTGGTCCAATATTTCATCGAAAGGAAAGAGTCTACGCGATTGCTGATATATGATTGCTTCTCCTCCAGTTCCTGATGGAACCTGGCATCTTTGTCGTAACCTTCGGCGGTTGCATGAGAGTACAATAACTGCTTGTCAATTGCCCCCTCGATAAACTGTGCCGCAAGATCTACGTCGGGACCGGGGTGCGGATAGAGGCCGAGAAGATCGGGAGTGCGCAATGGGACGCCGTTGACGACTACATGAATCGTATCGTCAGCGGCCTGGGAACAGGAAAGCAGGCCGACAAAAACAAACGACGTGACGAGTGTGAATCTGAGGTGTAGCATGGCGTCCACTGTGCGGGGTGTTTGGTGGTCAGTGTTGCGAAATTGGGAAAACACTTCTCATGCGGATGTCACAGAACTTAGACACGCAGTTCCGCTGTTCGTGTCAAGTTGCTCATAAGATAGTCCGAGGTGCCAGATCTTTCACGCAGGACACGTGCCTTAGTTCGAAAGCGTGATCGAGAGTCGTTTGCGGTGGGGTTGTCTTTCTCTGATGTTTAGGTGCCCGCCGATGGCGTCCAGCACGTTGGAGTTCCGCCAGACTTGATCGTCTGCATAACGGCACGGCGGCGAGCCATGGCCGTGCGCAGCGTTCAGCCAACCACATAAATACAAATAATTCGGTAATATCCAGTCGCATGGGCGGCGATGGATGGCATGCTGCCTTGGAAGGTGAGGCCGGGGAAACAGATGCAGCGTTGACTAACTGCTGCACGAGAGCATTGAGCAACCAGCGCGCGTGCGCGCCCAGTCGGGACGTTTTTCGGCGTAGTTTTCCATCCCGGGTTGTTCGTCATAGGGCTTTCGCAAAACGTCCAACAGTTCGGCGATCATTGATGCATCGCCGGTCTCGGCCTTGTCGATGGCCAACTGTGCCAGATAATTCCGGAACACGAATTTGGGGTTGACGGCATTCATTCGCCTTTGCCGCTTGTCCGCCGGGGTGTTGTCGATTGCCAGCCGGACTGCATAGGATCGCAGCCAATCGGTCATTTTTTGTTTGTAGTCGGCCGGCAGTTCCGACGGCTTGTAGCAGGCATCCAAGATGCCCGCCGGCAACTCCCCGTCGTCAGTTATTTTCGTGTATTCGGCAAGGTTTCGGAAGAAAATTGTCATGTCCGTTTCTGCCAATGGCAGGATTTTTAGCAACTCGGCAACGAGCTTTTCGTCGGTTTCCGGATCGAAGGTTGCGAACCCGAGTTTCGCGGCCATCATCGTTTGCCAGGCGGAGTCGAAGTAGCCGCTGTAGTCATCCATGATCTCCTGCAAAGGATCCACATCGCCGATCAACGGGTAGATCGCATTGGCCAGACGGACGAGGTTCCACTGGGCGATCGCAGGTTGATTGCCGAAAGCGTATCGGCGGCCGTGTGCGTCGGTGGTGTTGGGGGTCCAGGTCGGATCGTAGTCTTCGAGCCAGCCGTATGGGCCATAGTCGATTGTCAGGCCCAGAATCGACATGTTGTCGGTATTCATCACGCCGTGCACGAAGCCGACGCGCATCCAGTGCACGATCATCTCGGCTGTACGCTCACTGACTTCCCGGAACCACTGCAGGTAGACCTCGCGACAGGGAGCCTCGAGGTGTGGGAAATCGGTACGGACTGTGTAGTCAAGAAGCTGTTGCAGGACATCGGTTTCGCCGCGTGAAGCGAAGATCTCAAAGCTGCCGAAGCGTGTGAACGAGGGCGATACGCGGCAGACCACGGCGCCGGGTTCGTGTTTTGGGTGGCCGTCGTAGAACATGTCCCGCATGACCTGCTCGCCGGTCAGCACCAGGCTGAGAGCACGTGTTGTCGGAATGCCAAGGTGAAAGATCGCTTCGCTGCAGACAAACTCGCGCAGGGACGAACGCAGCACGGCAAGGCCGTCTGCGGTGCGGGAGTATGGGGTTG
This sequence comes from Lentisphaeria bacterium, assembly GCA_963580095.1. Classification (GTDB taxonomy): domain Bacteria; phylum Verrucomicrobiota; class Lentisphaeria; order JABSQK01; family CAJWLW01; genus CAJWLW01. The sequence goes on along the minus strand of CAUZJQ010000145.1, from coordinate 3,183 downwards.
GTCCGGCACCTTTGAGCTGCAGTACCCACCGCTGCCCATGGCTATTGACGGTTTCGCCCAGGTTGATTGCACGCCCGTCGCCAAGCTGGCCGGCCCAGTTTCCGAATTGGTGGCCACCATAGCACATGGCAAACGGATCCATGCCGGGCATCTGTGCATTGCCGGCAAAGACGTCGGCGAACGCCTGGGATTCGCAGTATGCCGTCGGTAATTCCAGGAGCTCGGCTACTTCACGGGCGTATGCCAACAGTTGCGGCTGGGCAACCGGAGTTGATTGCACGCGTGAGTAGCAGGCGCCGTGCACCTGCCGCCGGTTCTTGGCTGATTCCGGGTCGCCCGGCAGTTCCGCGAGGAAACGATTGTCGAATGGAATCAAGTGGCGAGGGAGGGGCTCAGGTGTCTGTTAAGGAAACTTACTGTCGACACAATTTTCAGGTTTGTCATGAAATGCGACCTTTTTTATTCGACGAGTCGGTGTCAGCCCGCGGTCCCGTGTATCACGGACTTCACGGCCTCGACGGCGCCGGTTATATCTTCTACGCCCCATATGTTGCGTCCGATTGTGGCACCTCGTCCGCCGGCGGCGACAACTCCGGCCAGGGCTTCCAGTGCATCGTCCAGGGTCGGTGTCTGCGGGCCGCCGGCAGCAACAACAGGGACCGGGCAGGCGTCGATGATCTGACGAAAGCTTTCGACATCGCCGGTATACGGCGTCTTGATTATGTCAACGCCGGTTTCGATTCCGCAGCGCACGGCCCATTCGATCCCTTCCGGATGATGCCCCAGTGTTACAGTGCCGTCGTCGTGAAAAATGCGCGGGTAGATATGCAGGATCACCGGCATTTCGAGTTTGTGCGCTTCCCGCACGGTGTCCGCGGTACGTTTTAATTGGGCAGCTTCTGTGTCGCCGTAGGCGAACACGACCGTGGCGATGGCATCGGCACCGAGCAGCACGGCGTCTTCCGGCGTTGCTATTTGCTGGCTGGCGCTGTCGTCCGGTCGGATGACGATACTCTGCATGATCAGGGGCAGCTTGCCGGCATATGCTTCCCAGCACCCCAGCGCCACACCTTTGTTCATCGTCACGGCGTCAGGTGAACCGGCTACTATCTTTGCAATCGTCGCGGGCAAGTCCCTGAGGCCTTCGGGCAACCCGGTCTGGTAACCAAGAAAGTGGTCGACCGCAATGCTGCACATGCGACCGGAGGAATGTGAGAAGATGCGGTTCAACCGAACTGTCTTGCCAAGACCCATGGTAACTCCGTAGAAGCTCGAGGGTGACGCGTGAAAGGGCGTGATTTCGTCGAAACGCAGAAATTAACGCAACTGCACCGGATTGCCATGCCACGAGCTTGTCACCGCCAACTTACCCTCCTACATTCGACCTTTCTGCTTGTGGGGTTGATGAGCGCTGGACCGACAGGTCACTGTCCTGTGCATATCGATGAAAAATGTGTAACTGCCGAGGCAACCCAATGTTTGACGGTCTGCAATGCAATATGTCCAATCTTTCCCAACTCTCGAAGGCAAAGACACGCTCTATCTGTGCCGAGAACCGCAGTGGTGACAAGGGCGGCGGCGGCCGTGCCGAAGTACCGCTTGATGACGATGGCCAGCCGACCGGTCCGGCGCAGGCGCTTGGCCGTGGTTGGAAGGTCAAGCCCAGCGACACAATCGCTGCGGGCACGACGCTGGAGCTGGCGAATATCGAGGGGCCCGGTTGTATTCAACACATCTGGATGACGTCGACCGGTGTCTATCGCAATCTCATTCTGCGGTTCTACTGGGACGGCCAGGAGCAGCCCTCCGTGGCGTGCGCTGTCGGAGATTTTTTTGCCTCGGCGTTCACCAGTTGCGAAGTCTTCGCACAGATCAGTTCGCAGGCGGTCTGTGTCAATCCCGGCAACGCCTTCAACTGCTACTGGCCGATGCCGTTCCGAAAGCGTTGTCGTGTGACTGTGTCGAACATCGGTGATGCCGATGCCACTCTCTACTATCAGATTAACTATGCTCTCAACGACGTGCCTGAGGAGACAGCATACTTCCATGCCCAGTTCCGCCGTATTAATCCGCTGCCGTACGGCAAGATCTACACGATTCTCGATGGTGTCCGTGGCCATGGCCACTATGTCGGGACGTACATGGCCTGGGGTATGAACAATTGCGGCTGGTGGGGCGAGGGTGAGATCAAGTTTTACATCGACGGCGATATTCCGGACGGCAAGAGCGTTGACGAGTCCGTGGCAGAGTATGGCGGCGACTGTTTTCCGACGATCAACGGCACTGGCACGGAGGATTATTTCTGCGGCTCCTACGGCTTTGTCGACGGCCAGGCGAAACAGTACAAGGAGTACACTACGGCATATGCCGGCGTGCCGCATATCGTGCGCCCGGACGGCTTATATCAGTCACAGACCAGATTCAGCATGTACCGCTGGCATATTACCGATCCAATTCGCTTCGAGCAGGATTTGGCGGTGACGATTCAGGCGCTTGGCTGGCGAGAAGATGGATTCCTCCTGTTGCAGGACGATATCGCATCAGTTGCCTACTGGTACCAGACCCTGCCTACCTCGATATTCCCTGAGTTTCCGGAGAAGAAATATCTGGAGATTATCTGAAACCGTGATTACCTCATGCAGCGTGAATCTTTCCCGGAAACCGACACTGGAGGGTTGAAATAGTGAACAACGCCTTGATTCTCGAAAACGAAAAGATGTCGGTGGAGATTGATCGTAGATCCGGCGCTGTATTGGCTTTGATTGATCGGGCGACGGATGTGAACCTGGTTTCGGACCCGCGACTGGCCGAGAACTTTCGGTTGCTGCTGCCGCTACCGGACCTGCGCTCGAACTACCTGTACGGAATGGAGCAGACGTTGACCGGTGCCAAGGACACGGAAAACGGTATCGAGTTGCGCTGGGATGGGCCGCTGAAGAATGACAACGGTGCCTTCGATCTGGATGTCGTTCTGCACATCGATCTGGTCGGTGAGCAGTTGCAATGGCGGTGCCGGGTCGACAACCGTACCGAACATGAGCTCACGGAAGTCTGGTATGCCATTGTCGGTGGCATGACCGGGCTGGCTGAAGGGGAGGGCGGTCGCGACACTGAAGCGCTGTTGCCGATCGTCAACAAGAAGTGGATGCAGCCAATTTTTCGCGACTTTGGCAATACACGCGG
>CAUZJQ010000144.1:0-10279 GCA_963580095.1 Lentisphaeria bacterium | reverse complement strand
CTCTTGCCGGCAACGCTGATGGCAGCGTCGGACCGCGGGATGTGGACTTTATCGGTGACCCGCCGGGGTTCTTGGTTTGGAACGGCAACGTGATCGGGGCACCGCCGCGTGACCTGCAGCGCTGGTTCCGGGGCGGCAACTTCGACAGCCAGGGTGTCGTGTTGGATAATACCCCGCAGATATTCCGCAGCCCGTTCCTGGTCCACTCGACGGCGGTGCTGAGCAAGTTCCGTGTACCGACGACGGTCATAGAATACATCGCCGTTGGCGGCGGGAAGATCTTGGGTTTGCCGCAGCACGTGACGATGTCGAGCAATATCGACCTGCTGCAGTTCACCGATGGCCCGTACATGTGGGACCTCGAGCTGGAGTGGCGTGACATAGATCGCAAGAGTCGTCGCCGGCGATGAGCGCTGATACCGGGTGGGTCAGCGGCGGTTGTTTGTGCGGCAAAGTCGCCTACGAGCTGGCACCGCCTTTTCAGGTATTTCGATACTGCCATTGCCGTCGGTGCCGCAAGGCCACAGGCACCGCGCATGCGGCGAATATTTTTGTATCCCCCGCGCAACTGCGATGGCTTTCCGGTGAAGATGCGACCGTCAGGTATGATCTGCCGGAAGCCGAGCGCTTTGCAACCTGCTTCTGTAAGACCTGCGGCTCGCCAGTGCCGCGACTGATTGGCGACGGATCGCGGGTGCTTGTGCCCGCAGGTTCGCTAGACGACGATCCCGGGGCGCTGCCGGACTGCAGTATTTTTTGGGAGTCGCGGGCGCCGTGGTATCGAGAGACACAGGAACTGCCGAAGCATTCGGAATATCCGGGTTGACATGAGTAGCCTTTGTCATGAGCAGCGCGGCGCTCACCGCGATGGTTGGATCCTATGAGAAGCAGAGTAGGGGAGGGGATCAAAAGATTTCATTATCGTACCAGCCCCCGGAGCCAGCTGGAATAGTTGTAAGTAGTATATTTTGCAGAAATAGGCCACAGATTGTTCCTGTTATTTACTTTTATCAGGCAAAAATATCTAAAGGAAAAATCACATGAAACTCATGATTGGTTCGGCCCCGGACTCGTGGGGCGTTTGGTTTCCGGACGATCCCCGCCAGATACCCTGGGACCGGTGCCTCGATGAAATTGCCGAGGCCGGTTACGAATGGACCGAGCTTGGGCCGTACGGATACCTGCCCACGGATATTCCGACTGTAGATGCGGAGTTGTCCAGGCGCGGTCTCAAGGTGTCCGGGACGTTCGCGATGGATGCGATACACGATCCGGCATGTTGGCCGTCGCTCGACAGCCAGGTCAAAGGCGCTTGCGAGTCGGTGAGCGCGTTGGGCGGTAAGTACCTCATCCTGATCGATGGCGTTTATATCGACGAGGTTACCGGCAACATAAAATACGCACCCGAACTCAACGACGTGGAATGGCAGGTGCTGATCGACAAGGCGAATGAGATCGGCAAGTTCACAGCCGACAACTACGGCATCCGGACAGTTTTTCACCCGCACGCCGGGACTCATGTCGAGTACGAGCCGCAGATCGAACGATTTGTCGCCGACAGCGATCCCGAGGTGCTGGGTCTTTGCCTGGATACCGGGCATCACGCGTATCGCGGCGGCGATCCAGTGGCTTTTTACCGAAAACACCACGAGCGCATCGACTATCTGCACGTCAAGAGCATCGACCCGGTGGTGCAGCAGCGGGTGGCCGACGAAGGCATCAGTTTCGGCGATGCCGTGGGTATGAATATGTTTGTCGAGCCGTCGGAAGGTGCCGTTGATTTTGATGCGTTCCTGGCGGCGCTCCAGGAATTCGACTTCGAGGGGTATGCGATCGTCGAGCAGGACATGTATCCGGCGCCTTTCGATAAACCTCTGCCGATCGCCAAGCGGACCCGAGCGTACTTACGGGAGAATGGATTCGGCTGAGGCGCGCCGGGGGGAAGGTCCTTTGAGAGCCGGGACCACGCGGCAACCGGCCTTCAACTTCCGTAGCATTCCGTATTGATCTGCTCCTGCATCTCCACGGTTTTCTCTATTTCTTTCATGAACTCGATGGAGTGCTTGAGGAGCGTCCGCCAGTCGGGTTTGACCGGCACACTGTCGACGGAGAGATAGCCGTCGAAACCGATCGCGTGGAACGCACGCACGGCGTTGAGCCAGTCGATATGCCCGGTTCCCGGGGCCTGTCGGTTACTGTCGGCCAGGTGAACGTGTTTGAGTTTGTCGCCGGCCAGGAGGATCGTATCGGTAACCGGGCCGTCTTCGATGTTGACATGGAAAAAATCGAGCAGTACGTCGAGGCCCTCAACTTCATCGGCGATACTGCGAGCTTCGATGATGCTGTTCATGAAGCCGCTATAGCCCTCGAAGCGATTGATTGGTTCTGTCGCGATCGGAACGTTTTTCGTCTTTGCGTACTCGCAGATCTCTCGGGCGGACTTGATGAAGTTAGTGCGCAGCACGTCGCGGGGGATGGAACTGCAGGGATACTCGACTTCCGGCGGTACGGCATCGATCTCGAGCATCGGCGGATCGTCGAACGTGGCCGACAGGTCGATGCATTTTCTCGTGTAGTCAACGGCGTATTGGCGAGTCGCTTCATCGCATGACGCCAGATCCCGAATCTCGCCGGCGTGCCAGATACCCCAGGCACAAATCAGGGCGGGAACCTTGAGCCCGAGGGATTCGGCGATTTCACGAGCTTCATTGAACTTGTCCATCGGGATCCTGTCGGGTTCGGCGTCGAGATCGACACCGTCGTAACCGAGTTCGGCCATCGTCTCGAGGACTTCCCGTGGATTCTGCCAGAAGTCGATCTGTGATGTGAGAGTGCAGGTGATGACAGAGTACTTGAAGCCCATGAGATTGCTCTCCAGAATAGATTGTAAAAATGCAGTTAGACCTGTAAATCGAATTGCAGAATATACCTTATGATTGTGTCTTCGCCTCAAACAGGCATCGCCGTTTCTAATCAACCATCTTAAGAACGAGGGTCTATGATTACCAGAAGTGCAGAACAACTGCATGTAATAGTGAAAAAGGTCCTGCTGGCCGCCGGTGCCGACGAGTGGAATGCCGAAGGCGTTGCTGAGCATCTGGTGGCATCCAATCTGAGCGGTGTCGACTCTCACGGGACCTGGCATTTGCTCGGCTATGTGAAGGGGGTGCAGAGTGGCGATATCGTGCCGGACGCGCATCCTGAAATTCTCCAGGAGACGGCCTCGAGCGCCCTGGTAAGCGGCAACTGGGGCTTCGGCCAGCCGGCCGGCAGGGAGGCCATGCAGATCTGTATGGACAAGGCGAAGACGCAGAATATCGCTATTGTCGGCGTCGTGCAGAAGCACCATCTTGGAAGGCTCGGGCACTACGTCGACATGGCCGCCGCTGAGGGGCTGATCAGTTTCGTCTTCGCCGGCGGTCAAAGTGAGTTGGCACCCACAGCCATGCCGTTTGGCGGCTCGCGGCCGGTTCTCAACACCAACCCGCTGGCGGCGGGTTTCCCAACCGCCACAGCCGGGCATCCGGTGATGTTCGACTTCGCGACGAGTTGTACGTCCGGCGTCAAGGTTGTTAACGCCAATGCACGCGGCGAGAAGTTGCCGCAGGGCTATGTCGTCGACAAACATGGTGTCCCGACCGATGATCCGGAGGAATTCTTCGATGACGGTGGCCACGCACCGTTCGGCGGCCATAAAGGGTACGCGATCATGATGATGGTTGAATACATTGGCCGGATTTTCCTCGGGACCAACGCGTTGAAGGACGACAAGCGCGGCGGTGACATTCTGCGTTGTGAAGGCGGCACGATGATTGCTCTGAAAGCCGACCTGTTTCAGGAGATGGACGCTTTTCTGAGCTGGTCCGACGAAATGTCTCAGCGTGTGCACGCCGTACCGCCGGCTCCCGGATTCGATGGTGTCCTCATGCCCGGTGACCCGGAGGCGAACGCTCGTGAGACTCGCCGCCATGATGGGATTCCTATCGAGGACGATGTCTGGGCGACCATTGTCGAGGCCTGTGAGATGTTCGGGATCACTGATCTGTGATGCCGGATCGTTAGCTGGCAAGTGCTGCCCGTAGACGGCGGAGCTCTCGCTTGCGAACCGGGATGCCTGGGCGAAAAGATTGTAAAATAGAAGCTGACAGAGCACCATCTCTATTGACCTTTTTGCCCCTTGAAACTTTGCGGCTTTGTCGTTTTACAGGAAGAATCTGATGGCAGAGAATCCATTGACTCGTGATTTCGGTATGCTGCCCGGCATGCAGGCGCGGTTTCGTCGTGTGGCGCGGCAGCTTCCCTGTAAAGCCGCCGACTTGAAGTCACACCGCGCCTGGCGGCGCAAGGTCGGCACTCGGCTCAAATCGCTGACCGGGTACGACACGATGGTCCAGTGCGAGGCGCGACCGAAGGTGACCGATGTCGTCGATTGCGGCGACTACATCCGACAGCGCGTAGAGATCTGCACCGAGCCACAGGTTATCATGCCGATGTTTGTACTTATTCCCAAGCAGGGGACACCGCCATACCCCGTCGTTGTCGCCCCGCACGGTCACGGCAGTGGCGGCAAATTATCACCGGCCGGCTGCCGCGAGGTGCCCGCTGTCGCGGCAGCGATCCGCGAGTACAACTATGCTTATGGCGTGGAGTTCGCGAAGAACGGCTTCATCACCTTCTGCCCGGACGCGCGCGGCTTCGGCGAGCGGCAGGAAGGACACAGCCGACAGGATATCCTGCATTCATCCTGCTTGTCGCTGAGCCAGATGGCGTACCCGCTCGGACAAACGGTGACCGGGATGTGGGTGTGGGATATTCATCGTCTGATCGACTACATCGAAAGGCGTGACGACTGCGACAGCAAACGACTGGGCTGCGCCGGATTGTCCGGCGGCGGGCTGCAGACATTGTGGGCGACGGCGCTTGACAGCCGGATCAAGTGCGCCATCGTCAGCGGTTATTTATACGGTTACAAGGAATCGTTGCTTGACCTGTATATTAACTGTTCGTGCAACTATGTGCCACACCTCTATGAACATGTTGACATGGGCGATATTGCCGCGATGATCGCGCCCCGGCCGTTGCTGGTCGAAACCGGCGATGCTGATCCGCTGAACGGTGCCAGCGGCGTGAAGAACGTCAAGTCACAGGTGCGCATCGCGCGCCGCGCCTACAAGCTGTTCGGTGCGACGCGTCTGCTCAAGCATTATGTATTCGAAGGCGGACACCGATGGGACGGTGCCCATGCCGTGTCTTGGTTGCAGCGGCATCTGAAGTGAGGCGTCGCGAGTAACATTTCGATTGACTTAACTGGAACACTGAAGCCTGGACACTGGTTCCCGGAGTTGCCGATGCCAACTTTGCCTACCCGTGATGCAGCTCTTGAGCTGCTGCACGAGCACAACAGCAATCCGTCCCTGATCAATCATGCACTGTCTGTTGAAGCGGTCATGCGATACATGGCACGCAAGGGTGGTGAGGACGAAGAGCTTTGGGCGCTTGTCGGGCTTATCCACGATCTCGATTACGAGCGAAGCCCCGAACAGCATTGCGCCAGGACGGAGGAGATCTTGACCGCGGCCGACTGGCCGCCGGAAGTTATTCGTGCTGTGATGTCGCATGGCTGGGAGATCTGCACCGATGTGGTACCAGAATCTCAATTGGAGAAAACTTTGTACGCGATAGATGAACTGACCGGACTGGTGTATGCTTGCGCCCTGGTCCGACCGTCGCGTAGTGTAGCCGATATGGGCGTCAAATCAGTGAAGAAGAAATGGAAGCAGAAGAGTTTCGCGGCAGGTGCCAGCCGCGAGGTGATTCTGCGCGGCGTCGACATGCTCGGGATCGAGCTGGGCGAACTGATCGAAGACGTGATCATGGGGCTGCGTGAGGTCGAGGCGGACATTGGGCTGGGGCAGCCCATGCAATGAACGGGCGCGGAGATCGGATCTGCGCATTCGAAACCGATTGGCTCGAGGCGCTGGTTTGAGACAGATCGCTCAAGGTAATTGAGAGGTAACTGCGAAGCTGAAAGGGTCGAAAGACTAAAAAAGATCAAGGACACTGGTGAATTCTGTACTCGCGGCCGTGTTCCACGGCAAAGATGAAACAATCGAATTGAAGCAGACTCCGGTGCCTGCCCTGACGCCCGGTGGTGTGCTCGTCCGTGTCCGCTGCTGCACACTCTGCGGCAGCGATATCCACACGGTTGATGGCCGGCGCTCGGCGCCGGTTCCGTTGATTCTCGGTCACGAAATTCTTGGCGACATCGTCGAGATTGGCGGCGATGCGCCTGTTTTTGATTATCGTGGACAACCACTGGAGATTGGGCAGCGCGTGACATGGTCTGTTGCGGTTCATTGTGGCGACTGTTTCTACTGTCAGCACGAGTTGCCGCAGAAATGCGTTAACCTGCTGAAGTATGGACACACGTCCCTGGATGCGCCGAACCCGTTGACTGGCGGTCTGTCCGAGTATTGCCAGCTGATGCCGGGAACCACTATCCTGCCGGTGCCGCCCGAGCTTCCCGATGAAATCGCCTGTCCGGCCAACTGCGCCACCGCAACCGTCGTTGCAGCGATGCGCCTGGCCGGGGATTGTGCGGACGCGGCTATTCTAATCCATGGTGCCGGTATGCTCGGCTTGACCGCCTGTGCCCTGGGCCGAACTCGCGGGGCTGCATCCGTCATTGTCTCCGACCCCGATCCGTTGCGACGGGAAATTGCGCAGCGGTTTGGTGCGACTGTCTGTGTCGGCAGTGACGACACGTCGGAGCTGGCACAGGCTGTTGCCGAGGCGACAGCCGGGCGCGGCGTTGATGCGGCATTGGATTTTTCCGGTGCCACCGATGCGATGTCGACGGGCCTCGACCTGCTGCGCACCGGTGGACGGCTGGTTCTGGTTGGTGCTGTGTTCCCCGTACCAGCCCTGCCGATATCGCCGGAAACTGTCATTCGCCGCATGCTGACCATCCACGGCCTCCACAATTACGCGCCAGTGGACCTGGCCGATGCAATAACGTTCTTGACTGACTATAGTGATCGTTTTCCGTTCGGTGAGCTGGTTGCCAGGACTTTTCCGCTGATGGCCGTGAACGAGGCGTTCGAATACGCCGCTCGTGAACGGCCGTTTCGTGTTGCTATTAGACCATAACCAGGAGATGAACGATGGACTTCGTTTTCGAAAGAAGCTACCGCGGCGCGCTTCGTGCCGTCATTCTTGATTGGGCGGGCACGACGATGGACTACGGGTGCTTTGCGCCAGCCGTAGTTTTCATCGAGGTTTTCAAACGACAGGGCGTCGAGATCGCCGTCGCCGAGGCACGGGAGCCGATGGGGGCGCACAAGAAAGTGCATATTCGTGCCATCTCGAAGATCCCACGCGTCGCCCAAGCGTGGCAGGACGTCAAGGGACGGTCCTGCACGGAGGACGACATCGAGGCGATGTTCCAGGCGTTCGTGCCGCTGCAGTTGGATTGCCTCGCCGACTACGCAGATCTGATTCCCGGCGCCCTCGAGGCGTGCGCCGATTTCCGGGACCGCGGTTTGAAGATCGGCTCAACGACGGGGTATACGGGAGAGATGATGGACCTGCTGAAGAGCGAAGCTGCCAAGCGCGGCTACGTCCCCGACTCCTCGGTATGCGCCACCGACGTACCGGCAGGGCGGCCGGATCCCTGGATGTGCCTGCAGAACGCCTTCAACCTCGAGATTTATCCAATGGAGGCGATCGTCAAAGTCGGTGATACCCTGCCGGACATCAGCGAAGGATTGAATGCCGGGATGTGGACGATTGGCCTGGCAGTGACTGGCAACGAGTTCGGCATGACCGAGGCGGAAATCGCCGCGATGGATCCGGACGACTACGAGGCGTGCCGCGACAGGGCCTACGGGCGCATGGCCCAGACCGGTGCGCACTACGTCGTCGACTCAATTGCCGATGTGTCGCCGTTGCTCGATCAAATCAACGCCCGGCTCGCCGCGGGTGAACGACCGTAGCCGATGAGTAACCCACGCATTCTGTGTATGTGCGATCTGTCGATGGCCCCTGAGGCTGCCGAGGCACTTTGCGCTGTTGGCCAGCTTGATTGCCGCGAGCCGGATCAGCGGGTACTCGAGGATATCATCGACCAGTACGATGTCCTGTGGTGCCACACCCAGGTCCAGGTCAATCAGGACGTGCTTGACCGTGCCGCGCGGTTGCGCGTGATCAATACGGCATCGACCGGCACCAATCACATCGATGTCGATGCGGCCGTTGCCAAAGGCATTCGCGTCCTCAGTATTACACGTGACTATGCGTTGCTGGACACCTTCACCGCAACGGCGGAATGCGCCTGGATGCATATGCTCGCGTGCCATCGGCATCTGCGTGGTGCTGTCGATCATGTGCTTCAGGGCGGCTGGGACATTGGCGATTTCGTTGGTCGGCAGCTGTCGGGAAAAACGCTGGGCGTGCTCGGGGTCGGACGTCTTGGCAAGATGACCGTTGAGTATGGCAAGGCCTTTCGCATGCGCGTGCTCGGTTGTGACAAACAGCCGTTCGAGATTGACGGTGTAGAGTCCGTCGACTTCGACACTATGCTGGCGGAATCTGACGCCATCTCGATACATATTCATCTGCTGTCGGAGAACGTGCATCTGTTCAACGACCAGGCGTTCGCGAAGATGAAAGACGGTGCGGTTCTGGTCAACACCAGCCGTGGCGATATCATCGACGAGGAAGCGCTGCTCAATGCGTTGGAGACCGGCAAGCTCGCTGCGTTCGGCGCAGACGTCATCCACAACGAATGGCGTGCCGACATGAGTGAGTCGCCGCTGGTGAAATATGCGCAGATGCATGACAACGTCATCATCACACCACACCTGGGCGGGGGCACTGACAAGTCGATCCGCGATGCGCGAGTTTTTTCAGCGAAGAAGCTGGCCCATTATCTGACGACAGGTGAAGAACTGTCGATGGCTTGACGCGGAGCCATGTACCACACGATGCCTCCGTCCTCTTGCACATGAAGCGTACAACACCGGTGCAAACTTCTATTCTTACTGTGCCGCCGGATGCACGGGCACGGAGGCATTGTCGTACTCTCGGTGTCTATCCCGTGGCCACCAGCACGAGACCAGTAACCATGACCAGGATACCGGCGAGTTTTGGCCGGTACCCCGGTTCCTTCAGTGCCAGCATCCCGAAGGCCGCGCCCAGCGGGATGCTGAGCTGGCGGAAGGCGACGACATAACTGACGTTGTCGACAAAAGCCAGGGAGATCAGGACGATGCTGTAGGCCACATACACCATGGCACCCGTTATGAAGGTGTTGCGCTTCTGTGCGCTGACAGTTTTTCGCAGGCTGGCGCGGCCGTCGCGCCGGCAGATGATGAATATCGTCAGCCACAGCGAGGCGCTCAGTGCCTCGAAGCAGGCATAGCACAGCGTTGTCCGGACCACGCTGTAGCTGATTTTCGGCGTTTGTCGCAGGAGCCTCAGTGCTTCGTCGTCGAGCATTGTGTAACCGGCGGTCCCGACAGCGGCGAGCAGTGCCAGGCCGCATATCCTGCACAGGTAGTTACGCATCCGGAAGTCGGTGAACTGCTTCATCGGAATCAGGAAGCAGCCGGCGACGACGAGTACTATGCCGATTGTACACTGCCCGGACACCTGATCGCCGCGGCCGAGCATCAGCGTCACAACGGTCACGACAATGACCGGCGACGACCGCGCCAGCGGATAGGCGACCGACATGTCGCCAGCCCGATAAGCGCCGGCCAGCGCGGCCCAGTACAGCGCCATGAAGAAGCCGGTGGCCAGCAGTAACAGGCCGACGCGGCCACTGACGAAACAGTCCAGCACGTCGGCCGAGAATATCAGAACCGGCAGCAGCAGCAGCGCTCCAGCCAGATTGGCCAGCAGAAAAAACGACGCGGTCGGGTGCCCATGTTTACTCAGCAGGTTCCAGCTGGCATGCAGAACGGCGGAGATTGCCAACAGGATGATTGCGGTCACGGCCATGCTTGAAGAGGGGGAGGAGGAGGGCTACCAACAGATTGATCAAAAGCAACGGATGGGACAGGGACGGGAGCGGGATGGAAGAAAGTCAGGAATCAGCATTCGACAGAATCGTTGACCGTTTCCCAGGCACCGTGATCACACGATCGGATGATGGCTGCATGGACACGGGCGACTGCCAATGCTTCGGCGAATCCCGGAACGGCTTGTTCACCGTCTCGGACAGATTGCAAAAAGTGATAGGCCTCGATCGCTTTCAGGTCTTCGTACCCCATGGCGT
>CAUZJQ010000143.1:0-10282 GCA_963580095.1 Lentisphaeria bacterium | reverse complement strand
TAGCGGGTAGCCGCCTGAAGGCGGGCAAGAAATTGCCTATCATCTTGAGATGCTTGAACAACAGTCGTTTTCAGCGGTCCGTTTTGCTGATCAACTCGGCGGCGTGCTCGAGGACGACCTCGGAATTCCCGCCGTCACCCAGCATGCGTGCCAATTCGAGGCGGCGAGCCTCGTCGTCCAACGCCGTCAATGTTGCTGTGGTGCGCTTGTTGCGGACTTTCTTTTCTACCCGGAAATGCCGGTGCCCGCCGGCCGCTACCTGCGGCAGATGGGTGATGCAGATCACTTGGTGTTCATCTCCGAGGCCGCGGAGTTCGGTGCCAACCTGAGCCGCTACGTTGCCGCCAATGTTGGCGTCGATCTCGTCGAATATCAGGATTGGCACCCGGTCGGCTGAAGCCAGAACCGTCTTGACGGCCAGCATGACCCGGGAAATTTCGCCGCTGCTGGCGATTTGCCGAAGTGGTTTGGTGCCCTCGCCAGGATTCGGAGAAAAAAGAAACTCTACGCGGTCGATGCCGGCGGTGCTGGGTTCGGCATCTTCAACAACGATCTCGAAGCCGCAGTCAGAGAACCCGAGACTGCACAGCTTTTCAGTAATCGCCTTGGCCAGTTTGGTTGCGGCTCGCCGCCGCTTCCTTGACAGTGCCCGGGCATACTTGAGAAACTCGGCTTCGGCTTCGTCGCGTTTTTGCAGCAGCTCTTCGCGCCACGCAGCAAAGTTTTCGAATCGGTTGAGCATCTCCTCGATACGATCGGCGAAAGCCAGGGCCTCGGTGATGCTCCCGCCATACTTGCGTTTCAGACGCTGCAGCAATCCGAGACGATCTTCCATGGCGGTGAACTCGCGTGGATCGATTTCGACATTCTCGGCGAAGGAATTGATCTCGTCGGTGAGGGTCTGAAGGTCGGCGACGATCTGTTCGAGCAGTTCGACGAATGTTCCACCGGCAGTGGCGTCGATCGATTCGAGTTCGTACATCTGCCGCAGCAACCCGGCCAGTTGGTCGGCCACGGCATTGTCGCTGTCGGTCATGCAGTGTCGCGCTGCTTCGAGAATCTCGAGGATGTGTTTGCTGTTGGCGCTGCGGGCGTGACGGCTTGCCAGCGTCTCGTCCTCATCCGGCTCCAGGTTGGCGCTGCGAATTTCGTTGATCTGGAACTTGAGGATTTCGACTTTGTCGGGCGTCGGGCCGTCGGCATCGGCATCGGCGATCTGATTGTCGATGTGCTGCACGGCTTCGAAGCGTTCGGCACAGACCTGTTGCTGAGCGACCAGGCCAGCGAAGGCGTCGAGTACCTGAAGCTGCTTGCGCGGCCGCAGCAGGGATTGGTGGTCGTAAGGTCCGTGGACATCGACAAGTACGGCGCCGAGGTCAGCCAGGAGCTGCAGGGTAACCGGTGTTGAATTCACGAAGCATTTGCCACCCTTCGCAGCGATCGTTCGGGCAATGATCAGTTGCCCTTCATTGCACGGGGTGACGCCGGCGTTCTCGAGCCGTTCGTTGACTTCACCGAGCAGCGTTATATTGTTTCCCAACTCGATCACCGCACTGATGCGGCAACTGTCGGCACCAGCGCGGACGAGGGAACGATCGGCACGCTGCCCGAGGAGCAGTTGGACAGCCCCGATAATGATTGATTTACCGGCCCCGGTTTCGCCAGTGACAACGTTCGTGCGTCGGGAGAAGTTAATCTCGAGCGATTCTATCAGGGCCAGATTGTCGATGTTGAGCGTGGCGAGCATGATGATTACGGCTAATTTATTGTTTCACCTGTCCATTGCAATGATTTCACCGGCATATTGGTCATGAGCATATCCGTCCTTTACGGTCTTGTCGCACTATTGGCTGCCCTGCAGTTGTATCTATGGTTGATATCGCGGCAGACGCTGCGGGAGGGTGAGCGCGCCATGGCGGACCGTGAAGAGGTCGTCGAGTTTCTCATGCGCTTTGTCAACAGCATCGGCGCGAACAGCGATCCGCGTGTCTGGATGCGCGAGATTGCCGGGTCCGTAGCCAGTGCTGTCAATGCCGCCAGTGTCCGCATTTATCTGCTGGACAACGACTCGGTTCTGCGATTGGCGGCACAGTCGGGGTCCCTCCCGATGCTCCCCGATCACGTTGATTTCAAGATCTCCAAGTCGACGCGCATGCTCCAGCAGATCGACCACGATCGCATCGAATTGGGCGACGGCGTCGTCGGCGAGGTCGCACTGACCGGCGAGAACTATCTGGCCGGCGGCATCGACATGCGCTCGCATAGCAGAAGCCGTGGACGGGCGACGCCGATCGAGAGCGTTATGGCCGTTCCGATGAGCATTAACGAGCAGCGGACCGGCGTGATCTGCGCAGTTAACAAGCGGAATCGCACTGTTTCCTTTACCACGGAGGATCTGTTTCTCCTGTCGACCCTGTCGAGCCACGTTGCTATCGGCGGTGTTCTGGTCCAGGTCTACGAGGAAATGGGCGATCAACAACGCATCGTTCAGGAGTTGCTGCTGGCGCGGGAAATTCAGAAATCCCTGCTGCCCGCGACGGCGCCGGCAAGCGACAACTTTGATATCTACGGTCTCAACAATGCTGCGCAGGAAGTCAGCGGCGACTACTACGACTTCATCGAGGTCGATGACGACCACTTGCTCGTGGTTATCGCCGACGCCAGCGGCAAGGGGATTCCCGCCTGCATGTTCACGGCCATGTGCCGCAGTTTCCTACGGTCGAACGTGGCCCGCTACAAGGACGATCTCGAAAGTTTTCTGCGCGATCTCAATCAGACTTTGTTCGACGACACGGCCGACGACGGTAAGTTCATCACTCTGGCCATGTGCCTGATCGACAAACGGGACAACACAGTCGAGTATGCCCGCGCCGGACACACAGGTCTTCTCATCCGTCGGACCAACCGTGAGATCCTGGTTATTTCGCCGGATGGCCCGGCTTTGGGGCTGTTACCGAATGAGTTCGGAGTGGAATTCGACACGTTCGAATTTTCCTGGCTGCCCGGCACTTCGCTGTTAATGTATACGGATGGCATTTCCGAAACACTGAATGAAGCTGGAGAGGAGTTCGGTCTCGAACGCCTGTGCGACCGCTGGAAGACTGCCAGCGACGACCCGAAGATAGCCGTGCGCGAGTTACTCGAAGCCGTTGCTGAACACGCCGATTCCTACCCGCAAACCGATGACCGCACGCTGGTCATCATGTCGAAATGACGTAGGCCCGATCATGCCGCACACAAAACTAGGGATCAAAGAAGCCGCCGACTACCTGCACGTCTCGGAGGAGGAGGTTGGGCGTCTGAGTCGGCAGGGGGAGATTCAGACGGTCTATGTCAGAAACCAGCCGATGTTTGGCAAGCGCGAGCTGCATGACTGGCTCAGTCAGAAACTGCTGGGCCACAAATCGGATCAGGCGGCGCAGATGCACAAAGCTGCGCCGACGCTCCAGAAGCAGCCGCCTGATCGGGATCGGCCGTTCCTGTCGCAGTACCTGCATCCCTCTACCGTGGACCCCGATCTGTTTGCCAAGACTCGCAGCCGGCTGTTGCGCGAACTGGTGAGCCTGGCGGTCAAGAGCAACCACATCTCCGACGAGGTCGAGTATCACAAATTGCTCGAGGAACGCGAAGAGTTGTGTCCGACCGGGCTCGTCGGCGGCGTTGCCATTCCACACAGCCGTATCCATGACGAGTACCTGATCATGGAGTCTTTTCTGGTCATCGCACGTGTGCCTGCCGGCGTCCCGTTCGGCGCTCCCGACGGCAAGCTCACCGATCTTTTCATCACGCCGTGTGCCCACGACGATCGCATCCATCTCTGCATGTTGGCACGTATCGCCCTGTTGCTTAACAAGACCGGCCTGGCTGACTTTTTGCGCGCCTGCGACACTGCCGACGAGATCATCGACACGATGCAGACGGTCGAGACGGAGTTCATGGAAACGCAGATCCGGAAGTGATCGTTCGGGAGGTCCCTACCGGGTATCATCGCTGTGGGACGAATCGAATTGAATGTCTGTCGCTTAGCGGGACCGGGAAACAGCGTGCAGTCATCGCTGCATCCACATGCAGCGCGGCGCCGGAAATGGCGGAAGCGTCGTCGGACAGCAGAAAGGCGATCGCTGCTGCGACTTCGTCTGGCATGATCATGCGGCGTTCCAGCGGATGCATTTCGCCGATCTCGCGGATGCGCGCCTCGCGGTCCGGCGCGTTGCCGATATCCAAGCGCTCGGTCAGCGGCGTCAGAATGGCACCGGGCCGCACCGCGTTACAACGAATGCCGAGGTGCCCGTACTGCACGGCAATGCTGCGCGTCATCTGTTCGACCGCGCCTTTGGCTGCTTCATAAGCGAAGCCGTCCGGAAACGATGTGATGCCACGCACACTGGAGACATTGACAATACGTCCCGGAACAGCGTTGCTGATGAAGGCGTCCAACGCGGCCCGACATCCATACGCGACACCGTCGCAGTTGATGTCCAGGACGGCGCGGTAATCCACCTCAGAAAAATCGTGGGCGCGCGTCGTGTTTTCGATGCCGGCATTGTTGACCCAACCACACAGCACGCCGAGCTCGCGAGCAAGGACAACTGCGCGCTCATGGGCATCCGGGTCGGCAACGTCGTCGCGCACGCCTGCTGCGCGCGCGGGGTGTGCCGCAGCCAGTTCGTCGAATCCGGCGAGATCAACATCGATGCCCACGACTTGCCAGCCGTCTGCCAGCAGACGCTCCGCCAATACCGACACTGGCACCGGTGACGACTGCGACTTTCTTGTCCGGGAGCGTGGTCATCCCTTATTCTTGAGTCGCTCCAGAAGTGCCTCGTCGATCTTACTCTTGACCGTACGTCGATCGAGTTCGAGCTGGCGTGCGGCAGCTTCGTAGTTGCCGGTTTGTGCGTAAACCATGGTGCAGTAACGTGATAGTAGCTCGTCCGCTGTCAAGCTGCCTGCTGCCATGTCGTTGGCCAGGTTCTGGTGCGGTGTGTCGGCACTGCGTTGGGCCGGCCGATAGTCCCGGCGGATCATGATATTACGGACGCACTGCTCGAGTTCGCGGACGTTTCCCTGCCACTCGTACCTGGCCCCCAGGTTTGCGTCGATCCATTCGACCACCTCACTTGTCAACGCTTCGACAACTTCTTCACCGGCGACGCGGAGGGCGAGAAACCGAACCAGGATCTCCAGTTCCCCCGGCATATCCTGCAACTGTTCGTGCAGGGATGGTGTGTGGATGATATCCGAACACAGCCGATAATAGAGATCGGTGCGGAAGTTGCCGGCGTCCATCTCTTTTGCCAGATCGCGATTGGTTGCCGCAATCAATTTGCCGCCGAACTGGCGTGATTCCGTCTCTCCGAGACGCTGGAAGACGCGAGATTCCAGCACTCGTAGAAGCTTTACCTGGATCGCTTCGTCGATCTCGCCGATCTCATCGAGAAACACCGAGCCGAGCGGTGGACAAACCTCGAGCCACCCTTCACGATCCTCCAGTGCCCCGGTGTAGGCGCCTCGCCGGTGACCAAACAGTTCCGACTCGATCAGTGTCGGCGACAGCGCCGACAGGTTGAGCGGGAAGTACGACTTCGCGAAAGGCGCGGCGAACGCGCCTGCTTCGGTGTCGAAGGCGATGTAACGCGACATCCCGATCGCTTGCGCGACGAGCTCCTTGCCGGTGCCGGACGGTCCGACGATCAGCGTGGTGATGTCGCCGAGCTTGTCGTACAAGGCGTGCTGATAGCGTCGCATGTCACAGGTGAAGATCGACTGCCACACTGCGGCCCGCAGAACCGCGGTCGGCATGGAACCGCCGATGATGCATTCATAGGTGAAGTGAAAGGCTCGGCGCACCTGGAAAAAACACGCGAGCAGGTGCGCTGCATCCAGGCCGAGGCGATCTGCCACACCCGTGTCGCCGAGAAGCCGCTCGAAGTCTGCCAGGTACGCCTTCACAAACGTGCATTTCCCGACCGGCTTTCGCTGTGACGGGGTGATCAGCAGCTGCAGGTCGGTTCGATAGCGATCGAACAGCAGATACAGGCAGACGTCGGCGTATAGAGTGAGGTCGGCATCTGCCGAGGGCTTGTCTTTGATTTTTGTCTGCAGCTTGCCGATCAGTTCTTCCACAACATCGGCGATCGCGGTGACGGCAAGCGACAGTTTCGAGTCGGCGGAACGCTTGCTCCAGACGCCATCCGCCGAACCGGTGTTGCCCAGGATGGCCCGCTCGAGTTCCTTGCGCTCCGGCAGGAAAGGATTGCAGTACATCAACTGGGACACGTCTTCGGCGATTCGTCGCTCGTCCTGAGACATTGGTGCCATACGTATGCTTATCCGGATTGATGGTGATGGCTTTCTAATATAATGCCGCGCTACCGTTGCCACCAACTGTGCCACTGATTAGATTAGAGTGAGAACTCTAACCTGTATCCAGTTCATATGATCCATTTGTTCTTGGAAACTTTGTACGAAAGCGGCAATGTTATGTTGCACAAGGCATCGGCTACGAAGTATTTTCCTGGATTCGACATATGCAGTTGACCAATGCCAGACAGAAGGTGCTGCGCCAGTTGCAGTCACGACAGGGCCGCAAGAAGGGCGGCTATGTCGTCTGCGAAGGTTGGCACGTCTGTGGCGAGGCAGTACAGGCCGCGCCCGAGTGGGTCGAGTTCGGCGTTGTCAGCGAGTCGGCGGCGGCGGATCCTTGGTGCGGGGCCGAGTCTGATTTTCCGGTACATGTCGTGACCGAAGCCGAATTTTCGAAGTTCGCACAGACCGAGACACCGCAAGGTGTGCTCCTTGTTCTGCGGCGACCGGAACCGGCAGTTGCCTCGGTGGAGGTGCCGTTTTTTCTCGTTCTCGACCGTATTGCAGATCCGGGGAATCTTGGTTCGGTTCTGCGTTCGTGTCACGCCGTCGGCCTACGCCAGGTTTTTGCCACCGCCGGTACGACGGATGCCTGGGGCGCCAAAGCGCTGCGCGCGGGCATGGGTGCACAGTTCCACGTGGCCTTGTCTATATTCGACGACGTGGCGGCTGTCCGCGATTGGCTGGCGACAGTCGCCGACTGTGACATCTGGCTGACCTCGCCACATGCCGGAATCGACTGTTTCGATGACGCCTTTGCGTTTGCCGGCAACGTCCTGGTCATGGGCAACGAAGCCGCCGGCACCGGCAACTTCGAGGGGGCGCGTCATGTCAACATCCCGATGCCGGGTACCGCGGAGTCGTTGAACGTGGCTCAGGCGACTACGGTGTTGCTGTTCGAAGCCGTGCGCCGCGGCATTCTCTAAATTCAGCAAGGTTGAATATGGCTGAGGATTCAGATAAACCGCCGCCCGAGGGGGCCACTACGGAGACCGATGCCGAGCAGGCGCAGAGATGCACAGGAGAGGTGGAATCGCCGGAGGATGCCACGATCGAAGCGCCGCTGGAACAGGTGGAAGCATGGGCCGGCGAGCCGCCACCACATGACGAGACGGATCCTTCACTCGGCGGTGACAGCTTCGACGCGCAACCCCCCGTCGACAACGACGAGACTTTGACGGAACGGATCAGTACCTCGGATCGTATGGTGGCACAGATCCTTGGCGAGGTCCAGCGTATCGGTCCGTACCGCATTCTCGGTCTGCTTGGCCAGGGCGCGATGGGGATCGTTTTTCGTGCCGCCGAAGCGCGCGGCGACGAAATCGCTCTCAAGGTCCTGACCGTAACGCCGGCCTTGCGCCCGCACGAACTCCAGCGATTCCTGCGCGAGGCGGATGCGTCCAGGCAGTTGCGGCGTCACCCCAATATCATTACCATCTACAACACCGGTCACGACGGTTCGCATCATTACATCGCGATGGAGTTGGTGCCGGGTGGCAAGACACTCCGTGATCACGTGCAAAAAACGGGACTTCTGTCGATCCGCGAAGCTCTGCAGATTGGTATTGCGGTTGGCAAGGCCCTGGAGTTTGCGCACAGTCATGGTATCATTCACCGTGACCCCAAGCCCGCCAATATCCTGATCAATGAATTCGCACAACCGCTGCTGGCCGATTTTGGCCTTGCCAAGGCCGTCGACTCTACCGACCTGACAATGTCTGGCACAGTGCTCGGGACACCGTGCTACATGTCGCCGGAGCAGGCCGGCCACGACGCCAAGGACGTCACTGCCCAGTCGGACATCTACAGTTTCGGTGTGGTCCTGTACGAATTGCTGACCGGCAAAATGCCCTATGAAATCGGTGCTGACATGCGGCTGCCCGAGGTGTTCCGGACCGTGTGCCAGGTTGAGCCGACCTCGGCACGGAAACACCGTCGCCGCGACATCAGCCGCAACCTCAACGCTGTACTGATGAAGATGCTCGAAAAGGAGACCGGCCGGCGCTACGCCGCTATGTCTGCCGCTGTTGCGGATCTCGAAGCCTGCCTGGCCGGTAGATCGGTGTCCGTCCGCAACCTTACACCTGGTGAAAAGTTCGAGAAACGCCTGCGCAAGCATAAGCTGCTGAGTTTCGTGATCATCTCGTCGCTGGTGTCGATCACGGCCATCTACATGCTCAAGCAGCGGGAAGAGCGCGACATGAATTATCACAGCCTGATCCCGAAACTCTCCGCCCAGTCGAAGTCGAATCAGGTCGAAAAGCTGCTCGGCCAGGGCACGGAAGAACAAATCGAAGGCGATCGGCTGCACGATCAGGTGATGGCGGCCGTCGCCGCTGGTGACTACGCTGCGGCACGGCAACACCTCGCCGCCATGGCGGCATGGGCAGCTGGCGGCGCTGGCAGTGGCGACACCCTGTACGAGGGCGAGGACGACGACCGGTACGGCTTCATCCTCGTCGGTCGCCACCTGCTGGCACGGCTCGATCTGGCGGATGGCAATTACCTGCCGGCTGCCAAAGCGCTGCGTCAACTGTCCGTCGAATATGAATCTGCCGTTATCGGCGATCCGGGGGCCGGACTGCAGACGTTCAATGGCCAGCTGGCACACTTCGAATCTGCTGTCGCACTGTGGCAGGCGCAGCAATCGGCCAGGGCGTTGACATTGTTCGCTGCGCTGGTGCCGCCGCCGGTCGACGGGCAGCCCACATTTGACCCGGATAACGCCGCAACCTATATTGGCTCGCTGGCGGCAGCTATGGGCGACAATGCCAGCCGCGGTCAACTTCTGGTTGCCGCAGAGGAACTGCCCGTAGTGTTTCGAGGTCTTGCCTATTGGGTGTTGGCCCAGCACCAGAAGGTCGAACACCTGGAAGCCGGCTACCTCGACAAAGCGAACGAAACGATAGGTAACCTGCTTATTTGGCCGCGTGTCATCGGCAAGGAGGGCGATCATGTTCAACACCCCGAAGAACGGTAAACGCCGTTATATCATACGGCGGTTTTCGTTGACTGAAATCCTGGCGGTTGCCGCGATCGTCACCAGTATTCCAGGAGCGCAGTATGCCAAGGTCAAGGAGAAGGGCTACGAGGCCGAGTGTTTCAGCAACCTCCGGCAGATCGGCATCCTGATGACCGCCTACAATCTGGAGAACGGCCGCTACCCCAAAGCCGCTTTCTATCCCGACGACCCGCTGAGCGGCGAGGACAGCATCAGCGTCATTCTGCACGGCAAACGCAAAGCGCCCCGTGCCAGAGACGTCTGGATGTGCCCGGCACTACCCAACGCACTCAAGGAAAAAGGTCTGGGCTTCGTCTACAACGACGATCTCGCCGGCAAACGAAACGTCCGGAATCCGTCAAAGAAATGGGTGATGATCGAAATTAACTGCGTCTCGCGGGACGTACCGGCACCGCATCCGAATGGCTACAATATCCTTTTCGCGGATGGCCATATCGTCACCGACACACGACTGCCGAAGAAGATTGTCGGCACCAAGAAAGCAATGATCGAACAACTACACAACGAAGCCAGCATTATGTGTGCCCGGATTCATTAATCGGTGATAGAAGCAATTTTCCTACGTTTGCTGTTTGGCGGGGTGGTAGGCTTTGCAATTGGCCTCACTAGCATTGGCGGTGCCGTTTTCATGCTGCCGGTGCTCACCTTATGGCTGGGACTCACCTCCTCTGAGGCTGTCGG
Source organism: Lentisphaeria bacterium (assembly GCA_963580095.1). Taxonomy (GTDB): domain Bacteria; phylum Verrucomicrobiota; class Lentisphaeria; order JABSQK01; family CAJWLW01; genus CAJWLW01. The sequence goes on along the minus strand of CAUZJQ010000143.1, from coordinate 213 downwards.
CACCGCCAGCCTTTACTCGTTCGTGGCTAAGATATTTGCCGGTCCGCGGCATATCGCGCTGAACAATGTCGATTTCCGGGTAGTCAAAAGATTTCTCATCGGTGCCGTACCCGGTAACCTTGTCGTGACGATTACCATCAATCGCTATATGGCGATCCACCAGCAGAACGAGCAGTTGATCCGTGCCTTTCAGGACCAGCTCAGACTGTTGAT
>CAUZJQ010000142.1:0-10311 GCA_963580095.1 Lentisphaeria bacterium | reverse complement strand
CTGTGAATGAGGTGAATGAAAGTGACTTGAGGGAGTCGATGACTCGGGGGAACGGATGTCGCTATTACCGGAAGAAGAACCGGAGCGAACAGGACTGGTGTGACGTTGCTTGGGTTTGGCGCGGTAAGAAAGGCTTGCGGTTAGGTGGATTTGATCACCAGGCGGACCGGACAGTGGTCCGAGCCCATCACATCCTTAAGGATGTCGGCACTTACGAGCTGTGGCTTCAAGGCCTTTGAGATGCAGAAGTAATCGATGCGCCAGCCGACATTGCGTTCCCGGCATCCTCCCCACACAGCCCACCACGTGTAGTGCCCGTTGCCTTCGTGGAACTCGCGGAAGCTGTCAATGAACCCGGCGCCGACGATGTTGTCGATCCCGGCGCGCTCCTCGGGTGTGAACCCGTGGGTCTTGTGGTTGCTTTTGGGATTTGCCAGGTCGAGCTCGGTGTGAGCAACGTTGAGATCACCGCAGAAGATCACCGGCTTCGTTTTCTCGAGTTTCCGGCAATGCTTGAGAAAGGCGACATCCCAGACGTTGGCTCGGTAATCGAGCCGCGACAGGTCGCGCTTGGCGTTGGGTGTATAGACATTGACAACGAAAAAATTTTCGAACTCCGCGGTGATGACGCGTCCTTCGGTATCGTCGCCGGCGACCGTGATGCCGTTGTGGACGGACAGTGGCTTGGTCTTGCTGAGGACAAGTGTGCCGGAGTAACCCTTCTTTTCGGCGGCATGCCAGCATTCGTGATACTCCGGCAGGTCGAGGTCGGCATCCACCTCTCGGGCCTTCGTTTCCTGGATGCAAAGGATGTCAGGATCTTCAGCCCGAACAAAGTCGCGGAAGCCTTTTTTTAGCCCGGCACGGATGCCGTTGACATTCCAGGAGACGAGTTTTAGAGAGGATTTTTTTTCAGGCATCCGAAACAGGGGCTGTCGGTCGTTGGTTGGATCCAATGTATGCAATTGAGTGATTCATTCCAACTCTCATCGAGTTTTTATGGTTTGCATTGGTTGGATGGTCTGTCATCATTGAGAGTGTTGCTTGAGCAGTGACTCAATCCATGTTTTTCCGACAATGGCCTGATAAAGTCTGCATGGGAGACAGGTCATCGGGATTAATTCGCTTCATAACTGGAGGTAAATATATGAAGACCAGAGAAGAACTGACAGCGATTATCGAGAGCATCAAGAGCCCGGACAGTCCGGTCGGTATGGATGCGGTTTATGTGCATGCCGTGATTATCGATAAACTGACGGAGATGGCGAGTCGGCTCGCGACGCTTGAAGCAGCGGCTGGGAAAGAGGTTGAAGGCGGGGGAGGTTAAGCACGGGAATTAGAATGAACCGTAGTATTCGTAGGTGTCTTCGAGCATGATCGGTTCGGATTGCGAGTGCTCCCTGAAGGCGGATGCCTGAAGGCCGGTGTAATTGCCGTTGAAAAACACCAAAGGTTCGCCGCCAGTGACGGCGCCTGCAACACATTCGCCGATGAAGATGTCGTGATCGCCGCCGGGTACGGTCTCCACAAGTCGACAGTCGATATAGGCCATGGCATCCGCAAAAATCGGTGCGCCCGTCTCCACTGTGATTGTCGATAGTTTGGTGAAATCCTTTGGTCCCGGCCGGGCGAACTGGTCCGAGAGCGGTTGCTGCGCCGCCGTCAGCAGATTGATGGCAAAACAACCGCTTTCGACCAGGCTTGCGCACATGAAATTGCGCTTGCTCACGGCGACCAGCACCATGGGAGGATCAAGCGATAGCGAGGTGAGAGAATTCGCGGTCATGCCCTGTAGGACCCCTTCATGATTTGTCGTCACGATGGCAACGCCAGTGGCGAACCGGCCCATTATTTGTCGCTGCAGTGCGGAATCGAAAGGCATGGCGAAGTCCTGAATGACAGATATGGTTTCAGCTGTTGCGAACGGCAGTCGCTAAGGTAGAAGGAGGGCGGAGCAATACAAACGGATCGGCAGTATAGACTCAGGTCGGTACCGAGCCAGCGGTCGGATTTTAATTGCCGGCCTGTCGCCCGGCTGCGTTGGCCGCGGCCGATCGGAAAGGTTGTAATGCGGACTTGGGCTTTCGAATACTGCGGGTTTGCAATCGCGTTGGAATGCCCTCGGATTTTTTAGAAATACTTCATATTTTTGGAATCAACCGGAAGGCAGACGGGAGCATTTCGTTGGAAACGTTTCAAGACGAACATACCATCAGAGACGAAGAGCAGTCATTGGCTGAGCATGAGGAGCAGTTGCAGGAGATTTTGCTGGCCTATCGTCAGCAGAAGATGCGCGAACACATGGCCGGGCCGCTGGTCTCGTTCGTCCTACACATCGTTCTTCTCACACTGCTTGGCGTTCTTGTCGTTGGTAAGGAGCGGCCGGAGCTGCTGCCCGAGATCGAAGTGATGATGGAGGAGATCCCGATCAAGGAGATCGAGCCGCCGGACCCGATTGTTCGTGAGATCGTCGAGGATGTTTTCGAGGAGGCACCGGAGATGGATGTGCCGATGCCGGCGGTGCCCGACGAAACAGCATTTGAGGCAGCATTCGACGATGTTATTGAAGAGGCACCATCAACCGACGACAACTTCGATCTGATCGATGTCATCCTGGACGTCAAGCCGATCAAGTCGGCCACCGTCATCCGCGGGCTTTACGGTGGCCGCACGAAGACTGGACGCAAGGCGGCCGTGTTTAAGAACGGTGGCAAGCCGGCTGGCCAGGATGCCGTGCTGCGGGCGCTGCGCTGGCTGAAGCGAGTACAGCAGGCAGATGGTTCGTGGTATGGCGAACCAAGCTTTTCCGGATTGGCGCTTCTGTGCTTTCTTGCTCACGGCGACACGCCGCAGTCGGAGGAATTCGGCGACACAGTCGAGCGCGCCATGCGCTGGCTGGCACCGCAAGTGCCGGTGCGGGGCGCTTCCCACGCCTATGCGAACGGTATCGCGACGTACGCCATTGCCGAAGCATATGGCATGACCAAGGCCGGGGTCTATGTCCGGGGGAAGGGGCAACAAGGGGGGCAGGATATGGCTTACCTTCGGGAGGCAATGGATCGTGGCATCGGCGTGATCGTCGCCGGACAGCAGGAGTCCGGCGGCTTCGGCTATGTCTATGACCTGGGCACACGGTGGGATATGTCGGTGTCCGGCTGGCAGTTTCAAGCAATGAAGGCCGCCTACGTTTCGGGTTCCGAGGTTGCCGGACTGGGTGAAGCAATCCAGAAAGGCAAGAGGTTCCTCAAGAACGTTTCGTCGGCAAAAGAGAACGGCACATTCGGCTATGCGAGCGTACCGGGGGAGGTCGCCGGCAACATGACCGGCGTTGGCTGCGTATCGCTGCAGTTACTTGGTGAGCCGCATGCGTGGCCGGTGAACAGCGGCATCAACACGCTGCTGAAACACCGTCTGCCGGCGTACCAGTGGGAAAATGCCTCCACGGCGTTGTATGGCTGGTACTATGATACGCAGGCGCTCTTCAACGAGGGCGGCTCGAGCTGGCGGCGTTGGAACGACAAGTTTCAGGACGTGCTGATCAGGAGCCAGCATGCCGAAGGGTACTGGGAGTCCCCCGGCGGGCCGGGCGGTCGATTTTCCGGTAACCCCGGCCTGGTCTTTTCAACGACACTCGCTTGTCTGCAGCTGGAAGTTTACTATCGGTATCTGCCCAGCTTCAATCTCGACAAACTGCGAGCCGAGGCGATAGATCCGCAGCCGTTCCGGAAAGATGCGGATAAGAAGCTGCTCGATGAAGATGCGAAGGACGACGAGATCGAAGCACTGATCATTGAGTAGCGGGTAGCGAGTGTCCAGTGGTGCCCTCACGCCTGCTTCCCACTTTCCCTATTCTGTGCTGCGACGATGATGCCGAACAACGGCAGCAGCAGCCAGAAAATCAGCGGGCCCGCGTAAAAGACTGCCTGTGAATTCCACTGCACCGCGACCCAGCCGGCCAGCAGTGGTGCCACACACCAGCCGAGGGCCCGGATCGTAACAGTGATGCCCAGCACAAAGCCGCGTCGTTTCGCCGGGATCATCCGTGCCACCCAGGCCTGCAGTAGCGGGTCCAGCGCACCGGCAAAGAATAGCATCGCAAAGCGCGCTGGGAAGATGAGTGCAAACGACGACGTCAGTGCCATGCATATCATGAACAGCCCGGCACCCGCTGCCGCAACACAGCCGAGTAGGGCCGGATGCCGGCGGTCGGCGAATCGTGCCAGGTAGACGCCCGAGAGGATCGAAGCGATCCCACCGATCCCGTTCAGGGCGCCGGTGATGGTTGCGCTGCCCGCCAGTTGCCCATGCAGTTCCTGTACGTACAGTGGCAGGATAGCCAGATCAAACTGCCGGGCGAACGCCATGCAGAAGGTCGCCATCAGGATTGGCAGCAGCACCAGCATCGGCAGCGAGTAGCGTGTGCTCTTCCCCTGCACGCCTTTGTCCTCGACTGGGTCTGGGAGTTCGGCCAGCGTCATGGTGAGCAGTGCTGCCATACCCAGCAGTCCCGCGGAGACGAGAAAACAGGCGCGGTACCCCAGGATATCCCCGAGGACTCCTCCGGCCAGGCCGCCGAACATGACGCCGGCGTATACAGCCGTGTGCAGCATGCCCAGGGCCGAGCCCTGCCGGTCGTCGGGGGCGTTGGCGGAGACCATTGTCAATGCTGCCGTGTACGTACCCGTCAATATGCCTTGAACGCTGCGCAGCACGATCAGCGCCAACGGTGTGTCGACGTATGCCATTGCTGCAAGCACGACGAGTCCGGCAACATTGGCGCGCATCAGCATAATTCGACGGCCGTAGCGATCGCTGAGGATCCCCCAGATCGGCGCCATGATCGCGACCGAAAGTGGGGTAACTGCAAAGAACAGCGCCGACCAGAACTTCACCTTGTCGGGATCGGTTACGCCGAGTTCCTGGATATAGTATGGCGCGAGTGGCATGCACAGCGCAAACCCCATGATACTGAAGAGCTGTACAAACCAGATTCGCCGCAGATTTAGTTGCCATGGTTCCAATCGCTTTCTCCCGGTGCAAAGGCGTCTACATTAGCACGATGTGGACCAGATTGATCGGATGGCGTGTTGGCGTGCTGGCGACTGCGGAAACGCCGGTTCCGTTATTCTATTACTCCATAGCTCTAACCGTCCACTATTCTCGTTTTTCTACACACCAGAAAATGAACCGTTGCCCTTGAAGTCGATTCGTAAAATTGTTGTTCCGGTCGCCGTCGTCCTGGCGTTGATCATTGTCGTCCTGGTGTTTCGGTTTCACCCGGACGGTCGCAGGCTGCTGCGGGATTTCAGCAGCCCGTTTACAGTCGCCGAGAGTGCCGCTGAGGCCGAGCTCGCTGAGCAGGTGCAGATGTTGCGATCGAAAGCCGAGTTGGTGCAGGAAATCACGGAATTGCAGCAGGCGGATGAACGTTCAGCCGTACAGCTCGCCAGAATCAAACAGCTCGAACGCGAGAACCGCGAATTAGGCCGACTACTGCAACTCGAAGAAACTGCAGCCTTGGCAGTCACGCATGCCCGTGTGGTTTTCCGCGATCCCGCCGCCGGTGGCCGTCGGCTGCAGTTGAACCGGGGCGAACAGGACGGCATCGCTGTTGGCCAGCCGGTGCTGGCCAATGGTTTTTTGCTCGGGCGGATCGCCGAGGTCTCGAAACAAACTGCCGGTGTGCTTACCATTGTCGACGCCAATTGCCGGCTTAGCGTGTCCCCCGCGGGCACAGGCTGTTACGGAATTCTCGCCGGTGCCGAAGATCGATCGTTGCGTAGCCGCCCCGTGCTCTTGGTCAGACATCTTCAGCTCGATTGTGAAATCAATGAAGGGCAGGTGCTCGAGACATCCAACTACAGCATCGCACCGCCCGGTATTAAAGTCGGAATTGTCGTGGACGCGGCCTCTGGCTTGCGGGGCAACGAGCAGCTGGATCGCACCATCAAGATCCGGCCGTATGTCTTCGATCGCGAGTTCACCCATGTCACAGTGCTGACTGGATCTCGCGAGTCGCTCGACTGAGTCGCGTACGAATTTTCGCTGGGAGAATCATGGGCGGTTTTGGGTATGGCGTTGCAGCCGCGACAGGCTGGACGATTAAACCTCCACCGGAACTGGTCCCTCCGGTGTAATTCGAAGATGCTGCATCCGTGGGAAGGCTGGCGTGTTCACTCCGCCCGGGTTGAAGTAGTACACCAGGATAACATCCGGTTCGGTTTCTATCAGGTGGCCGTTGAACCAGCAGTCGTGGTCGAGCAGCGTGCCCGTGTCCCAGTTCAGTCCGCCATCGACGCTGGTGTGCAGGCCCAAACCCGTTTGCCGACCGACCAGCGCGAGGTATCCCGATGCTGTTGCGACCATCTGCGGGCCTCCGGCGATCGAGAACGGTGCATAACAGGCCTGTCGCCACGACTGGCCGTCGTCGTCTGAAAACGTCAACCAGCTATACGGTGAGCGAAACGGCCTGCAGGTTGCGACGATCCTGCCATTGGGTAATTGCGCAAGAACGGTCTCCGAAAATCCGCCATTGGGACTCTCCGGTGATTGTCCGTCGATGATGTTGGCGTTGTCCATCGGAACCGGCGGCTGCCACGTCAGGCCGCCATCCTCGCTGCGTGACGCATACGGTTGCGCGATTTCTGTGCCCCAGGTGCTCTGCCCGTGGTTCGGGATACAGTCGTACAGGTTATTGTACATGTGAAGAAATACAGCCAGCAGTGTTCCGTCGTCAAGCTGTGTGAAGCCGTAGATATGGTTGTTGCAGCGCGGGCCGTAGAGCGTGCTCCAGTCACCGGTGAGCTCGGATGTCTGTGCTTCCGACCACGTTATGCCGAAGTCGTCAGAGTCTCGAAATGTGAGTATTTCCTCAGGCCCCTTGGCCTCCTCGAGATACTCATACGCCCCAGTGACTGCCGGGCCATGGCTGAAGGCGCGAATGACACCGGGGTGGGGCTCAAACCAGCGAATCCCCCATAGGGCATTGTGCGGAAAATCGGCCATTGGCAGAACGTCGCCGTGACGCTGCCAGGTGTGCCCGGCATCCTGTGACCTGTATAGCCGTATCTGTGCCTCGGGATCGCTGCTATGGAACAACCCCTCACGGCTGCTGATGCCGGCGAGGAGTTCGCCGCTCTGGAAACGCATGAGCGTGGCGGGGGCATGCAGGGCGCCGTAGTCAAAATCAGTGGATAGGTTGAACCAGGTCTGCTTTTTTGAATCCGCAATCTGCAATCCGAAATCGGAAACCTCATTGCCGGAAGCCTTGAAGTTGCGGACCTCGAAGTCTCTATGCCCCTTGACGCCTGTAAAACCGGCGCCGAACGTGTTGTCGATGATGGACGGGCCCTTGACACCGTTCATATACATCTGAATCTGATTGCCGCGGCGCTCAACCTTAATCGAAAGCTTCGCGTTAATGTGGCCGATGACGTTGGGCATGAGCATCATCGCCAGGCCCCGGGCGTGGCCGCCTCGGGCGGACTCGACCTTGGCAATCACGGCGTATACGGCGCGGGCGCGCCAGTTTTGGCCCCAGCGCGGATAATAGGCCCAGTAATAGTTCTCGCTGTCCTGTGCGCCGAAGACGATGCCGAACTGTCCTTCATGGTCATGCAGCAGGAAATCGCACTCGACCGTTTCATCGGCAATGCACTTGTCGGTGCGCAGTGCCATGCCGAGCTCGGCGAGGCCCATAGGCGGCAGCATCAGATGCTCATCGTCGGGAAGGATTTCCCAGCGATCCAACTGCCGTGTCCCGTAGCGTTCGTCATCAGGCGTCACAAATCCAATGTGCATGTGCCAGCTGCCGCCGCCACGGATCGACCGCAGGACGATCAAGTGCTTGCCGGCTGTCAGGCGGTGGCGAACGCAGTGATTAGTTGTATCAAACGTCGTGTCTTGGTTGCCGTTCTCCAAGGTGCTCAGCACTTCCTTGCCGTCGATCCAGACCTGCATCCACCAATCCGCACCGGCACCGAGGATGATTTCGGTGGCTTCATCGACCGCGAACTCGGCGATGGCGTAAACCTGTTGTCCGTTGGCGTGCGGGTCGAACAATTTATCAAAATCGAACATTGAGCCATTGAGTACGATGCCCTGTCCGTCAAAGCTCTGGTCGCCGATCGTGAGTTGCTCGGGCACTTCGTGGAGGGCTTCCACGTCTGCACTAACCAGAGGCTCTGCACCGAGGTTAATGAGAGAGTGTCCTGAAAGACGGGTGTGCTCGGCGGGGACCGGGCCGTATGCCCGCCAGTGCAGTGGAAACTCGGGGGGCGTATCAGCTTCGCCACTCGCTGGCTTGAGAATTCCAGGTGCCCCGACAAGCTCCCACTGTTGTTCGTCAAACTCAACTTTTGTCATCTTGGCGCCCCTGTTTTTTTTCGTATAATCATTATCGGATTAATCTGCCGGTATGAATATCAAAAATCGACCGCGAACGCCTACTGGCGGCTGCTATCGTCAGGCACGTTGGTCAGTTGATCAGGTTGGTCTCTATCATCAATTCGTGTGCTAATATCACATCGCCGGGACCACAGAAGGGCGGCTTCGCTGATCCAGGCCAATCCATGCGTTCACAGGTAGATCTTACCCTGTTTTTTGGGGGCTCCCGATGCGGTTTATCCTACGACCAAACCGGAAAGATTCAAGTGTAAATATCCGTGACGTTTTCCTCAGATATGTACGCTTTTTTTTGGGGGGGGCGACAGCTATAGTGGCATAACGAATAGGGCGATCGTGCTTATTCCGTTCTGGGAATAGGGTGGCCCATTGAATCGCCTGTCAGAATTTTATCAGCCGAGCAATTCCAATCTTTCAGTGCGCTTGTATCCGTGTCCGCGTTACACTACCATGAGACGGATTAGAAAACCCCGCTTTAGCAGTCCCCAACAAGCATTCACGAACAATATTTATGACCGACAAAGCGATCAACTCATCCCAATGCTACACGGATGACTGGCAACGTACGGAGCCGGACTATGTTATCCACCTGCCGGAGTGGCCGGGGGACCCGGACGAGTACAGCGATCACATCCATGTGTTTTACACGCCGGGCGGAGACCTGATGTGCATTTGGACGACGGGCACATTCGAAAGTGCCCCCGACAGCCGCACGGTGTACAGTCGGAGCACCGACGGCGGTCACAGCTGGGCTCCTGCCAAATGTATGGCTGAGCCTCCGGCGAAGAATATGACTACGACCGCCGGGTTTCCGCTGGTCAGCCGGTGCGGCCGCATCTACTGCATGTATGCGGCTACTCCAGGCGCTCACGAAGGCAGTCTCTGGTGTGGGCCCCTGCATGTGCTGTATTCCGACGACGACGGCATTACCTGGGTAGACAGTGGGGTGGAGATTCCGTTCAGACGCACCCGCTACGACCATCCCGATCCGAAGGTCCCGCCGGACTGCATTGTCTGGCAACAGCCGGTTCGGGACGCGGAGGGGCGCATGATTGTCGGTCTGACTCGCTGGGCCAGCAAGATGGTATATCCCCGACCGCTCGGCGGCAATCGATGGCACACCGACACGCAGTGTGAACTGATGCGATTCGATAATATCGACGATGGTCCGGACCCGAAGGACATTAAGATTACCTGGCTGCCGGATGAGGAAGGAACCATTCGTGTCAATTGCGGCATCGAGCCGGACGCCTCGAAAGGGTACAGCCTGGCTGAGGAACCCGCCATTGTCTGTCTTCCGAACGGCCGCTTATGGATGAATATGCGTACCGTGACCGGCTCGATCTGGTACACCGTCTCGGATGACCACGGGCATAGCTGGAGACCGCCTGAGCCCTTACTCTACCGAGATGGTGGTCGTGAAGTGCGTCACGTCAAGTCGCCGGAACCGATCTACCGGCTGGAGGACGGTCGTTACCTGTTGTTCTATTCGAACCGGGACGGCCACGATCAGGGCGACACGGGGCCCTGGGATATGGCGGCTCGCCGGCCGATCTGGATTGCCGTGGGAGCATTCCGGCCGGATGCATATCAGCCGATCTGGTTTAGTGAACCAAAACTGCTGATGGATACACAGCGGGTGAAGACCGGCATGATTCAGCTCGATTGGCTGGCCATGTACGCCAGTCTGACCGAACGTGATGGTCGGCGTATCTTCTGGTATGCCGACCGCAAGACGTTCGTCGTTGGCAAGGACATGCCCGACGAACTTCTGGCGGACATGCTGCCGCCGGAATAGCACTCGGGTCGCAGTGCATTTTTCCGATGGCGAGAATCTCGTTGGCCTTTGTGAGGGAGAAGGTCGAGTTGCAGGTTAGCGGTGGTCTTTTTGTATGCACGCGATCGTTG